>CAYGGC010000001.1:0-194997 GCA_964349465.1 uncultured Gammaproteobacteria bacterium
GTAATTTCGCACGTTCGTGTTTTACCCCCTCGATCACTATGGTCGAGGGGTTTTTCTTTTTTTATAGTACTCGGGGTTGCAAAAAAACCCTTTTTTCGGTAGAGTTGCCCAGCGTTTTTTACGCACGTGTTCACTCCGAACACCCAGCTTTTTCACAATCCATCCGAAGGAGTCGATCATGCTTCGTTTTGCTTTGCTCGTCCTGCTGCTCTGCCTCCCGTCCCTTGCCACCGCGGCCGATGTTCCGTACACCGGAAACCTGTTCGAGTCCGGCACGCCGGTCAACGGCACCCGCACGATCAGTCTCGCGGTCTACAACGTTGCGTCGGGCGGTTCGCCGCTCTACACGCAGGCCGCACCGCTCGATGTGAGCAACGGCGTGTTCCACACGGTTCTCGTTGTGCCCGATGGGACCTGGTTCGGCGGTGATCGCTGGATCGGTGTCAGTATCAACGGTGGTCCGGAACTTGCACCGCGGGTGAAGTACTACGCCCCGCCGCGGCCGGGAACCCAGTTCGTCGAACATCCTTCGACGACTCGCTCGGTTACTAGTAACGCCTGGACGAAAGTCGATAGTCTGACGATCACGACTGCTACCCCGGGCACGGCCATCGTATCCCACGCGGGTACGGCGCAGTGGACAGGGTCCATAACCGTCACGTCCATTGGGTTCGATATCAGCCCGAGTTTGCCGACGTCGCTTGCCACGTACATCTATCCGACGCAGTCGGGTACGGTCGACCCCGTCAACTTCACGGTCATGGTGCCGTTGTCATCGGGAACGACCACGATCTACTTCTGGGCGCGTCTCGGAAGTGCCGGGCAGTCGTTCTCCCTGAACTCAGCTCGCTTCCAGGCTCTCTTCATCCCGAACTAGGAGGACATGATGCGTGTCGCATTGCTCGCCACTGTCCTGCTCGTCGGGATGATCAGTACTGTCTTCGCACAGACTACGCAAACGAAAGTGCTCATCGGGAGCGGGGGAGCCCATTCCGCCGCTGGGAATGTCACACTGACTTCGAACGTCGGTGAACCTATCGCCGGTTACGGCAAGGAAGCACCGCACATCAACTGGGCTGGCTTCTATGGTTCATACCTGAACCAGCTCGTCGGCGTCGACAACGAACCGCGCATCACGTTCATTTCCTTTCTCGGCAAGGTGACCCCGAACCCTATCCGCGCGTCAGCGGTCATCGAGTTCGGCAATGCCCTGCGTCAGTCCGTCGAGCTCTCGCTCTACGACGTCGCCGGCCGCCGCGTCCGAAAGCTCTATGCGGGCGACCTCCACGCTGGCGTCTTCCAGATCCCGTGGGATCTGCGGTCCGATCAGGGTTCGGCCGTTGATGCGGGTGTCTACTTCGTCCGCCTGGCGACCCGTGATTTCCAGCGGTCCGATCGGGTGGTCGTTGTTCGTTAGTTCTTTCTTCGTTTGCCCCCTCCTTCACCGGAGCGGGGTTTTTCTTTTTCGTCACCCGACACCAATTGCGGGTAATGAGCGAGGAGGTTATACTCTCTATCTCAACACCCGATTGATTTATTTGAAAGGAACAGACTATGCCGATCGAAATCAGCTACAAGGAAAAATCGAAAGAGTCCGGATCCGAGGGGAAGAAAAAATGGCACAAGCGTGGTAGCGGTGGAGCTAGCAGCGGGGCCTACTTTGTTGCCTTCATTGGGGCGACAGTTTATTATCTCCAGCACGCGACCTCGTTTTGGGACGGCGTCCTCGGTCTTCTGAAAGCTTGTGTGTGGCCGGCGCTCCTGGTCCACAAACTGCTCGGCTTTTTACAGATGTAACCGCTACGCGAACATAAATAGAAAAAACTCCTCGCGACTTTTAAAAAATAGATATTGTTGATTAAAGAATATTCCATGACTAAAGGCACCTACGTCGAAGGCTTCGTCATCTCGATCCCGAAGAAGAACACCGCGAAGTACATTAAGATGGCAAAAGAGGGGAAACAAGCCTGGCTAAAATACGGCGCGCTTGATTATAAGGAATGCATGATTGACGGACCGAGTCCGAAGCATATTACCTTTACGTTTCCGAAGATGGCGAAGACAAAGCCGACCGAGAACGTCTGGTTTTCATTTATTACCTATAAGTCAAAAGCGCATCGCGCGGCCGTCAATAAAAAAGTAATGGCCTACTTTGAAAAAAAGTATAATCAGGAACCAGGACCAGACGGCATGCCCTTCGATATGAAGCGCATGAGTCACGCGACGTTTAAGGTCGTCGTTGGGGCGTAATATGGCCAAACCGAAAATGAAAAAAATCACGGTCCCGACCTATATCGCGGCCTGTCCACTGAAGGTGCAGGGAGCGTTACGGACCATGCGTGCAACTATCCGCGCGGCTGCTCCGAAGGCGACCGAGCGTACAGATTATTTTCAAATCCCGGGCTATTCCTATTCCGGCTACGATTACGACGGCATGTTTGCCTGGTTTAGTTACAAAGCGCCGTACGTTCGCTTGCACGTCCGCCCGCCGGTGATTGATGATAATCGGAAACATGTACAGGACTACAAACGAACGAAAGCGATCGTGAGTTTTCCTGAAGAAAAACCTTTACCAATCGCTCTGATAAATAAATTAGTTCGATCGAGTATTATCGTCATGAAGAAGAAAGGAAAATAATATGGCCGAACTCCCGCACAGCAATTGACAGGCGGGTGTACGAGTACTATATTCAAAGCATGTTGGTGGCTTCGAAAGGGCCACCTTTTGCGTTCGTACTACGTTTACATTTTGGCGAGTAAAAGAAACGGCACGCTCTATATAGGCGTGACCAGTGATTTGTATTACCGGGTTTTACAACATAAAGAGGGAAAAATTGATGGTTTTACGAAAAGATACAACGTGAGGTTGTTGGTGTACTTTGAGGAGTTTGAATTCATTGATGAGGCGATATTACGTGAAACGCAATTGAAGTGGTGGAAAAGACAATGGAAGATTGAATTGATCGAAAATGGTAACCCTGAGTGGCGGGACCTATGGGAAGATTTCGCATAGATTCCAGCTTTCGCTGGAATGACACGGGAACTGTCATTCCGGGCTTGACCCGGAATCCAGGTAGTCTCATACTTCCAGCATGGCCGAATTAAAAACCAAGAAGAACAACGCCAGCGTCACCAAGTTCATCGACGCAATCAAAGACGAACAACAGCGCAAAGACGCGAAAGTTTTACATAAACTGTTTCTCGACGCAACCGGCGAAAAACCGGCGATGTGGGGGACGGCGATTATCGGCTATGGGAACTTTCACTTCAAGTACGCCAGCGGCCGCGAAGGCGATTGGATGTTGACCGGCTTTTCGCCCCGCAAAGGGAATCTATCGCTCTATATTCATCCGGGCAATATCTCCCCAAAGCTCCTGAAACAACTCGGACCCAACACGCCGAGCATGGGCTGTCTCTATATCAAGCGGTTATCCGATGTCGATCAAAAAGTCTTGAAACGGGTGATCGCGGAAGGGATCAAGGGCTTAAAGAAAATGCTCTACAGTAAAGAGCGACGGGGGCCGGTGCAGGGGAAGGCCGGGTCGAGGTAGGAGAGGGCATCTGTCATTCCGGACTTGATCCGGAATCCAGCGAGACTCCCGCCTACGCGGGAGTGACAAGGAGTATTGTTTTTTGTCATCCCCGCGGAGGCGGGGATCTGGTATACTACTCCCATGAAACAAGCCCCCCTCATAACCACCCTCGTCGCCCTGCTCCTCCTTGGCGCGGCGTGCAACAAACCAGCCCAGCAGACAAATCAACCCGCTACCAATTCCTCAACGTCGAGCACGAACACGACCACGAACACCGTCGTCACCACCGATCCCAACAAACCCGACCTGCTGATTAAACACCTCGGCCTGAACCTCGCCCCGTACGACCCGGCGACCGGCATGGCGGGGGATATCAAGTTCATCAAATCAAAACTCGGCGGCACCGACCGCCCGTTGTCTGAATTTGGCTACGTGATTCCCGGCGCCAATACCTCAACCCGTCAGGATAAACCAAACCCGCAACCAACCTTCAGCGCCCCCTTAGGTACAAAAGTCCGTGCCATCGTCGACGGTGAAGTTGTCCGGATCGAAACGCTCTACAGCAACGACGTCTCGATCATGGTCGCGTCCTCGAAAGAGAGTAATTGGATCTACGAACTTGAACACGTCATCAACCCGACGGTACAGGTCGGGGATCGCGTCAAAGCCGGCGATATCGTCGCCGAGGTCAGTCCGCATGACTCCCAGCACTATCCGGGCATCGGCCTAGTCGAAATCGGGATTCTTCATGGGAGCGATGACGGCGGTCCGCCGGAGCACGTCTGCCCGTTCCAGTATCTCGACCCGACCGTCAAAGATGACCTCCACCAGCGCATCCGCGATCTCCAAACGGCGTGGGAAACGTATCGCGGCGATCAAACCATCCACGGGGATGATCCGATTGCTGGGTGTAAGAGCCTTGAGCCGATTGAGGGGTAAGAGGGGGGGGTGTAGTTCTTGTTTTGCTCCTGCAGAAGGCTTGATTTTTTGAAAAATGAAATTATTATTTGCTGATGAGCTAAACGGTAAGGTAAACCCAAAATTATTCGGGATATGTTTGGTTGTTCTCGATGCTACCAAATACCGATTGCTAAGAGAAAATTTTCACAAATTATTGAAAAAAAGTAATTGGGACCATTCCGTAGAGTTTAAAGGAAGATATTTATTCTCACGCGATCCAGCCGGTCAAAGAAAGACTCCAGAAGAAATGATTACCCTAACTACACAAATTATTGATTGGCTTAAGGGCGAATCTCATCAAAGGGGGAAGATCTTTTGTGGTTATAACACCAAAGGCCAGTCTCTAGATAATTATAAGTATATATTAAATGGGCTGGTAAAAAGAATTCCTCGATGCGTTAATCAAGGAAAAAATCTTTGTTTCGTGTACTATGATGAAACATCTATTCTTTCGAATTTATTGGACCAACAACAATTTGCCATAGAAATAAGTGCAAACTTAGAAATGAGAAAATACCTGCTTGCTGAAAAAAATATTCAACCTATTTCTTCATCTAACGACAGCCCAGGGATTATATATGCTGACGTACTATCTCATTTATGTCGATGGGTAATCGAAAACCCAAACCAACAGGAATTAGATGTTACAGACCTAATTGAAGATAGGCCAAATACTCAAAAAAAGGCTTCTATTGTTCATGATATAATAAACAGGCTTAAAACAAAGGTTCTAATAAGTATTGAATAATTTGACATTCGGCTTTTCTTCGGGTAATATTTATAGATCAATCACTGTGGAAAAACGCTGAAAAAAATGAATCAATACCTAAACCAAGTTATTTGTGGTGATGCCGTGAAGGTGATGAAACAAATGCCTGACAAGAGCATTGACCTTGTTGTAACTAGCCCACCCTATAATCTCAGAAATTCAACGGGTAACGGGATGAAAGATGGAAGGGGTGGAAAGTGGTCAAATGCAGCTTTAATGAAAGGGTACACACATCACGAAGATACAATGCCACATGAAAAGTATGTTAAGTGGCAGAGGGATTGTCTTACTGAAATGATGCGCTTGATAAAAGATGATGGTGCAATTTTTTATAACCACAAATGGCGAGTTCAAAATGGCTTGTTGCAAGACAGGCAAGACATAGTTGAGGGTTTTCCAGTCCGTCAAATCATTATTTGGAAAAGGAAAGGTGGAATAAACTTTAACCCAGGTTATTTTTTACCAACATATGAAGTTATCTATCTCATAGCCAAACCCAAATTTCAATTGGCCCCAAAAGCAAATGCACAGGGCGACGTTTGGCAATTTACGCAAGAGATGAATAATCCGCATCCAGCACCTTTTCCAGAAGAGTTAGTTAAAAGATGTGTTTCTTCTACTAAGGCCAAGATCGTCTTAGATCCATTCATCGGCTCAGGTACAACCGCTATTGTTGCAAGAGAACTTAGTAGGGATTATATTGGAATTGAGGTTTCTCCTGAATATTGCCAGATGACAAAAAAAAGATTAGCTGGTAAGACATGGAAAGGATAATATGAATAAATCTAGCAAAGTAGTCACGGCTAAGGATGAATTCACCTCTATTGTTTTAGAAAATCCTTGGAGAAATGCCTATTGGTTTGCAAGAATGCTTATTAATAATGATAAGTATGGGTCTGTCGGAAGCGATAGTAAGTTACTTGCAGAGATTGGCCAGGGACTTCGTACTGTTATAGCCGATAAGAGCCAACCAGAGGACATAAAAATTGACCTCGCAAAAAAAGTCCTAAAGGAATTACTCGAAAAACGCTTTGATAAACCAACGGCAAGGACGGATCGAATAAATCTATTTTACACTGACGTTGTTAGTAAGTTTCAGTCCCAAGACGATGTTGCGGTTTTCATATTAACCGCTGAAAGCGTTCTCATTCCAATAAACTCGGCAATGGTGGGAATACCTAGTAATGATAGGGAATTTACCGAAGGAGTTGCTAAAGCTTATCTTGATCGGTTGGGTGAGGGCGCGTTAGCCACCGTGATCAATTTTTGGGATGACGCAGGAGTAGAGGGTTCGCTTAACGCTGAAAGAGCGGCGGTAGTGCGTGAATTTACACGAATTCGTGACGAGCTCTCTGGGGTGCCCGAAAAAGAGGCTAATTTGGTTTTAACAGCATTCGTACAGGAATTTGAAAGACGTTTAGGTCAAAAAAGAAAAAGCCGTGCTGGTGGGAGCCTAGAGGATGTTACTAGTTTTCTTTTTAAATACTTTCATATCAAATCAGAAAACGCCCCCGAACACTTCCAAGCTGATATTGAAGTGGATAAATGGATTAAAACTAAGGACAAATGGCTCATTGGTATTTCTTGCAAACGAACATTACGCGAAAGATGGAAACAAGTCTCGAGCGCTAATGCTGAAATCCTTAGCAAATACAAAATTAAAGAAGTGTGGCATGTTGTAACTTACGACGAGGACCTAAGTGATGATAAATTGACTCTACTAGGCGGCCTTCGTCATGTTTTTTATCTACGAGATGATAGCAGAAAATTAAAACACGCACTTACACACCAAGGAATGAAAAGCTACGTCAGGCCCATGTCTAAATTTATAGAAGACATAAGGCAACATCAGAAATAGATTCCTACTCCCGTAGGGCTCAATGAGCAAAATCATTCCCACCACTTTCCTTCCTCACGACGGCGTCGGCGAATAGACAGTTTTTTGATATACTATAGTACATGGCCGCCGATCCACAACTTGTCGAAGCGGGTAGCAAGGCTGCAGGAATTATTGGAATTGAGTTTTTGAAAGTAATGGCAATTGTTGTTCCAATTGTCTTTATTGCACTTTTCATCCGACGGAGCGCAGGTGAATCCCTCAATCGATTCCTTTGGCGACGAAGTAAAACAGAAAAAAAGTGTCCCGTTGATGGCGGAACGCTCATGAAACGACGAGGGAAATATGGACCGTTTCTTGGGTGTTCGAACTATCCGCAGTGCAAATATACTGAGGGTGGTAAGCGAGAGTAGGAAAAAATATTGACAGGCTCCCGCTGATTCACTACCATACTTTTATGACATTCAAGTGGCCGCAGAAAGGCCTGTTTATGACTAAATACGTTACAGAAGAGCATCTCGATTCCCGGCTCGGGGAACTTGAGGGTAGGATCATAGCCAAGATGGACAGCATGATGACAATCATGGATGGCATGAGCACTATTCTGCAACGACTCGACCAAGAACGCGTTTTCACTGTTGAGTGGATTCGTCGCGTCGAATCTGACGTGAACCGGATCAAGGCCCACCTCAAGCTGGCCTAACGAATTTGCTCAAACGCCTGAATTGCCAAGCGGGCAAAATTTGGCTACACTTCGCCCACTATGTCCCTCCGAATCACCACTTCCCCAAAGCTAGTAAAAGCAGATGTACTTGTCCTCGGTTGGTTTGAAGATCAGCGGTTACCGTCGCATCCGTGGTGGTCGAAACTGCCGGCGTCGCTAAAAACCGCGATCCAGAAACAGCTGAAGAAACCTGGTGCTACGCGTGAGTGGGGAAGTCAGATTGTTCTCCAACTGCCGAAAGGACAATGGCCGAATATTGTCGTTGTCGGTCTCGGAAAGCCCGGTGAGTTTTCCGATCGTCGGTATCGTCTGATGATGCGCCGCTTGGTGCGAACCGCGCTCGGGAGCGGGTGGACGACGATGGCGATAGGGTTCCAAAAACTGACCCTGAGCCGAACCCAGCAAGCGGCGGAGAACTGTTTACTTGGAGCGTACGAATACCGAACGCACAAGCAAGCGCCGAAGGCTGGCTGGCCGGAAGTGAAAACAATTACCCTCGTTGCAAAAGAGTTGACCGCCGAGCATACCGCGGCGATGAAACGTGGTGTGAAAATTGCGGAGATGGTCAATCACGCTCGTGATCTCGCGAATACGCCGGGTGGATTGATGACGCCGAAGTCGCTCGCCGCGGAAGCCGTAAAAATGGCGACGGGTCGGAATGTGACGGTGAAAGTCTTAACCCTGCCGCAGATCGAGAAACTCAAAATGGGCGCTCTGCTAGGCGTCGGCCAAGGGAGCGCCGAAGAACCGCGATTGATCGTGATGGAGTATAGTGGTGGCACGAAAGCCGATAAGCCACTGGTCTTCGTTGGCAAAGGCATTACCTTTGATTCCGGCGGGTATAACCTGAAGCCGAGCAACGCCATGAACGAAATGCATATGGATATGGCCGGCGGTGCGGCGGTGATCGGCGCGATCGCGGCAATTGCGGATTTGCAGCTGCCGGTGAATGTGGTCGGGATTATTCCGGCGGCGGAGAATATGGTGTCGGGGAATGGATTGCGCCCGGGCGATATTTTGAAGTCGATGTCTGGGGTGAATATTGAAATCAACAACACCGATGCCGAGGGACGATTGGTCCTCGCGGACGGCCTGACGTATGGGCAAAAAATGTACAATCCGAAAATGATCGTTGACGTCGCGACCTTAACCGGCGCGGCCCTCGTCGCGCTTGGGCAAGAGGCGACGGCGTTGCTGACAAAAACGAAAGAGTGGGAAACCCGCGGACAGGAAATTGGTGAAGCGAGCGGGGATTATGTCTGGCCGCTGCCGATGTGGGAAGAATATGACAGCTTGGTCAAAGCGACGTTCGGTGACGTGAGTAATTCCGGCAAGTCACGTTTCGGTGGGACGATTGAAGGCGGAATATTTTTGTCGAAGTTTGTAAAGAGTGTTCCGTGGGTCCATCTTGATATCGCGCCGACGATGAGTTCGATCGAAGGGCAGCATCTCGCGCCAGGCGCAACGGGCGCCGGGGTGCGGTGGTTGGTGGAACTGGCTCGGAGTCAATCAACTCTATGAGCACTTCCTTGAAAGACAAAGTCATTATCGTCACCGGCGGCACGGGACGGCTCGGGACAGCTGTGACCAGTTTGTTATTGGCCCGCGGCGCCGACGTGACGATTACCTATAACCGTGAGGCCGAATTAGCGCGGCTCTACGAGACGATTCCAGCCGAACACAAAACCCATCTGACCGCTCAGCAGGTTGATGTCACAAATGAAAAATCGGTTGAGGTGTTTATCGCGGGAGTGAAAAAAGCGTCCGGCCGCATCGATGGTCTTGCGAACCTCGTTGGCGGGTGGGACAGCACACCGTTTACGGAAATGACGATCGAAAAATGGCAGCAACAAATTGACCTCAATCTCAAGAGCGCGTTTTTGATGACCCACGCCGTTGTGCCGCATATGGTCGCGGCGAAGTACGGGCGAATCCTTGGCGTTGGGGCGCAATCAGCGATGCAGGCGCGGGCCGGTCAAGCCCACTACAACGTCAGCAAAGTTGGTGTGATGTGGCTGATGGAAACGATTAGTAACGAAGTCAAAGAATTCGGTGTAACGGCGAACGCGATTTTGCCGAGTGCGATTAAAACTAAAGAAGAGCACGCCAAGGATCCGGGTGGAGCCTGGGTTCGGCCGGAAGAGATTGCTGAACTGGTGGCCTATTTACTGTCGCCTGAATCCGGAGCAACGAGCGGCGCAAAAATTCCGGTCTACGGAAAAAAATGACGCCGATGAAAAAATTACTTATCGTTTTCTTTTCCGTTCTGGCGATCACGTCGCTGGGATGGCTGGTGGGTGGAAACCGGATTGAGCAGTGGCTGGCCGATCGGGAAAAAAATAACCTCCCGCCGGCCGAACAGCTGACGAATACGACGACCAACCAGAACGTGAATGTTACGGCTAATGTGAATGAGGTTGTCGTTGATCTTCCGGTTGAAAAAAACCTCGCCGTTCCGTTTACCTCACAAGCCCCGCACGCCAACTGGGATGAGGATCATGGGGAGTTTTGCGAAGAAGCCTCGGTCTTGATGGCTGGCCGCTATTTCGCACGGCGGGGAATTCTTTCGGCTGACGATGCCGAAGCGGCATTGCAGAGCATAAAACGCTGGGAACTCGATAATCTCGGTTGGTACTTTGATACAACGGCGGCCGAAACCGCGTCGATTATCCGCGGGTTGTATGATCTCACCGTGACCGAACTAGAGGACCCAAGCATCACAGATATCACATCAGCTATCGCCGCGGGGAAGCTGGTCTTAGTTCCGGCGGCTGGGCGTGAACTCGGTAATCCGAACTTTACTGCGCCGGGCCCGATCTATCATTTCTTTGTCATTCGCGGTTATACCGCTGATGGCAAGTTCATCACGAATGATCCCGGCACGCGCAAAGGGGAGCAGTATGTCTATGATCAACACGTGGTGATGGACGCAATCAGCGACTGGGTGCCGCGGGAGCCACGGACCGTCCCACGCAGCGGTGACGTGGCTGGTGGGCGGAAAGTTGTCTTAGTTGTTTCTCCTGGCGAGTAAGTAAAAGGTGGTATACTAGACGGCAACGAATCATCGTATGCCGGTATTTTTCTTCATCTTGCTAGCGATTAGTGTGGCGGCGTGGCTGCGTCGACCTGATTTGCGCCGCGAAATGGTCTGGGCGGCGGTGATTGCTTTGCCACTCGTGGTGATCGAATACGCGCTTGTTGATTGGTCGGCACCGTTCGATGTGGGGAGCCTCGTGGTTCGGGCCGGTACGATCGCGCTTTTCGGCGCCGTGGCGGCGGTGTTATATGAAATACTCTTCCGCCGAGTGTTAGTTCCCGGCGCGCGCCCCGGACGGCGGGATTTGTGGTGGCTGAGTAGTGGGTTGCTGGTATTTTTTTTCGCGGTGGGATTACTTGGTTGGCCATGGTTGATTGCGCTGATGGCTGGCCAAGTGGCTGAGGTTGTCGTGATCGTCGTTCGGCGCCGCGATATTCTGTGGGATCTGATCGTGTCGGCCGGAGGGATGGCGGTGCTCTATGCGGTGGCCTGGCTCATTACTGGCCAAGTTGGCGGTGGCGATGTGGTCAACTTATTGTTTCGTGATCAGGTCATCGGTCTCACGATTGCCGGGTTTCCAATCGAAGGGTTCCTGACCGCGTTATTGTTTGGGGCGGTGTGGGGGCCACTCTATGCCGTGGCGAAACATCGTGGAGAAGTTTCACAAGTCACGACGCCGGTTCACCGACGAACGAGATTTATTGTCGCGGTGACGATCGTGTTGGTCACTGGTGGGGGAACGGCGTGGGCCGCGACGCAGTTCGCGTTGCCCCCGGTGCTTGCATCGAGTACGCCAAGAAACAACCAAACAGACGCAGCCTGGGCGGATCCAATTCGGTTTGAGTTTTCCGCGCCGATGAATCGCGATGCGGTTGGGTTTACGATCGAACCGGCAGTTGACGGTGCTTGGACGTTTACCGATCCAGCCTATGGCGAACGCGCCTATCGCACGCTGGTCTTTACTCCAGACACTATTCTCGAACCGGGAACAGCGTATCGCGTCGACCTGAAAAATATTGAAAGCTTAGCGGGAACCGGGACCCGGAATTATGTTGTTTCGTTTACGACTGCCTCGCTCCCGACCGTGATCGCGACTCCGCCGACCGCCCCCATCGAACCTTGTGCGACGTTGACCTTGCCACTAGATCGGCCGGTTGAGGCCGTGGTGAGCTTTGCGGCCCGGGTTGAGCCGTCGGCGGAAATAACCACCACGATCGTCGCTGACCCACCGGCGATTCAACTCGCGCCGACCAATTGCTTCGCGCACGCGACAGCCTATCGAGTCCTGGTCGAACGACATCTCCTCGTTCAATCCCGTCTGACTGGTGAACGAGTCGAAACGCCGGTGGTTATTGTCAACGACAGTTCGGTGGTAACGTCCGATCCGCCAAACCTGTCGGAACTCATGCCGAGTGGTGTCGCCGTCAAAGTAACCACTCCCGAGATTCGCTTGTCGTTTGGGCGGGCGATGCCGCCGACGTCGGTTGACGGAATTATTCTGGAACCACGCCCGACTGGGGCCTGGAGCTGGGCTGATCCCCAAACGGCCGTCTACACGCTGACCGCGCCGCTCGCTCATGCCACGCCGTATACCGTCACGATTCCGGCCGGAACGCGAGATGCGGTTGGCGGTTTTTTTCCGGTGGCTGAGAGTCGGACCTTTACTACGATCGGAGCCGCGACGACGGCGATGACTCCGGTCAATGGCGCGACAGGTATCACCCCGAAAACTGCGGTAACCATGAGCTGGAATCAGGCGGTTGACCGGGCGCAGGCCGAAGCCGCATTGACGATCACGCCGACGGTTCCCGGGGCTGTAACGTGGGATGGCAACCGCGCGATCTTTAGCCCGACGAACGGGTGGTCGACGAATACGACATACACCGTCAGGATTGCGCCTGGTGTGACCAGTGCCGACGGTGGGTTATCAAGTTCCGTTGAATTCACGACGACGTTCGCGACTGAAACGACGAAAGTGCTTCTGCCGATCGCACTTGATTTTCAGGATAAACCGCTTTCCTGTGAAGCGGCGGCATTAAAAATGGCGTTGGCTGGAAAAGGGGTGAACGTTTCCGAAAATGCGATTATGGCCATCGTAGGGTACACGACGACCGCCGCTCGCGGAAAAACCTGGGGCGATCCAAATCTCGGCTTTGTTGGAAATATTAGTGGCCATCAAAATACCACCGGCTATGGCGTCCACTGGGATCCGATTGCTCGGGCGGCGAGTCGTTGGCGCCAGGCCGAAGCCTTCACCGGGTGGTCGACGACGACGTTAGCCGAAGCGTTAGCGGCCGGGAATCCAGTGGTGATTTGGGGTGTGCTCGGGAATGCCTACGCTGATCCTTGGAAAACGCCGTCCGGTACAACCGTGGCTGCCTGGAAAGGTGAGCACGCCCGAACGGCGATTGGGTTCCTCGGACCGGTATCCGCGCCGACACATTTCATCATCAACGACCCGATTGTTGGTCGGGTAACATGGACGACGGCGACCCTGCGGTCGGATTGGGGGAAATTCAATAACAGCGGCGTCGTGGTCTACTAAGCGCCGGTGTGGTACAGTACTCACATGGATACAACTCCTGGAATTCAAACGAAACGCCATGTCCGTGTCTATCTCGGACTCGCGGTTGGCGTGATCGCGCTGACGGTTGGCGCGCTGGTCTACCTCTTTTCGATCGGGGATTAAGGCCGATTATTACGGAGGAACGTCGCGAGCCGATTGAACGCGCTGGCGAGTTTTGCTTCGGCCGAAAAACCAGGCGTTTTGCCCGCGACCGGAACTAAATCGACGAGCGCTTGCGTGATTGCCTGCGTGACTGGACGGGCGATTTGGGTGGCGGTGCCTGTGATGGTGGCCACGGTTGCATTAAGTTCGTTCGTAGTTTCGAGAAGGAGAGTTTTTGCGTTGGCGGCTTCGGTCGTGTTCTCGGCAATGTTCAGTGTCAGGTAGTTTTCCGTGGCAACCATTTGTCGATCGAGAGCCGTGACGACGCGCGAGGCAAGGGCAGGATTTCCAATGGTACGAAGCCCAGCCGCTAAAGCGGTCGAGTTTTGTTGGAGGAGCGCGCGGGGAGCATCAGCGGATCCGTTCGTGGCTTGCGATCGCAATACGCTTGCCACTAAACTTGCCCGTTCAACCAGAATAGCGCGGATCGTCGCGTCAGCGGTCTCACTTTGTAAGGAGATTGAACTACCCGTCGGGAGCGGAGCCGGAGCGGTTTGCTCGGCCATAAGCCCGAACGTCAGACCAATGGTGAGTCCCAGCAGAATACCAAAACCCGTACCGACATTAATCAGTGCGTCAGGCAGGATCGAAGATGATGTTTTTGCCATATGTTTTTTCTTGGTGATAGGCTAAGTATACACGTTTTTAAGAAAAAGGCCTACATTGACGACAGGCCCAGAGGGGAGTATGCTTAATGAGAATCATTCTCATTAAGCCAATGACCCCTGTTCGTCGCACGACCCAACGCCAAACCGTCCTTCGGACGGTCAAGTTTGCGACGGGTCCGTTAACCGCGGACGAGGTCGTCCAAGCCGTCCGCCGGACGGTGCCGGGTGTTGGACTCGCGACCGTCTATCGAAATTTACGGTCCCTTGTCAGCCGTGGTGAGCTCTACCAGGTTGAGAGTCAAGATGGTGTCCGACGGTTTGTCGGCCATACGTTTCACACCGCGCTGTTTACCTGCCAGCGTTGTACTAAGGCTCATCGGTTGACCAGTCAAACATTGCCCGCCTACGTCGATCGTAAAATGTTCGGAGACCAAGTCGTGACGGTCTCGCAACTCAGCGCCAGTGGTCTTTGTGCCGCCTGCGCGAAAAAAATCTCATGATCAAGAAAGTTTCTACCGAATTAAAAGTTGGTGATAAGGCTCCGGCCTTCGCACTGCCGGACCACGAGGGTGTGTTTATTTCGCTGCGCGCGTATCAAGGCGTGCAACCGGTCGTGCTTATTTTTTATCCCGGCGATGATACGCCGGATTGCACAAAACAGCTCTGCGCGATTCGCGACGACTGGTCGGCGTTTAAGCGGTTGAAAGCGGCGGTCTTCGGGGTGAATGGCGGATCGGCTGAATCGCATACGAATTTTTGGCGGGCGCATGGATTAAAGACACCGTTACTTGTCGACGAAGAGCGCCGCGTCGCGAAACGCTATGGGGCGATTCGTAAGTTTTTCAAAACGGAAATTATTCGCCGGACGGTCGTCGTCATCGATACAAACGGCATCATCCGCTATCTCAAGCGCGGGTTGCCGCCGACGAGCGAGATTCTTGAAGCCCTGAAAGCCTTATGACGGCCGGGACGTTAGTCTATCTGATCAAAGGCGCGCACGTCCTGCTGGCCCTGAAAAAACGGGGTTTTGGGATGGACCTGTGGAACGCCCCGGGTGGCAAGATTGAATTCGGCGAAACGGCGAGGTTCACCGCGATTCGGGAGACGCAAGAAGAAGTTGGATTGACGCCGGTCCTGAATGACCCGGTGGGCGAAATTCTGTACCATGACGCCGTTCACGGTAACTGGAAAGTCACCGTCTATCGTACGGAAGATTTTTCCGGGGAAGCGCGGGAGTCGGACGAAATGAAGCCGGAATGGTTTCCGCTCGATGCGATTCCGTATACACAGATGTGGCCTGGCGATGACGCCTGGTTGCCGTACGTGATTGAGAATCGCAAATTCGCGGCGGAACTATGGTTCGACGGGAAAGGCAAGTTGGAAAAGAAAGATATTCAAGTCCTGAACTAATTTCGTATGTCGCATCTCGTTATTTCGGACCTGCGCGCCACGGTCGATGGGAAAGAAATTCTGAAAGGATTATCGTTGACGGTACCGGACGGCGAGGTCCATGCCATCATGGGTCCGAACGGTTCAGGCAAGTCGACGTTGGCCTCAGTGTTGATGGGTCATCCGAAATATGTCGTCACCAGCGGGACTGTGACCTACAAAGATCAGAACATTCTGGCAATGCCGGCCGACGCCCGCTCGAAGCTCGGATTATTTTTGTCGTTTCAATACCCACAGGAAATTGCCGGTGTGAGTCTTGGAAACTTTTTGCGCCAGGCCGTGAACGCCCGCCGCGAGACGCCGATGAGCGTGCCGGAGTTTTTTCGCCTGATGCAGGAGAAAGTGAAGGACTTGTCGATGAGTGAGGAATTTATTACCCGCGGGATTAACGAAGGTATGTCCGGCGGTGAAAAGAAGCGCGCCGAAATTCTACAGATGGCGATTCTCGAGCCAACCATGGCGATTCTCGATGAAACCGATTCGGGTCTCGATATCGATGCCTTGAAAGTTGTCGCGAATGGCGTGAACGCCCTGCGTGGTCCGGAACGGGGGATGCTCGTCATAACGCATTATCAGCGCCTCCTGAATTACATCAAACCTGACGTGGTGCATGTGTTGATGAACGGCACGATTGTGAAGACGGGTGGGCCGGAGCTTGCCCTCCAACTTGAGGAAAAAGGGTATGAGTCGGTGAAAGCATGAGCGTCAAAGCCCAGCTCGCTACCAAATCCCTCGACACCTATTCCGCCGGCTTCTCGATGCCGGAAATTTCGATTCATAAAACGCCGCGCGGATTGAACGAGGATGTGGTCAAAATGATCTCGATGTGGAAGAAGGAGCCGGGCTGGATGACCGAGAAGCGTCTCACGGCCTTAAAAATTTTCCGTGATAAACCGATGCCGCCGTGGGGGGCTGATCTGTCCGGCATTGATTTTGACAATATTTACTATTACTTGAAGCCGGTCAATCAGCAGGGCCGAACCTGGGACGATGTGCCTGAGTCAATGAAAGTGACGTTTGACCGACTTGGTATTCCCGAGGCAGAAAAGAAGTTCCTCGCTGGTGTTGGCGCGCAGTACGACAGCGAAGTGATTTACCATTCGCTGATCGACTCGCTAACAAAGCAAGGCGTGATTTTTACCGACATGGATACGGCGCTGCGGGAATATCCGGAGATTGTTAAAAAACATTTCGGGACCTTAATTCCCGCGAGTGACAATAAGTTTGCGGCGCTCAACAGCGCCGTCTGGTCGGGCGGTTCGTTTGTCTATGTTCCGAAAGGCATCAGCGTCCAGATGCCGCTCCAGGCCTATTTCCGTATCAACGCGAAAAACATGGGCCAGTTTGAACGGACATTGATCATTGCCGAAGAGGGCAGCTACGTCCATTATGTTGAAGGTTGTACGGCGCCGGTCTATGCGAGCGATTCGCTCCACTCGGCTGTCGTTGAAATCTTCGTCGCGAAGGGTGCGCGCGTTCGGTACACAACGATTCAAAACTGGTCGCGTGATGTCTATAACCTCGTCACTAAACGCGCCCGGGTTGATGAAGAAGGGACGATGGAATGGATTGATGGAAATTTGGGTTCGAAGGTGACCATGAAATACCCGAGCGTGTACCTTATGGGCCGCAAAGCCCACGGTGAAGTCTTGTCGATTGCGTTTGCTGGGAGGGGACAACACCAGGACGCTGGCGGTAAGGCGATTCATAACGCACCGGAGACGTCATCGATCATTACCTCAAAATCAATTTCGAAAGATGGTGGGCGAACATCGTATCGTGGCTTACTCCACATGGCGCCAAGTGCGCGGGGCTCCAAGACCAATGTAAAGTGCGATGCAT
Source organism: uncultured Gammaproteobacteria bacterium (assembly GCA_964349465.1). GTDB lineage: Bacteria > Patescibacteriota > Patescibacteriia > SBBC01 > CAIJZX01 > CAYGGC01. The sequence goes on from CAYGGC010000001.1 coordinate 17,488, forward strand.
TGATTCTTGATCCGCTGTCGCGTTCAGATACGTACCCGACGATGAAGATCCGCGCAAAGGATGTGACGGTTGGGCATGAAGCGACTGTTTCGAAAGTCGGGGAAGAACAATTGTTCTATCTCATGTCCCGTGGTCTTGATGAACCAACCGCGACGGGACTCATTGTCTCTGGATTCATCGAACCTATTGTTAAAGAGTTGCCGCTGGAGTATGCCGTCGAATTGAATAAACTTATCCAATTGGAGATGGAAGGGAGCGTGGGATGACGATCCGTTTTGTCACAAGAGTTGTTACCTATAATTCTGCGAAAGAAAAAATATTGCTTGTAAAAAACCGCGATCAAAGTTTTTGGTATCCACCAGGTGGTGGTTGGGAATACGAACAGGAAAATATCGTTCAATGCGCCGAACGTGAAGTTATAGAAGAGACCGGTTTGGCTGTGAAGATTAAGCGATTACTCTATGTTCAAGAGTTTCATGAATCGTCCGATTTTATTTCGTTTGAAACTGTTTGGCTGGCCCTCCCAACAGGTACTACTGATTTAAACGAACTCCACGTCGACCAGGATGTCGACGGAAAGGTCGAAAAAGCCCAGTGGTTTTCCCATGACGAAGTTCAAAAAATAACCGTGTATCCAGAACGATTAAAAAAAACTTTTTGGGAGAATATTGAAAATTTTTTGCATGATGAGGATCCGTTTATTCCATTAAAAAAGCCCTAGGACATGAGCATTGTTGTTGACACCCTGAATGAAGCAACAGCGCGCATAGAGGTCGCCCAAGGGCAAAAACTGACCCTTCTGGTACCTATCCTGGACCCCGCACCACTTGGTGCGGGGCTGCGGAAGCGTGAAATTGTGCTGGCTGGTCCAGGAGCCGAAGCGGAAGTGATTGGCCTGTTCCTGGGACATGGGGGCGATCAGCTTAACGTTCAGATTGATACGATTCACGCCGCGCCGAACACGAAAGGGTATACGAACTTTAAAGCCGTTCTGGGTGGGCAGTCGTCATTCGAGTTTTACGGCATGATCAAAATCGAAGCGGGGGCGCAGGGGAGTAATGATTTTTTACAGCAGGATTCGTTGATGTTGTCCTCTAATGCGAAAGCCAATTCGGTGCCAGGATTAGAAATTGAAGCGAATGACGTGAAAGCGTCCCATGGCGCGACGGCCAAGCCAGTTGATCCGGAACAAAAATTCTATCTCATGTCCCGTGGCCTCTCCGAAGAGCAAGCCGAGGCGATCGTGGTGATGGGTTTTCTCGCCCCTGTGCTGAAACGCTTCGCGGAGGTAGAATGGAGAGAGAAAATCCTCGCCTCGCTTCAACAACATTTCAATCTCGCCCATGTTCTCGCCTGACGCAATCAAAAAAGATTTTCCGATTTTTACGCACCATCCAGACTTGGTGTACTTAGATTCGACCGCGTCGGCGTTGAAGCCGCAGGTTGTCATCGACGCCGAACGGGAATATTACGAACAGTACGGTGTGAACGTTCACCGAGGTGTTTACGCTTTATCGATGCAAGCGACGAATGCCTACGAAGGCGCGCGCGAAAAGGTACGAACATTCATCAATGCGAAATCGGTGAAGGAAATTGTGTTTGTCCGCGGGACGACCGAAGGAATTAACCTTGTCGCGCATTCATTCGGACAACAACTTCGAAAAGGGGACGTCATCCTGCTCTCCGAAATGGAGCACCACGCGAACATTGTCCCCTGGCAAGCTCTCGTGAAATGGATCGGCGTTGAGCTGCGCTGGATTCCGGTGACCGATAACGGTGATCTCGATCTGTCTAATATTGATGAACTCCTCAAAGGCGTGAAGCTGGTGGCGGTGACGCAAATGTCGAATGTTCTTGGGATTGTGAACAATGTAAAACTCCTCGCGCAAAAGGCTCATGCGGTTGGGGCAAGGATTTTGGTTGATGGGGCTCAGTCAGTCCCGCACATGCCGGTTGATGTCCAAGACCTCGATTGTGATTTTCTGGTTTTTTCCGGACTCAAAATGGTTGGGCCGACGGGGATTGGCGTGCTCTATGCGAAGGAAGAAATTTTGCAAACCATGGAACCGTACCAGCGCGGCGGCGATATGATTCTTGAGGTAACAAAGGAAGCCGCGACGTGGAACGAGTTGCCATACAAGTTTGAGGCTGGGACACCGAACATTGCCGGTGGGATTAGCTTAGGCGCGGCCGTCGATTATCTGATGAAGGTTGGAATGGAAAATATTTGGGCCCATGATCAAGAACTCGCGAAATATGGGGTTGAGCAGTTATCTCAACTCGAGGGGATTAACATTCTCGGTGGCAGTGGCATGAGTCCGCGTGGCGCTATCTTCGCCTTCGATATTTCCGGAGCGCATCCACATGATGTTGGTTCAATTCTCGATGAGCAAGGAATCGCGATTCGGGCCGGACATCACTGTACCCAGCCGCTTCATAAAAAATTTGGCCTCGTTGCATCAACTCGGGCCAGCGGGTATATCTACACCACAAAAAAAGATATTGATGTGCTCCTAACGGGACTACAGAAGGTTCAGGAGGTGTTCGGATGAGCTTAGAAATGTACCAACAGAATATCCTCGATCACTATAAGCACCCGCGCAACTTTGGGGAAATTGTTGACGCGTCGGCGAAGGCCCATGCGGCCAACCCACTGTGCGGTGATGAGCTGGATTATTATATTATATTTAATGGTGATGACACGGTTACCGATGTGAAGTTTACGGGACGGGGTTGTACGATCACCGTTGCCAGTGCCTCGATGCTGTCGGAAAAAATAAAAGGGATGTCCCGAGCTGACATTGAAAAACTCACCAACCAGGAGGCGGTTGATGTGCTTGGCGTCCCAGTCAATCCGGCGCGCCTCAAGTGTGCAACGCTGGCCCTTGAAACGGTGCAGCAAGCGATCGGCCACCATTAAAAAAACACCCCGTGGCTTAAGAAGCGACGGGGCAACGAAGCGGGAGCAGAACGGTTGTCCGGAGAATGACCGTGCCGGCCCCGAGGGATCGGCGTAGCTTGCGATCATAGCCGACCAGATAGTGCTGTTGATGCGAGCGAACGACGTGGGCACCCGAGAGAATGCTGGTTTTACCAGTTTTTTTCTCGAGAAATTCGACTTCGAAATGATTATCTGTGGCGACGAACGAACCAACGGTATCTTGGCGCATTATGAATCCTCCACACTTATATAGGAAGGAGCAAAGAACACCTAGGAATGGGTCGCGATGGTACCGGAAATCAGCCGAGGTGTCAAGGCCTCTGGCCTTGACAAAAGCGGGATCCGATGCTATTATGCGCGGTCATTTATGCATATGCTGTCACGGAATTTTTTTTCACTCACGCTCGTCCTGACGATCGGATTAACCGCGGCCCCGGCGGAAGCCGCCGTTCGTGTTGCTGATCCGGTTAAAGTCCGTATTCCCGCTTTGCGGGTTGAGGCATCAGTACAAGCTCGTGGGACAACCGCCGGTGGTTTTATGTTACCACCATCAACGGCCTGGAACGTGGCCTGGCACATCCATAGTTTTCGTCCTGGCGAGCTGGGAAACGCCGTCATGTATGGCCATCTCAACACTCGATCATCTTCACATGCTGTCTTCACCAATTTACATCGCCTGCGACCAGGTAATACTATCGTTGTGACCGACGCAAAAAACGTGACGCGAACTTTTAAAGTAAAAAAAGTTGGACAATATTCTCGAACGGCATTGCCGCTGGGTGAGATGACCGGGAAGAGTACCGTGGCTCGACTGACGCTCTATACCTGCGCTGGGACTTGGGATCGTCGCCTGGGAGACTATTCCCATCGATTCGTTGTCTTCAGTGAACTAGTGAGTTCGATGGCAGCTGGTCGACGACTTTAGGTTGTCGGCACAATGGGAACGACGTTCCACCAGGCGGCAACGTACTCAGCTCGCCGATTTTGGTATTTCAAATAGTAGGCGTGTTCCCACAGATCGAGGCCGAGCACAGGTGTGTGCCCGAGCGTTAGGGGAGAATCTTGGTTTGGCAGGGTGTAGACCTTGAGCATTTTGGCAGCATCGCGAACGAGCCAGGTCCAGCCCGACCCAAAATGACCGATCGACTGAGCGGTAAATTCGGCTTTAAATTTTTCCATCGAACCCCAAGAAGCGGTAATATCATCGATCAGCGCCTGGTCAACGGTTTTTTCCGGACCCATAGTTGCCCAGAACAAGGAATGGTTAACGTGTCCGCCGACGTGGTTTCGGATGATGGTCTTGGCTTTTTCATCGAGAGGTAGCTCAGACAGATTCGTGAGCATGTCCTCGGCCGACATAGTGGCGAGCGCCGGCTCGGCGTTTATCACGATGTTTGCTTTATCAATATACGCCTGATGATGTTTGTCGTGATGCAGCGTCATCGTGGCCTCGTCAATCCAAGGCTCTAATGCGTCGTAGGCGTAAGGGAGTGGCGGAAGGGTGAGGAGGGCCATGGTTGAGGATGAGTTGGTCAGACTGAGAAACCAGTGTACCATGAATGCAGCGAAAGGAATTATTGACTGGGCTGGACTTGACAAAATGTGTAAATTATGATACTGTTACGTGTTGAATAATAGCCACATGACATTGTTTCGCCATCATCTCAAAAATGCATTTATTCCCCACGAAGGGAATAACTATCAACCACATGCGCTTCGTCGGCACATGTTGCATTGGTATGCTGGAGTTTTAGTTGCGTCAAAAATGTTGGTCGTCGCCGGAGTGGCGTTTTATGCTGGACCAGCTCGTCTGTCTGACGTGACAACCGGGAACATTATCAAACAGACGAATATTGCCCGCACGGCGAACAAGTTGACGGCGCTCAAGACGAACCCGATTTTGAATAAAGCGGCCCAAGCGAAGGCGAACGATATGATTCGCCAGCAATATTTCGCGCACATCAGTCCAAGTAAGGTGACGCCGTGGACCTTTTTTAAACAGGCCGGATATTCGTATCGGTATGCTGGTGAAAACCTAGCGATCGACTTTGCCGAAAGTGAAGATATTATTCAGGCGTGGCTGAACTCGCCCTCGCATCGAAAAAACCTGCTGAGCACGCGGTATACGGAAATCGGCGTGGCGGTCGCCTCTGGAACCATTAATGGCACACAGTCATTGTTAGTCGTGCAAATGTTTGGAACGCCAATCAAACCGACCATCAAAAAATCAACCGCCGCCACGCAAACGCCGAGCCCAACTATCGCCAAATCACAATTGACCCAGGTTACTCCGTCCGTGCTGGGGGATGAAGAGACAACTCCAAGCGAGCCGGAACCGGTTGTCGTTGTACCACCAACCGCGCCGGCGGTACCGACGATTGCCACTCCCGCCGACCGCAGCTTAGTCCAAACCGGAACGCCAGAAATTGTTGGCGCGGCTGAGCCGGGTAGTTCGGTTCAGGTCATGATTGATGGTGTTGCCGCTGCCACGGTCACGGCGAATCCGCAAGGCGTATATTCGACCATTCTCCCGAATAGTCTGACCGATGGTACGCACACGCTCAGTGTCACGGCCGCCGCGCGAGGGTTAACGAGCCTCGCCTCGCCGGTTCATGCCGTGACGATTGATACTCAGGCGCCGCAGATCGACGAACATCGAACCTACGCGTTGTACTCGATCCTCGGGGGCGATGTCTACGATGTTCAGGTCGTGACCAGTACTGACGCGAGCGATGTTCGGTGTGTCTGTGGTGGTGTTGTGACGACATTAAATAAAAAGTCTGACGCTTTTCGCGGTCAACTGTTTGTCGCGCCGAAAAATTCTTCGACCGGCGTGTTGGGTTTATCCATCCATGATCAGGCTGGTAACCAAGTGACCACAAACCTGGTTGATACCGAACTGTTTACGACCGGGGCGGTTGAGCCAACCTCGGGCCCAATCGTCAACGCGTTGCGTTTGATTCTCATTTCCCGGGCCTTTACGATCGCGTTCCTCTTGGCGATGTTCCTCCTCGCCACGATCAATATTATTGTCCACTGGGAACGTCAGCATCGCCCGACAATTGTTGGGTCGTTGATGCTCATCTACCTAGCAGGATCACTGCTCTTCATCTAGTCTTGCGTCGCTTGGACGGCCCTGCTACACTGTGTCGTAGCTATGGCCAAAATCCTTTTCGGACAACTCGAGCAGGCAATCATGGACATTCTTTGGGATCGCGCTCCGCGAACGGTGCGGGAGGTTTTAGGGCGTTTACCCGCGAGTCGTCGGGTGGCCTATACGACCGTGATGACCGTGATGAATCGGTTAGTCGCTCAACGAATTCTTCGACGCACGGCTGGCGCGAATGGAGCCTATACATACACCGCTGTGCAAACGAAGGCGGCCACCGCCGCCGCGGCCACTCAGGCCAGTATTGATCAACTCGTGCGTCAATACGGCGATGCGGCCCTGGTCCATTTTTTAGCCGCACTTGATGAGATTCCGGCCGACAAATTAGCAAAACTCAAAAAACTTCACCGTCAACCATAATGCGAGAACGTCGCTGGTATTGGGGAATTCAATTCAGCCTCCTCGCGAGCTCGTTCCTCCTCCTGGTAACCTTGTGGACGATTGTTTATCGTCAATACACCCTGATGGCCGCGCCTATCAGTGATTGCGGTTGCTCGATCGCGCCGATGCAGTGGCCGCCGAGCGTGATTATTGGGACGAGCATTGCCGGAGCATTTGCGGCCCTTCTGACAATTCGTTTGATCTACGCCGTAGCGGTTCGGGGTATTCGCCATGAACGCCTCGCGAGACGCGCGCGGTCCCAGGGGCGCCAGATTTTCCATCACCGTCTTGGTCAGTCAATCTGGATACTCGATGAACCTCGTCAACAAGCAGTAACGCTCGGACTGTTTGCGCCAAAGATTATCGTGACCTCGGGACTGATACGCCGATTATCCGGGACCGAACTCTTCACCGTTTTGCTTCATGAAGCAGCTCATGCCCGATCACGTGATCCACTGTGGTCACTGTTGCTTGAATCGGTCGGATCGACCTTTGGCTGGATTGGTGGACTTCGGTCGATAGTCAACACAGCTTTTAGTCTGCGCGAAATTATCGCAGATTCCGCCGCGACCGAAAACTACTCCCATCTCGGCGGCTTATCTGGCGCCTTGTACAAACTAGCCACTGCTTCAGAGCCTCACGTTGTTCCAGCCTTTTCGCCAAATACTGATCGTGTGTCAAAGGTATTGGATCCAGCCTGGCGCGTGCCGGTACAGTGGTGGTCATGGCAGCGATTGGTTTTCGTTGTAGCGATCAGTGCTGCAGTATTTCTGCTTGGACGTTTGCCAACCGCAACCGCGGCCGCCCGACCGACTGTACCAGCGGAAGCGTGTTGGATGCGCCAGGTTATGTGCCGCGGGGCGGGGACCGACATACTGCTCATGAGTCCGGACGGATCAATGTCACGGTATGGTTGGTAGACCAAACAACGAACGGGCGCTCTACGTTGCAGTTATCGCCAGTATTGCCCTCGCGGTGGGCATTGTGATTCTCGTGCGACGTCCGGAGAATACGGTGACGAACACAATAACAAACAATCCGGCTCGGGCGACGTACGCTGCTTTGTCTGATGCGTTGTGGCGCCAAGACGAAGGTCGTGGCTCGGTGTTGATGACCGCGACGCTGGTCGTCCCGGCGATGGTCGATGCGCTCGGACAGGATACGCAGCGTTCGGAACTCGAGACGCAAATTTTGGCCCAAGCAAAAAAACTGAGCACCCGACAAATTGGGATCTATGTAACCATTGATAGCATCGATGGCTATCTGGCCGATGATGTCCTGGAAGCGGCCTTCAGTGCTTCGATTGATCCAGATTCGGTCGTTGAGACGATCACTTGGGAACCGATGATCGGAACAGCGGCGCCGGTGGTCGCGAATGTGCCGACGACCTCCCAGCGTGGCCTGGCGATCATCACTGTAACCGAAAAAGTAGATTGGGAAAACATCACTACGCTCACAATGCGGGCGAGTGGACTTGGTGGATTGCCAACCCGTCAGTTTGTTTGGCAACAGGTCAGTGAACTGGTCTCAGCGGCTCAAGAGTAGTATCACGACCACGAGGTGATAAGCGACGCCCGCGTAGAATGGAATATCGCGTGGAGCTTTGACGTGAATCCATTCATGCCAGCGATGATGCACATCGAGGAATTGAGTGAGTCCAGGTAGTCGGACATGGAGCACTTCAAGTACAAATTTTCCGCCCCACAAGATGTCAGGAAGGATGCCGGCAATCGCGCCGGCTAGAAGGTAGAGCGGGGAGAGGCTAGAAAAGATCGTGGTGAGTTTCCAGACGACTAAGCCGGTGAGCGGTAGATCGATTGATTCGGTAATGAGCAACCGTCGTCCTTCGGCTACTTGCAGGACGTGGGGTGGTTTGCGCATATCACCATGCGGAAGCGCGTCGAGTAGGTAGTGACTAGCAATCGCGAGTGGAAAACTGAGGGCCGGATTTGGTACGAGCGCGACAATGGTCAGGCCAGCAGCGGCGTGGAGCGGGGAGTACATGCTAGATGATCAGGCCGAGGAAGGTAATGACCAAGAGACTCTGCAGAATAAAACCGCTGCGGAACGAGATATCTCGGCGAATAATGTCGTGGTGAAGGAGATGGTGAATCCAGTTTTGGGCGCGTACGAAATACCGGAGTCCGGTTGGCTTGGTGATGGCATAGAGCCAGCGGATGAGCCAGAGCCAGGAGAGGCGCTCATGAACGACCGGAAAAAAGTGCTCCAAGAAATCCGGCAAGAGCGAACCCAAAATCCCGATCATGATGAGGCTGGTGTCCGGCAGGGTTTGTTGGCCAATCGACCAGAGGGTTAAGATCAGGAGGGCCGAGACGTCGACGATGTTGACGAGAATAGCCCGACGGTAGCGGTGCTCGCCTGGTTGGGTATAACTACCGTAGAGACCCTCATCGCCGTGCGGGATAAAGTCGAGTAGAAAATGCGAAGCAAAAGCGGTCGCAAAGACGACATAGGGATTCTCAAACTGTTGACTGAGGAAGAGGCCGGCGGCGGCGTGGGTGGTGAGAAACATGAGACTTGAGCCTAGCAAAAAAACTATCAATCAACAATATCACTAGAAATTTTTTGGTAGCAGGGGAGAGATTCGAACTCTCGACCTCGGGCTTATGAGTCCCACGCTCTAACCAACTGAGCTACCCTGCCACATGAACCAAGGTTCTGCCCACGATACCTGTTCATGAGTACAACCTTGGTTGCGGGTGGGGGAGTCGAACCCCCTGCCTGCGGATTATGAGCCCGCCGTGCAGCCGTTACACTTCCCCGCGATGCTGTAAAGATTCACTCTGTATTCTTCAGAGCTTTCGCAGTTTAGCCGAAAACACCTTTTTTGGCAAGACGGGTAAGAAAAACCCCATCGTTTATGACGGTGGGGCGACGTGATTGCGTGCGAGGACGACCTGGTTGTAGAGGTCGAGCGACCAGGACGCGCTACTGGGATGAAAGCGCTCGGACCAGCGCCAATGGTTTTTCAAGGCCTCCTGCAGGCAGTGCTGGATTGTTGGGAGTAAGCCCTGGGGGGTGAAGAATGTGTCCCAGGACGTTTCCCTGGTCCACAACCCCCGAAGGTTGACTGACATCTCAGCTGGCAGAGGCCACCGGTGGTGTTGCTGAAAAAAATCCAGCGCCTCGGTCATAGCCTCGTAACGGCAGAGTTGACGCCGTCCAATCGCGTACGGAACGAGCCCGAGTTTTTTTGCGGTGTCCGCCCAGCGACAGCGGCGCCACGTCCAGTAGGCACTGAGTCCTGGGATATGCCGTTTGACCATGGTACTCGACGGCATAATTCCGAGCTCGATGAGCTTTGGGAAATGCTGCCGCAGTGTTGCCCGTTGACGTGTTTGGTTTTGCCAGCCTTGCCGCGGCTTGATGCTTTGTTGCGGTGTTGGCGTGTATCCAAGCCGTTGCAAAGCTTGAATGTATCCACCGTGGTGATTCCGAGCGGCAAAATAGTACTTTTGCTGCCCGTGTTTTTCAAGTTCACTTTTCGATGGTGGCCGGCCATGGGCTTTCACGAATTGTTCCAGCATTGGCCGGAACGCCGTCGCGAAGGTTTGCCAATTGGCTAGACCAGTTCCCCGACGCTTATCGCGACAAGGGCGTGCATACCCAAGTTTTTTCAGGACCGATCGATAGCCGCCATGAGAACGATACGCGGCATCGACGATCAACTTGTGACCGGCTTCAACCATCTCCGGATAGCTCGGTGTACGCTTAAGTTGCTGGACCAATACGTCTATCGCTGGTTGAAACTTGCTGACAAACGTCGGCCAGTGCGAAAGCGGTTTCTCGTTCGACACCGCGAAGCCGAGTCGACGATAGACGGCCTCATAACCGCCGTGATGTATTTCGATGGCTCGATCGATCCAAGCATGTCCACCTAGGCGAAGTTCTTTTTGGGTGGGCAGACGATGGTTCTTGGTTAGGTACTCGCCGATGATCGGGCGAGCGTCCATTGAAAACCGCGTCCAGTCCGAACGGCGGGTTGGCTTGTCCTCTCGACGAGGTAGGCTGAATCCGAGCCGTTTGAGCGTGGCTCGTAGACCGCCATGTTTTCTGCAGGTGGCGTAGAACCATCGCTGGGCTGGGGTGGTAAGTTCGCGCATTTTCGGTGGGCGGTGTTTGGGATGGGCCGCGATGAAGTCGATCACAACCTGTCGAGCGACTGGGGCAAAATCTTCCCAGTCAGCCCACGTTTTTTTCGGCATACTGGATCTCCTTGAATTAGGAAGGTACGGAAAACAGATAGCGTTGCCGCCATCCTACGCAATTGGCTGTTTTTTTGCAACTACGAACCCGCGAGTGCTTCTTTCATTGGCTCCCAATAGTAGTCACGCCAGCCCTGAGCGACGTCATTGGCGAATTTTGCCGGAACGTCCGTTTGCAAGAATTCCAGCTTTGTTGAACCATGTTTCGCGGTGGAAAGCGTGAACGTTACTTTCGAAAACGTGTCTTTCGGCCAATCTGCCCCGCGCCAGGTCTGAACAATTTTTTTATCCGCGATCAGATTCATTGTCACGCCGGTTGCCCAGCCATCAAAAACACTAAAGGCACCACGGATGTCGCGACTAATTTTAGCTTTTCCTCCGGTGAACTCTGCATGCTTTTTTTCATCCATCAACAATTCAAAAACGTCGTGCGGACTGCCTGGGAGCATGACTCGTTGCTTGATGGTGGTTGTTTTCATAGTGGCACTATAGCCTCTACATAGAGTATTGGCAATTCGTGCCGACAGAGAATAAAAAAGTCCCCACCGGTGCATTGGTGGGGTCGCTCCGCTTCGCTGGTACTGCTCGCTTCGCTTCACTCGTTGTTGTGCGTGGTGCGTGGATCCGAGCTACCGCCGGCTGTCGTCGTCAGGATCGCTGGTTTTGGCTGCGCGTTCCTTCTCCCGGGCCTGCTTCAGGGCCGAGTCGAGATGTTGGCCCATCTTCTCCAGGAAGCCGCTGACAACGCGGTCGGCCTCGCCGACGATCTGGCCTCCGACGATCTTGCCGACTTCGAGGGTGGTGCGCGTGTCGGCGCTCATCTTGTTGGTGTCGATCTGGATGACGCCGTCCTTGCTCGTGAGAACGCCCTCGAACAGCTTCTGCTCGGTCGTCTGGGCCTGGTCGGCCGGGGGAGCGGTCTGTGTGCCTTCCATGTATTCCTCCTTGAAGGGGCAGGTCGAATCGTAGCCAGGATGGCCACGATCGTGGAAAGATATCTACAGCAAAACAACTCCTTTGTCAAGGAGGGAAGCATTATGATGAATTTTTTTGGTACCGCCGGTTCCCGCCAGATGGCGGGATAAACTCCGTCGGTCGACTCGTCTAGCTCCGCGACTCGTCGACCCGGGGCCTGCGGTAAATTGCCGCTGGCAATTTGTCCTCGGCCCTTCGACTCTCTCCCGCGGTTCGATAATACCGCTTCGCTCTTCGCGAAGCGTATTTCTTTGGTACCGCCGGTCGGAGTCGAACCGACATGAGGTTGCCCTCGAAGGATTTTGAGTCCTTTGTGTCTGCCATTCCACCACGGCGGCAAGAATTGCTCAAGCAGTGTACTCAAACCAGGGGCTGATTGTCAATGCGTTGTGTTGCGACAAAGGTGAAAAAGTTGTATAATCACCGGGTCAATTTTTTTCTATGGCTCGGGTCATTTGCATTGTTAATCAAAAAGGCGGCGTCGGAAAAACCACGACGGCGGTGAATCTCGGCGCGTATCTCGCTCGATCTGGTAAGCGAGTTTTGTTAGTCGACCTAGATCCGCAGGCGAACGCGACAAGCGGACTTGGGATTGACCATAAAAAACTGGAACGGGGGATTTATGAGGTTCTGGTGACGCCGACGACGATGCGCGACGTCATTACTCCCACGCAGATTGATGATTACCATGTTGCTCCCGCGACGCTCGCCCTGGCGGGCGCCTCGGTTGAACTCGTTCCGCTCGAAGGACGTGAATTTTTGCTCCAACAAAATCTGGCGGAAGTTGTCGAAGACTATGACTATATTATTATCGACTCACCGCCGAGCTTAGGGCTCTTAACGATAAACGGCCTCGTTGCGGCCGACGAAGTGCTGATCCCGGTGCAGTCGGAATACTATGCACTTGAAGGCCTGAGCCAGCTGGTGGAGACGATTGATCTGGTGAAGGAGAATCTACGCCCCGAATTATCCGTTTTAGGCGTGGTCGTCACCATGTATGATCCGCAATATCGATTATCCGGTGCGGTCCTGGAGGAGCTCTATAAATATTTTCCGCATAGTCAGATTTTCCGCTCAGTGATTCCGCGCAACGTTCGGTTAGCCGAAGCGCCATCCTACGGTCAAACTATTTTGCACTACGATCCGCGCTCGCCAGGCGCCAAAGCTTACCGTAAACTTGCCGACGAAATTCATCGCACGAAAACATGACCGATCGACCTCTCGGGCGCGGCCTTGGCTCGCTCATTCCTCAAAAAAAAGCTCCAGCCTTGCCGGTCCGGCCCGTGCCGTTGCCGCCAGTCCAGCCAGCGCCCCCGACGCCTCCACCGGCTGCGTTAACTCAAGTTGCACGCCCAGCCACGATCACATCGCCATCGCCCCACCCAACCCTTGGGAGCAGTCAACGCGTCTACGATATTCCGGTTGGCTTGATTGATCCAAACCCGCATCAACCCCGCCATCGGATTCAGGAAGATACGATTTCCGAGTTGGTCGATTCAATTCGACAACACGGCATCCTTCAGCCTCTCATTGTCACGAAGGTCGGGGAGCGATATCAACTTATTGCCGGCGAGCGCCGTTTTCGTTCGTCGCAACAATTGGGCCTGCCGACGGTACCGGCTCTTATTCGTGAAACCCGCGAACTTGAACAACTCGAAATCGCGATTGTTGAAAACGTCCAGCGCCAAGATCTCAACCCGATCGAAGAAGCGTTAGCCTACCAGCAACTTGCGGAAGAATTTGGCCTGACCCAGGAAGAAATCGCGAAGAAGGTCGGCAAGTCACGAGCGACGGTCGCAAACGCGTTGCGAATTTTGAGTTTGCCCCCGTCGATGCAGGCTGCCCTGCGCGATGGGCGACTCTCTTCGAGTCACGCGAAAATTATTCTGACCGCTGTTACTCCCGAAGAGCGCGAACGACTGTTTGATCAGATAGTTAATCAGAAATTGCCGGTTCGAGCCGCCGCGTCGCTCGGTCAACAAACAACCGTTCGTCGTCATACCCGTCGTAAAATTGATCCGGTCCTGCAGGCCGCCGAGGACGAGCTGCGTAACCGTTTCGCCACGAAAGTGACAATTACCAAGCGCGAGCATCGTGGAACAATTGCGATTGAGTTTTATTCCGACGAAGAATTTCAACAACTCCTTCAACAATTACGAGATTAAGATAAAAAGAAAGAACATATTTATGCCCTCGCTCCTACAACGTTTGGGTCGCACATCTGATCGGGGATTGACCTGGGAAACCCTGAGCCGCGTCTTTGTCACGCTCGGAATCTTCCTTCTGCCCGTGCTCGTCTTGTCTTGGACATCTGATGTTTGGGAGACAACGAAGGCGATGGTCTTACTTGTGACCGTTGGGTTTGGGTGGATCTGTTATTTCGTTGCAACGTTGTTACGTCGTGAACACCGATGGAAATTCTCGCGACTCGATTGGGTGGTGCTGGCGCTGTGGGCCAGCTATGGGATAAGCACGATCGGCTCGACGAGTTGGTGGGTGAGTCTCACCGGAATTAGTGGTAGTCTCGCCGAGGCTTTTCCGGTCGTGACGGCCATGATTGGACTCTACTTCTTAACGGGACAGATTTTTCATACCGAGGCAGAACGCCGGGCTGGGTCGTCCGCGGCGATCGCTGGTCTTGGGTTGGCGCTGGTTTTCCAAATGTTCCAATTTTCCGACTTCTCACTGCTCCCACCTTCGCTCCCACGAGAGAACACCGTTTTTAGTACCATGAGCAATTCGTTAACCGATGTGGCAATTTTGGCGGCGATTTTTGGCGCGGCAATTCTACTGCTGTGGAATCGTCAAGCGGAACGATGGCAGCGTTGGGCGATTATGGCCGGAGTTCTCTTGAGTTGGTTAGTAGTACTGTTAGCTGGCCGACCAGTTGGTTGGGCGGTGTTGGCGATTGGGATGATTGCGGTGGTTCTCCAGCAAGCCGCCAAAGGAAAAAAAGCCGATACGCGACTCATTATTATTGCCGTGGTCCTGGCGGCCGCGGGCATGGCGGCTCAGCTTTTTGGGTTGCCGCGCCAGGCTGGGTTAGCGAATACTCCCGATCTCGCCCTCGATCATGCAACCACGCGGACCATCGTTCGCGAAACACTATCCGAGCGGCCATTCTTCGGGACCGGTGGTTCAACCTGGTATCAAAACTTCGTGACGCGTCGACCAGTCGAGTTTAACGCCAGTGACGCTTGGGCAACACGGTTCATTAAGGCGAATTCGGGTTGGTGGCAATCGGTCGCAGCCTTCGGGCTCGTCGGTGTCATCGCCTGGGCCGGAGTGATCGCGCTGGGCGCGTGGCTGGCGTGGATGCGCTGGGCGCGAAAACCAGACCATCTCTCGCTCCTGGTTGGCCTCTTCGTTGTCGCGACTGGCTTGAGCGGATTCTTTACGACTTGGTCATTACTTCTTCTGAGTTTGACCTGGTTTTTCTTGGGACTCCAACGATCAGCCTGGTTACACGAGACCATCAAGAAGCCGTCTGGGATTCGCTTAGGCTTTCCCGTTGCCTTTCTCTTTGGTGCACTCAGTATTATCGGTGTCCTATTTTTTGTTGGGCGGATCTACGCGGCGCAAATTATCGTCCGCCAGGCGCAGGCCTCGATTACCCGGGAAAAGCCCGTGGCGACTATTGTTGAGCAACTGGAACAGGCTTTGTCACTGAACACTCATGAAAGTGACGCGTCAGTCTTGCTCGGCGGGGCGTATGTCACGCAAGCCGAAGAGGCACTACAAAAAAACGATACCGCAACGGCTGGCACGTTGGTGCAAAAATCGGTGACGACGATGCGGGCGGCGATCAAACGTGATCCAAAAAATCCAGCCATGATTGAAGCCATGAACAACTTGCTGAACCGAGTGAATCCATACGTGGCCGATGCGGTTGATGAAGCGAGCCGAAATTTCTTGAGCCTGCGAAAGCTCGAGCCAACAAATCCAATTCATGACGTTGGGTATGGGCAAACCCTTATGCTTTTACGTTCACGTCTTTTGACGGACACGGCGACCGACGAGCAAAAAAAACAAGCCGCGAAGTATTTTACGGATGCGATGTCGGCCTACGCGACAGCGCTGAAGAAGAAGGCAGATTACCCGCAAGCCCTCTTTGCACAGGCCCAAGGCTACCAAGCCAACAACGAACCGACGAAGGCCGTGGAAATTCTTGAAGCCCTCGTGACGAACTATCCGCAGGTCCCGGTGTTCTGGGTTGAGCTGGGCGGGGCATACTCACAGGCGAAACAGAACGATCAAGCGGTCACGGCGTATGAACGGGCGATTACCATGATCCCAACAGATGCTGCGCCGTACCTGGCTTTAGCTGATCATTACACCCAAGCCGGACAGTCTGACCTGGTCAAGTCAACCCTCGAACGCGGCGCGGCGAAAGCGGCGGATCCGAGCGTGATTCAACAACGACTTGAAGCGCTCAAAACGCCGGTGATAGAGTAGACAATACAAACTAAAAACACCCCCGTTCCGACGGAGGTGTTTTTAGGTAGCTTTTCTGACTCGTCGTTTTGGTCGCTTCGGCTTACTCGCGCGTTCTCGGATCAAGGTGACCGCTTGGTCGAGGGTGATTGTTTCTGGTGCTAGGTCGGCTGGAATTGTGGCATTCGTCTCACCGTCACTGACGTAGGCGCCATAGCGACCATCCAGCACCTTAATCGGTTTTTTAGAATCGGGGTCAGCGCCGAGCTCTTTCAGCGCTTTGGCTTGCCGTCGGCCGCGGCCTTTCTTTTCTTGCGCAAGGAGTTCAACGGATTGCTCGAGGGTGATCGTGAGCGGATCCATCTCTGGGGGAATGCTTCGTGTATCGGTGCCGGCCTTGATGTACGGTCCGAACCGACCATTGGCAGCCATGATCGCGTCCTCGGTGCCTGGTCGAACCCCGACGTTACGCGGTAGGGCTAACAATTGTAGCGCTTGTTCAAGGGTGACTGTTTCGGGGGTCATCGATTTCAGTAGGGAAGCCATCTTCGGTTTTTCTGGTTCAACTGGTTTTGACTCGCCCTTTTTACGTCGAGGTTTTTTTACCGGTTTGCCGTTCTCATCTTTCTCGACCACTGGCTTCGGGGGCAGTTCCCCAAGTTGAATGTATGGGCCGAATCGTCCGACCTTGACGTAGACTTTTTTCCCAGTGACTGGATCAGTGCCGAGAGACTTTGGCCCTTCGGCCGCTTTTGTGAGCAGTTCGAGCGCGGCCGGAACGGTTAATTCATCAGGGGTGGAGGAGTCGGGAATGCTGGCCGTTTTTTCGTTCCAGCGCAAGAATGGACCGTAGCGCCCGATCCGAACCTCAATCGGGAAGCCATCATGTTCACCGATCGTGACACCGCTGGTCAAACGCGGGTCAATCGTATCTTTGACGTGATCAAGCGTCGGTTTCAGACCGTTCTCGTGATCGCCAAAGTAGAAATGACGCAGATAGGTTTTATCGTCTGCTTCACCGCGAGCAATTTCATCGAGATGATCTTCCATTGTGGCGGTGAAGGAATAATCAACCAACGTCCCTAAATAGGTTTCGAGCATGTTAACGACGGCGAAGGCGGTAAAGGTTGGGACGAGGGCCGTACCTTTTTTGAAGACGTATTCTCGGCGTTGAATGGTGTCGATAATGCTGGCGTAGGTGCTCGGTCGTCCAATCCCGCGCGATTCCAGTTCTTTCACCAGACTCGCTTCCGTCAGTCGGGCCGGCGGTTGCGTGACGTGGTCTTTCGCGTCGAGGTTGACGACCGTGAGTGGGTCAGCCGGTTTCATTGGCGGCAGAACGACATCTTGCTCAGCGAGCTCAGCAGTTGGATCATCGCTACCTTCAACATAGGCGCGGCGATACCCATCGAAATCAATGACTTTTCCTCGGGCGGCAAAGGTGGCTGGGCCGAGGGTAATATGGACCGCCATGCGTCGTCCGTTGCTATCGGCCATTTGTGACGCCACCGTTCGTTTCCAAATCAGTTCATAGAGCTTGTATGCTTCGCTATCAACCTTGCCTTGGACCTCATCAATCGGTTGGAACGATTCACCGGCCGGGCGAATAGCTTCATGAGCTTCCTGGGCGTTTTTGACTTTCGTTTGGTACTGGCGAGCGGCGGGTGGTAGATACGCGTCACCGTACTGCGTGGTGATCCACTTCCGAGCAGCATTGACCGCTTCATCAGATAACAGCGTTGAATCGGTACGCATGTAGGTGATAAACCCGTTTTCATACAACTGCTGAGCGATTTGCATCGTCCGGCGGGCCGTGAAGCGGAGCTTACGGTTCGCTTCTTGTTGGAGGGTGCTGGTCGTAAACGGAGCGTAGGGTTTTTCTGTAAACTGTTTTTCTTCGACTGAAGCGACGGAAGCTGTTGATTGACGGAGTTGTTCGGCGAGCGAGCTGGCTTTGGCTTGATCGAGCCAAATAACTTTCGTGTTCTTCAGCTGCCCAGTGGTCTGGTCAAAATCTTTTCCGAGCGCGATGGTTTGTTGGTCGACGGAAATGAGTTCAGCCGGAAATTCTTTTCCGTCGGGGGTCGAGAAGACGGCCGCTAAATCCCAATATTGCGCCGGGCGGAAAGCGAGGCGTTCTTTTTCGCGTTCGACGAGGAGGCGAATCGCGACGCTTTGGACGCGACCGGCCGAAAGTCCGGGACGAATTTTTCGCCAGAGAATTGGAGAGACCTCATAGCCGTAGAGCCGGTCGAGCAAGCGCCGGGCTTCCTGGGCCTTGACCATATGCATGGCGAGGGGGCGGGGGTTGTCGATCGCGTTTGCCAAGGCTCGCTTGGTGACTTCATGAAAGACAATCCGCTTAACCTTATCGGTTGGGATTTTTAAGAGTTCGGCGAGGTGCCAAGAAATTGCTTCACCTTCGCGGTCTTCGTCAGTCGCGAAGTAGATTTCATCTGCAACTTTCGCTCGTTTGCGCAGGTCAGCGACGACGTCCTTGCTTTTGGTGGGAATTTCGTATTCGGCCGCGAAATCATGGGCAATATCAATCCCCATATCGCTTTTTGGTAAATCACGGACATGCCCAAAAGACGACCGCACGTCATAGCCCCGGCCGAGGTATTCAGAAATCTTTTTCGCTTTAGTAGGTGACTCGACGATGACGAGGGACTGGCTCATGAAGTCAGAGAGTAATACATTCCGCCGTGATGGGCAACTCGGCCGTCCAGTTCAAGCAACACCAAAGCCGCCGATATGACACTGGCCTCCAGTCTACACGATGCCACGAGAACGTCAACATGTTGCGGCTCATGGGTTAAGTGGTCGACGATGGTGGCCTGGACCGGGTCAGTTGGTCTTGTTCGGTTGTCCGCGTTGCTGGGACGAGCACTCGAAAGCGAAAATACTTCGAGAATATCGTTGGCGGTGTGTACCGCTTTAGCTCCTAGCTGGATCCAATGAATAGGTCCGACGGATTGTGGTGAAGTAATCGGGCCAGGTACGGCGAGGACCTCTCGATTTTGGTCGACGGCGTACTTGGCAGTAATCAACGCGCCGGATTTTTCGCCGGCTTCAACGATCAAGACAGCGGGGGACAACCCCGAAATAATTCTATTCCGTTGCGGAAAATGTTCTCGTTTTGGGGCCGCGCCGAGCGGAAATTCGCTGATGACGGCGCCGCCGGCGGCAATAATCTGCTCGGCTAGGCCATGGTTCTGCCAGGGGTAGATCCGGTCGACGCCGCAACCGAGGACGGCCACGGTGGGAACGCGCTCCGTCAGCGCGATGGTGTGGGCTAGACCGTCGATGCCGAGGGCAAGCCCGGACACAATCCCAATTCCAGTACGAGTTACTGGTCTCATCAAGATCTCCGTGACTGTTTTCCCGTATGGCGTAGGCTGGCGAGTTCCGACGACACCAAGGAGGGTAGCCGAGAGGGCCGCGATCCGTCCCCGAACATAGAGCAGGGGCGGCGGCGCGGGTATTTCTTTCAGGAGTAACGGATACTCCGGATCGAGAATGGTAATAATCTGAATCCGGTACTTTTCTAAGGTCGCCCGGGCCGCCGCCAGATCAATCGGCGATACACCATGGAGAATATCGGCTTGGCGATCCTGGTCGATACCAGCTAACCGTAGATTATCGACGGTCCAATGGCTGAGTGGCTGTTGGAGTAGGCTACTGGTCAGAAGCCTCAAAAAATTTTTTGGCGTTAAGCTGGGAAGTTGATGAAGAGCGGCGAGGAGGTCGGCTGGGTATATTGACATAGAGAATAGAGGGAGTAGGGTAAGAAAATTGTTCCTTATGTAGTTGATCGCGACTTTTTCCGGAGGGAGGTCGAGCAGTGATGAACGTGTTTGCGGTAACGGTCCGTTCCGGTCGGGTTGATGTCGAGATCGATCGGTATACCTTCAGCTTCGTAGTCGACCGCGGTCCGCGTGGTCAGGTTGAGATGGCTGAAGTGAGCTGCTGTGTTCATGGTCGGCGTGACTCAGGTATCGATCGTCACGACCTCGTCGCTCAACAGGCGCGTCGGATAGCCTGGGCACACCTCACACTGGTGTTCAGGCGGTGGTTTCTTGAGCATCCGACCGAGCGTCTCGAAACGCTTGATCAGGAAGTGCTCTGGCTCGATCCCGCGCTTCCGCGGCTGACCAACGCCGAACGGGCGACGAACCTGGCCAAGCTTGATCAGCTGGTTAGCGGGCTGGCTGAAGCCATGAAGATGCCTACCCGGCCCGCGCCAAGACTCTCCTAAATATACGGGAGAGTTTTTCTATACGAAAAACGGCGGACACGTGTGTGCCAGCCACCAATACTGAAAGACTACTCTGGGATACCTTTTTTGACAAGTCTAGCCCGCCGTTCTTGTCGGGTGTGTCGGTCGATGTGATATGCTACGAGGCGCTCGTGACGTCGTCTGCACTAGCCGCCGAGTGCTTAGCTTGGTGAGGCGTCGCGTGCCCCGTTCCGGTCGTCTCGTCAAAAATCTTGATCACTGATTTGAGCTCGTTCAGCCATCGGATTCCCAGTTGGTCACGATCGATTTTAATAAATTCCGGAGTAAAGTCCCAGGCTTGATTTCGTTCCAACAGCTTGCCAATTTGCTCGGGGGTGATCATGTGTCCAAATGACACCACAATTTTTTGCTTTTTTAGACCATCAATTGAAAAGTCGGTTTGTTGAATTGCAGTGATCGGGGATTGCTGGGCTAAGATTTTTAACTCTAACGCCTCAAACAGATTAGTGAGCGGTTCAGGGAGTGCGCGTTGTTTAAATTCTTCTTTTCGGAACTCCTCGAGCTCATCAACTGTTTCAATGGCGGCAAGTCGCTGGTACAGTCGTAGTCGCTTCGGCTCGCTGTCAATAAAGTCTTTCGGGATAGCAATCTCCATCGGCAGGTCGATCAAAATGTCGCGGGTGGCGCGTGGCGGTTTGCCGGTTCGGAGCTCTTCAACCGCCTGGGCGAGGAGACGCGCGTACAGGTTTAATCCGACGGCGGTGACGTGTCCATGTTGCTTTTTGCCAAGAATATTTCCCGTGCCGCGAATTTCTAAGTCACGCATCGCGAGCCGGAAACCGCTTCCAAGCTCCTTCGCTTCCATCAGGGCCTGGAGTCGTTTTTGTGGTCGACCAGTGACCTTGGTTTGGCGATAGAGGAAATAGGCATAAGCCTGCCGATCACCGCGGCCGATGCGGCCTCGAAGTTGATAGAGCTGGGCGAGGCCAAAGTCGGCAGCTTTATCGACAATCATTGTGTTGACGTTTGGCAAATCAAGGCCATTTTCAATAATCGTTGAGGCTAAGAGAATATCGAGGTGTTGGTTATCAAATTGTTCCATGACATGCGACAATTTGCGTTCATCCATTTGTCCATGAGCAATGCCAATCGTCACGCCAGGCATCATTTTTTCCAAGCGCTTCTTTTCTAATTCCATCGACTCAACGTCGTTGTGGACAAAGTAGACCTGACCCTTTCGATTGAGCTCACGGCGAACAGCATCCTGAACGACTTCGTCGCTGTACGGCATGATATTTGTTTCGATCGGCCGGCGACCGTCGGGCGGAGTTTCGATGACGCTAATATCACGCAGTCCGGACAAGGCAAAATTGAGTGTGCGGGGGATCGGAGTAGCGGTTAAGGTCAGCACATGGGCTTCCTTGCGGAATTCCTTGAGCTTCTCTTTATGACGGACGCCGAAGCGTTGTTCTTCGTCGACGATAATCAGCCCGAGGGATTTGAATTGGATGTCTTGCGAGAGGAGGCGGTGGGTGCCGATAACGATATCAACGGTTCCATTGGCCAGTCCGGCGAGAACCTCAGCGTCATTTTCGTCGGATTCAAATCGGGAGAGCGCTCGAACGACGACCGGAAAATCTTTGAGACGGTTTTTAAATGTATCGTAATGTTGTTGAGTGAGAATGGTGGTTGGTGACAAGAGTGCAACCTGTTTTTTGTTCATGGCCGCGCGGAAGGCCGCCCGAATGGCCACTTCGGTTTTCCCAAAGCCGACGTCACCGCAAACAAGGCGATCCATCGGAACGTCGCGTTCAAGATCGCTGAGCGTTTCTTGTAAGGTTCGTTCCTGGTCGGAGGTTAATTCGTAGGGGAACTTTTCCGAGAGGGAAGCTTCCGCCCCAGGAACGGTTAACAGTTTCGGCGCGTGGGCGAGTTCGCGTTGGGCATATAAATCTAACAGTTCTTTCGCAACCAAACTGGCATCCTGCTGGATTTTCTTGGTGACGCTGGCCCATGACGAACTCGATAGCGAATGGATTTTTGGGTTGGGGCTGCCGATGTAGCGAGTAATTTTGTCGGCCGTTTCAACCGGCACGTAGAGCCGATCACCAGCAGCGTATTCGAGCACGAAATATTCGCGCGAGTGGCCGTTGACCTGCTGCAGACGCATGCCGATAAATCGGCCAATCCCATGATCGAGGTGGACGATATTATCGCCGGCTTCGAGATCGCCAAGAAAAACATCTTCCACGCGGCGGCGATTGGCCTTTGAGCGCTCATCGCGTCCGAAGAGTTCATCGTCCGTAAGATAGACAAGTTTTTCTGATGGAGCGATAAAGCCTTGACTGAGTTCGGTGGTTGGCTGAACTATAATTTTTTTACGGGAAATTTTATGTCGTTCGAGTTGCCCTAACAGCTCACCCTCACGATGAGACTGAATAATGACGCGGTAGTCGTCGGCGAGAAACTTCCCGATATCTTTGGCAGCGAGTTGCCATTGGCCGTGATAAAATGGCGCCGATCGCCAATCAAGCTTCGCTGCACCGTCGCCGCCGAACGGTTCGACCGCGACCTGTTTATAGTTTTTGACGGCGTCTTTTCCGCGTGGCAGCGAATCGAGTAGGGAGCTGCGCGGGACGATAATAAGTGTTCGGAGTGGCTGAAGATAAGCGAGAAGGCTGATACGGGGATCGACTTGGCTTAAGGTTTTTGGCGCGCAGGCGAGCCGTTCGATTGAGACTGGTTTTTTTGTGCCATCAAGCGGGGTGATAGAACTGACAGTTTGACCCTCGATATCGAGGCGGTAGGCCAGAGCTGAGCCGACCGGCCAGACATCGAGCAGGTCGCCGCGCTTTGACCATTGGCCTGGTTGGTTGACCGGCGTTGAGGGAATGTACCCGAGGTCGCCGAGCCGATCGATAAATGTCGTGAGTCCAAGTTTCGCGCCAACCTCGGCGTTAGCAAATTGTTCGTAGAGTTCGTTGGGATGAGGCAGGGATTCTGCGAAGGCGCTTTGCTGGGCGATGAGAATAACCGGCTCATGTCGGAGGAGGCGATCAAGTAAAGCACCGTCAATTGGCGGGACAGCGATGACGGGACGATGTGGTTTTGCCGCTAACCACGTCTGTAACCCCTGGACCACGAGTTGCTGTTCCCGTTCGGATCCAACCAGGTAGACGAGTTGCCAAGCGGGCGGTAATTCCCCGAAAAGTTTACTGAACGCAAAGACTTCGGCCACTGGATGGGGGAGGCCGACGAACCGGCCTGAGCCGGTAGTCGTAAGTTGTTCGGTCAATAGCCGAAACGGCCCGTCGACCACTGTGTCACGTGAACGAGGCACAAACAGGTAGTTGTGATATCTATTCACATGATAGCGCAAAAAAATGAATTTGGCAAGCCCAGCACCACTTTTACGAAACTAAAGTGGTGCTGGGCAAGGCTTGCTACTCCTCACTTGAAGAAAATGACTTGGACGAGACCTTGACAAACATTCATTTCGATGCTAAGGTGTCGCCTTCCTTCGTGCTCTTTCGTGACGGTCAGCACCTACCTACGGGCGAGAGTTTCCGGTTGAGGCAACCCCTCCTACCGCTTTAGCCGGGGACGTTATTCAGTCAGGGTTTTCCCTGGCTGGCTAGCACCTGGCCCGTAGATAGGTGACGACGGTGGTCAGTGCTTTTGTCGTCAATCGTTCTTTTGCGGTGGCCCGGGGCACGCTAAGAGTGCTGATACCCTTTTCTGGCGGTATCTCCCCAACGTGCGGATGTTTGCCAAAAAATCAGGCACCCAATCAAAGGGGATCCTGGCCACTCATTTTTGCTCGGCTAGTTGCAAGCGGCTCGGATTGTTTTAGAGGACTGGATGCCTCTCTGTCTGACTCCCGCTCTGTCGACTAGCTGGGCTCTTTTTTATTTTTCTGAACGAGAACTAAGGTCGCTAAGTAGCTCAGTTACGGCTTGATCGATAGCTGCCCGCACGAGTTCTCGATCTGGTGCTGGCAGGGTTTGTAAGACATAATCCTCCGTTGGGATCACATCACTTTTACCAATGCCAATCCGAATGCGCGCAAAGTCTTTGGTGCTCAAGGCATCGATAATGGACTGGACGCCGTTATGACCAGCGCTCGAGCGACTGTGTTGTCGTTTCACTTCACCGGGCGGAAAGTCGAGCTCGTCATGAATCACAACAAGGTCACGATGAAGATCCGCACCGTCGAGAGAAATGTTTTTGTAGGTCAAAAAATCTTTGAGCGCATCGCCACTCCGGTTCATGTATGTTTGTGGCTTCACAAGCCAGTGGTCGCCGGTTCGCACGGCGAGGACATCACGCTCCTGCGACCAAGAAACGGCGAGAGCTTCAGCGAGCTGATCGAGGACAGCGAAGCCAACATTATGGCGTGTGCCAGTATAATCCGGTCCAGGATTTCCTAGTCCAACAATGATCATTGGTTCGTATTTTGGCTGGTCTGATTGGTTGGAACTTGATCCTGACCAAGAATAAGGATCAGCCGTGGCCCAGGTACCGCTTGGTTCTGATTGGCTTGGTTGGCATTGGTTGTTGAATCGAGGGAAGTGCGAAGCGTGGTGTCACCAGTCAACACCTCCCACTCAGTCAGAGTCATCGATCGACGGGCTTGACCATAGAGGCTCAGGAGCTTGGCCGTGACCGGAGCTCGTCCTGTGCTCTGATCAATCACAACGGTTTGGGGGACGGAGACATTCCGAACGGTGGTGGGTGAAGCGTCTAAACCAAGGCTGAGCAAGCCCTTCGCGACTGCGTCGGCTAAACCGGTCGCGGTCGTGGCGTTAACGACCGTGATCGTGGCTTGTTCAGCGTCAGTCGCGGCGAAGGAAAAAATATTCTTTATAAAGAAGCGAATGTCGCCATACGTATCGTCGCGGGGGATAAGGATAAAGGCCCCGCCTAGTCCAGTGGCGTTTTTGACTAAACCATTGACGCTCGCGTCAATGACACGATTGATAATTTGGGAAGTTTTCACGTCGCCAGCGAGTTTCGCTAAGCGGACGATTTCCCACACCTCCATATTTGTTTGACTGTGTGTCCCGAGGCTTTGGAGGATATCGCTAATTTTCAAGGGATTCGAGAGTGTCCCGAACGAGAGCAGTTTTTCTTTTAAGGCGTAGATGACTTTTTGCTGTCGGGCGGCGCGGGCGAAATCCGAACCTTCGCCGTTTGTCCCATGACGTGATCGCGAGAATTTGAGCGCCGTGGCGCCGGTCATCGTCTGCGTTCCAGCTTTGAAGGAAATGGGGTCATACCCATAGTTATTGTCCGGGTAGAGCGGATCGTAGAAGGTGGTGTCGACGGTAATCGTGACGCCACTGACGCGGTCGATGACTTCCGCGAAGCCAGTGAAATCAACTCGCGCGTAATACTGGATTGGCTGGTCGATGAGATCGCTGACGACTTTGACGGCCAGCGCCTCGCCGCCACCCGGATAGTCATTATCGCGGCCGATTGAAAGAACGCTATTAATTTTACGGAAATCGTATCCCGGAATATCGACGACGAGATCGCGGGGGACAGAAATCATCGCCAACTGGTCTGTTGACGGACGGTAGCTCATCACCATCATCGTATCCGTTAGGTAAGGCCCTTCATGTCCTGGTCCACCGATACCCATCAGGAGGATATTAATCCGATCGTCGGCTTCGCCTTTGAGTTGTTCATCATTTTGCGTGACGAGATGTGTCAGTTGCTGGAAAAAACCGACGCGGCGGTTTGAGCCATCAAGTGATTTCGTGTTGATGACCGCGATCGCGCGGTAGAGGATCCAGCCAGTGACCACAAGGGCAATAACCGCGACGACGCTCATCGTTAAAACTGTCCATCGAATCCGATGGTGGCGGACAGGAAGTCGCTGACCGGGGCGCAGCTGGTTTTCCGAAGACGGAAGCGGGCTCGGCGCTGGAGAGACCGGCTGAGGTGATGGGGTTGGGGTAGGCATGGCGGAAGAAAATCCTGGTGAGTATAGCGAGGAACGAGAGGGTTGGCAACGCACGAGGGTAGCTTCGGAGAAGGAGGGGTAAAAAAGTCCCCCCGGCAGTCTTTTTTCTTGGTAACTCAAGACATTCTGTGGACTGATCTTAGCCAAAAAAATTAAAAAAAACGTATTTGACATTCACTATCGAAAATCGTACAATATATTTAGCAATTTTCATGGAAAAAAGAAAACTTCAACGATTTTTTTATCGGTTCTACCCCCGGCGACTGCAACGACGGAGTTTTGTTGTGTCCGCCTCGCGACGACCAGTGTTTTCCGATCTTCCGAAATTTCTCACGATCCGACAAACGGCGAAAATTCTTCATGTTCATCCAAATACGCTTCGAGCCTGGGACCGAAAAGGGAAATTGCGCGCTGTCCGTTTCGGTTCACGGCATGATCGTCGGTATTTGCGAGATGAAGTCGCGGCGGCTTGGGCGTTAACCTACGGACGTACGCCGATTGCTCGTCCGAACTTTGCTCTGCCACCACTTCGTCGGTATGCGCCGGCGCTTGGCCTGTTCTTATTGTTGCTCGGGTCTGGTTGGGCAGAGTTCTCGTCGGCCGCCACCGAACCGGCGACCGTTGAAGTGTACGCACAACCCCGTGAATGCTCCGGTTGGGTGCAAGCGAGTGCTGCGACGAAGATTGAGCTTTCTCCAAAAAGTGATTTCAATAAATTTAGCATCGCCAATTCAGCGCAAATACGAAGCCAAGATTTGGGCTTCACGACGGATGCTGGCGCGGCGACTGCGACGTTCGATCGTGTAGATCCTGAATTAACATGTGCACATTTCTCACTAGACGAAAAACTCACTGGTTCATTAAGCGGAACCACCGTAAGAATTTTCTTGGGTACAAACGGCCAGCTTAATTCAACCGATGCGCTGAAAGTCTCTTGGTCCCTTGATGGCAAAGACTGGGCGCTCGTTGCAACCGAGTCGGTTAAGCGAGAAGAGCAGCAACCGATTGTCATCGATCTTCCGGCCGTCACCGACAGCCAGCGACTCGCCGATCTTCGTGTTCGCCTACAGCCTGATTTTTCCTTGAATGGAGATTCGTCGGTGTTTGTCGATGGTGTCCGTGTTGAAGCGCGTCTACATCCCCCGGAGCCGACGCCGAGTGTTCAAAGTGCCCCTGCGCGACAAAAAGAATTAGACCGATTAACGGCCTTCTCTAAAGCTAGCTACGAGTCGGATGATCAGCCGGAGGTGACCGTTCCGAAACAACAAACCAAACGACGTTTTCTATTTGGAAAAAAAGTTGAAACGTGGAAGCTCAAAGACGTGAGCCTGATTGATAGCAAGAGCGAATCGATGTCGGTTGATTATCGATCGGTTGACCAGGTTTCCGGTGATGATACTAACGCTCGGCTTCGGTTACGTATGAGCAGCCAGCATCCGGGAAAATATATTTTACGCATCACAATGATTTCGCCGACGGGGACCATCGAAGTGGTTGAAAAAACGTTTTTGTGGGGCGTTTTAGCGGTGAATATTACTCGAGCGAACCCAGCTGTGGGTCAGACGCAGCTTGTTGGTATTGGTGTGCTGGATGATACCGGACGGACGATTTGTGACGCATCGGTTCAGGCAACGGTAACCGACCCGAAAGGAAGAAAAACTCAGTTTGAGACAAGAAACGGATCACTCAAGACAAACCCCACCTGTGTTGATAAGGGTGTCACCAACGAGGCGGACTACCATTTCGCCCTAACGCTTGAACAGGCCGGTGTCTACCGTGTTTCGGTGACAGCAGATACAACAGTCGGCGAGCGTAAAATTGAAGAAAATTTTATTACCGAGGCGACCCAGCCGTTTACCGTCGAGCGGGTTGATTACCCGACGCGGATCTTTCCGCCAGCGGAATATCCGGTGCGCATCGCGATCACACCGAAGAAGGATTATCTCGGCCTTGTCACGGAAGAAATCCCGACCGATTTTACAATCACCAATATTTTTCCGGCCGGGACGCTCCGCACCGTTGGCACAACAGTCAAAAAACAATTTATTGAATGGCTGGTCGAGTGGAAAGCCGGGCAGACGTATTACCTGACGTATACGTTCGACGCACCGGATATTTCGCCGGCCTTGTTCCTAACCGGTCCGTTGACAATCGGCGGATCGTTTATCGCCGCCCCGGATTTTCAGGAATCACGCCAGTGGCAGATTGCCTCCGACGCGATTAGCGCAAACGGTAACTTCTACTACGGCGATACGACGAACGCCGGTAAAATCAAAATGACGCCGTTCACAACCGCGTCCACCTATGGCACTGAAGTAAACGTCAACCTTGGACCGGCGGTCAACATTATGCACGTCGTCGCGAAGACCGCCCCGACCCGGGAAGAAAAAATGATTGGCTATATTTCCGGTAACCCGACGACTGACGGTCGGCTCGATATCGTAACCGGCACGACTGGATTCGAAGCGGCCGGCGACTACACCCTTCGTTGGACCGCGACCAGCGTGACTGATGGCCAAGATTGTGACGCGGCCCCGACGGCCGGGACGTGTACCCAAGCGTTCGACCTGGGCTACGAACAGCTCTCCGGCCGCGGCCTAGTTGTTTATGCTGGTGACGCTGACGCGAGTGGCGCCCCAGATGCGGACAAAATCTATTACGCGTTGTGGGACGGTTCGGCCTGGTCACCGGACACGACCCCGAACACCCCGAGCGCGACGAATGAACTCAGCTTGCCCGGAACCGGCGCGACACCGCGGTGGATTCGCGTCGTCCCGGCCGGCGATAACCTGGCGGATGAGCGGTCTAACCGAGCGGTCGTACTGGTGGCCGACAGTGACGACGACCTGTACGCGTACTATTGGGACGGTTCCACGTTCGACGCCGGGACCGAGCTCTTTACCACACTCGGCAACTGCGCCTCCGCTCGCTGTTTCGACGGTAACTGGCAAGGAAATAACACTTTCATCGTCAACTACACGAACAGTGGAGTCAGCGAAGTGCGCTACCAAAAATACTCAGTTGGTTCGGGTTGGGGCGGGGATACACAAGCCTTTACGACAGCCGCGACTCCGTCATTCCTCTTTTCTGCGGCTGATCCGACGAGCTCTCGGATCATGATTGCCAACTTTACTAGTGGTAATGATACCCGAGGCGCGGTCTGGCGAGCTGACGATGCGACTGACGGTTGGACGGTCTGCGCCTCGGGTGGTTGTCCGGATACGGCGGCGGAAGGTATCGGTGGACCGCAGGCCGGGATCGCATTCGAGCGATTCAGCGGCGAAGCTCTCCATGTCTTTAACGACGCCGCCAACGGTACGGCTCAGGGTAATATATACATGACGTACACACCGACCTCGACCTGGAGCGCCACCTCGACGACTGGTATTACCCCAAGCGACGACCATCAATTCACCAAGCTGATTCCTTCACCGAACAGTGATGATATTATGGTTATCGCTGGTGACGTCGACTGCGACGTTGACGCGACAATGTGGGGTGGTTCCGCGCCGAGTACGGTTGGTTCGAACTTCGAGTTGTTGTTGTCGAGTTCGAATGGTTCATGCGCGAACTCTGTTCCGATTGCAGGCATGATGACGACGGGTGGTATTGATTTCGCTTGGAATATCTACTCCCCGTGGGGGTTGAACTGGCGGTGGACCGGCGATACGACAACGGCGAACCCGGGGTCGTACTTGGCAAACGAAAATGTGACCCCGACTGGCGTCGCTGACGCGACGACCGTTCGTTTGCGTTATGGCTTTGTGAACCGTGGGACAACGGCGCAGGCGCTTTCGGCCGAGGGCCGGAAAAAATTGCAATATACGAGTGACGACCCGGAAACGTTAACCGCGACGTGGGCTGACGTCGACGCTGATGATGGGGCCGGGATCTGGCGATATAACAATTGTACGGCCGGAACTGACGATAGCGCGATTCCATCAGCGGTTCTGACCGCTCCGAGCGGCGGTTCAAATATCGTCGGTGATTTTATCGAAGGGTCGGGGAACATTACCCAGACCCACAGTGCCGGTCCGGCCGTCGCGATTGAAAATGATTATTGTATCGAGTCAAACGGTGCGACCGGAAGTACGACATACTATTTCCGCGCGTTTGATAACGAACAGCAGACTCCAGTCTGGCGCGAGCAAGACAACGACGGTGCGAACGACTGCGCGACCGCCGCTTGTACCTATCCAAGCTTGTCGACCGCCGCCCAGACGATTACGGTCAGTGGCACCTGCGACGCCTACGACCAAACGACGAACTGTGCCGACCTCGGTGATATCCGGGTCGCCGTCGGTGGTACGCTCCAATCTCAACTTGATACCCAGGGCGGCGGCGGACCTGGTGGCACCGACGGGACATTCTCGATCACCAGTGTTCCAAAACCTTCAGCGAACGCGATTGTGACTGTCTTCGTTGATGGTGCGCCGGCGACGGCTAGTAATCGTGCTGTTGCGATCACTAAGTACGATGGCTCGGGTAGCATCAGCGGACTACAGTTGTTCAAAGAGCACCTAACAATCGGGTCGGCTGATACAGCCGCGACGCTAACCAGCGCGGAACTTGGATCATACGATAATTCTGTTTCGAGTAGTGACGCGGATGTTTTTCACGATTACAACGGTTCAACGACGTTTACCGTTGACTCAACCGGTTTTTCAACCCAGGAAGAACTGTATATCGGTTCCGGCTGGACCTACCGCCCGGATTCCGGCGGCGGTGATACATTAACGACAACCAGCATCGAAATTGCGGCTGGAACATTAACCCTCGACAGCAATACGTTCAACGTCGGTGGTAGTTTCGATAACGACGGCGTTCTAACCGCCTCGACCTCGACCACGAACTTTACCGCCGCTTCCGGCACAAACACGATTGACGCCGATGGGACGGCCGCCGAGGCATTTTACAACGTTGTCTTTAATGATTCCGCTGGGTCCGCGACGTATCAACTCACGACCGTATTTGACGCGGATAATAACGTCACAATTACCGGTGGCAACTTTGACGCGAACTCGAACGCCGTGACGGTTGGCGGGAGTTGGGATAATGACGATACGTTTACGTCGGGCACGCAGACAACGACGTTTAACGCCCCCTCGGGGACCAAAACGATTGACGCTGACGGTACCGGCGCGGATTCATTTTCAAGTATCGTTTTCAATGACGCTGCCGGATCAGCAGTTTTCCAATTAACGACCGCGATGGACGTGAATGTCGACTTGACGATCACTGGAGGAAACTTGCAGGCTCAGGGAAATCAAATTAACATTGGTGGCGTATTCGATAATGACGACACCTATACCCATGGCAACAACCTGATTGTTTTTGACGCTACGTCTGGTACGAAAAGTATGGATACTGATGGGACCGGAACCGAGGCACTCTACGATGTAACGTTTAATGACGGCGGCGGTTCAGCAACATTTGAGTTTTCCCAAGCTCTGGATATTGATCATAACGTGACTATTACGGGCGGCACCTTCTCCCGTACAGGCTCGTTTACAGTTGGGGGTAGTTGGGATAATGACGATTATTTCTTTGGGGATGGGGTTAATAATATTACCTTTGACGCGACATCCGGCACGGTGGCCATTGACGCTCGTGGGAATTATGTTGAGTTTAGTCAGGCGGATTTTAGTATGCGGGTTGTGTTGAATGATGGCGGCGGTTCTGCGGTCTTTCAAATGACCACAGACGCGATTATTTCTAATGGTCTAGCTATTACCGGTGGCGAACTACAAGCCCAAGGACATTATATTGATCTCTGGGATGGAATTTTTGACAACGATGATACGTTTACTCACGGAAATGGCACCATCTATCTTGAAGCTAGCTCCGGAACGAACATCCACGACTTCGACGGAACCGGAACTGATGCGTTGTATAATCTTCAAATTGACGATGGCGGAGGAACGGCGACACACCAACTCTCGACCCTCCTCGACGTCGATAATAACTTAACGATTGTCGGCGGAACGCTCAACGCGAACAGTCAGGCGATCACTGTCGGTGGCAACTGGGATAACGACGATACGTTTACGTCCGGCACGGCGACCGTGACGTTCGATGCATCTGATACTGATAACACGATCGACGCTGACGGGACCGGGACGGATACGTTCTCCTCGGTGACCTTCGCAGGTGGTGATGGGAGCGGAACGTGGACTCTTACTACCGCGATGGATGTCACGGTGGCGATGAATGTTGATACGAGCGATATTCTCTCGATCGATTCCGGGATGACACTCTCGCTTAATCGAACTACGACGGCCCAATCCCTGACCCTCAACGGGACAATTCAGGGTGCCGGTCGGTTGACCTACCAACTCCCGACCAGCGTCGCAACCTTCCCGACGACCGGGACGATTAGTTCGATTTTGCGGTTTGATGCGACGACGGACGTCCAGACCGTTCCAGAGCGAACGTATGGGGGTAATGTTGAATTGTATGAAGCGACTGGCGGGTGTGCATCCCGGACGTTTACTTTAGCTACAACCGCCGGGCAGACTCTCAACTTCAGCGGCGACCTGTCCTTGATCGAGGGTAACTGCGGCGGCGTTCCAGTGGCCGGCAATACAAATAATCCAATTGTGAACATTACGGGTAACTTGACCCAAAACGCGAGTACGAATAGTAGCAGCATCACCGGCGGTACTCAAACCTGGACAGTTTCTGGATCAATTGATCTCCAAGATGGTGCCGCATCTTCGAGCATCACTAATCTGACCTTGAATGGTACAACAAAAACAATTGCGGTGGTCGGGTCACTTGACGTGACGGGCACCTTGACGATTGACGGATCGTATACTGTAACTGCCAGTGCGACTAGTAATCTTTATGTTAGTGGAACCCTGATTGTTAACACCGGTAAAACTTTAGCCATCAATAGTGGCCAGTCGTTCCTCTGCGGCGGAACAGTGACACTCACCGGTACGGCACAAATATCCGGAGCCGGCACACTCACAGTCGCCTCTTCCAGCCTTGGTACTGGCGGGACTCTTTCATCCATTGTCCGATTCGATGTATCAGGGGGTGATGTCACGATGCCAAATCGGACCTATGGTGGAGCGGTGGAGGTTTTCATGGACGATTCTGCCACCGCCGCTCATAAGGTCATTATGGCCGGCGGAACACAAACACTACAGTCAAGTCTGTATGTCATTGATAATAGTAACACCTACAATCTCACCCTTGACGCCTCGAACGGCGGCGCGAACAACCCGACGGTTACAGTGACTGGTGATGTTGATTTTACCGGAACCGGGACGGGTTCCGAAGCGCTGATTACCGGCACGGGTACCTGGACCGTTGGTGGAAATATCGACTTTACGGGCGGGACGTTTACAGCCACGAGCGGCAACACGATGGAGATGACCGGTGCAAGTAAGACAATCACGACGGCCGGGAGTGCACTTCATCACCTCACCGTCTCCGCGGGAAGTGTCACGGCCTCCGGAGCGACAACATTAAACGGCAATATGTTGATCTCTGGCGGGTCGTTCGCTGGTCCGGCCGCCGCGTTTAACGTCGCCGGGAACTGGACGAATTCGGGTGGTACCTATGTCGAGGGGACCGGAACAGTCACATTGAATGGCGCAACGTCAACGACGCTGAATTCTGGATGTAGTAACACGGACTCCTGCGCGAATAATAATTTTTACAACCTCGAAATTAATAAGACTGACGCGGCTGATGGAAATGACAACGTCACACTCGATACGAATGGTATCAATGTCGCGAATACGCTAACGATCACCGACGGCGAACTTGTGCAGGGCGCTCTCAATGTCCGGGCGGAAGGGGCGACGGCGGTTTCGATCGTGTCGACGGGTAAATGGAGCAATATTTCCACCGGTGACATTAAGCTCGGCGGAACGGCAACGAATAACGGGACCTGGTTGCTCGACGTTGGCGGGAATAGCGACGGTTGTGGTGGTGGTGATACCGATGATATAACCCTGACCACGACCGATGGAGCGACGCAACGATCGTTGGCTGGCTCTGGAACGTTTACTTGGTATGACGTCTCGGTCTCCTACATGAATGCGACGGTGGCGATTACGGTGAACGGCGGAACGAATGTGAGTAACAATGCCGGGAGCTTTACGTTTAATGCATGCGGTATCACCATTACCGGTACCATTTATTCTAATTCTGGCGGTGAGGCATCCGCCGTTTATAACTGCAGCTCGGATAACCTTACTATCCATACTTCAATTTCCGGTGGCACATCGAGCAATGGAACGTGTACAGCCGTCGGCGGGACGTTCTCGATTGTTACGAACGGCCCTCCGTCATCGGCTGGTGACCCGATCGTGTTATGGATTGATTCGGTTGAAACACCGAAGGCGACGACGGTGACCCTGGCGGCCGATACGAGTTCGAATATTTCTGGTCTCAATCTTATTCAGGATCGATTGATTCTGACGCACGAAAACGGCGGGCCGATGACGAACGCGAAATTGTCGACGGGGGATAATGGTAATGCTGGGATTCGCTATGCGGTCAGTGGCAGCAATTTGACCGTGGAAAGCGGAATGGAGCTGCATGTCGCGAGTACCAAGGCGTACACCCCGGGCGGGATGGTTACGACGACGGCTTCGGCGAGTCCATCAAGTGCGGCTGGCGATGTTCACGTCGTTGGGACAATGACGATGGGTACGTATGCGCTCTCCGTTGGCGGTGACCTAACGAACGGCGGGACGCTGTCCTTAAGCAGCGGTCAAACGACGACGATGACTGCCACCGGGTCTGGATTTACCATCACAGCCGGCGGCGCTTCATTCCAAGGCCTGACCTTCAATGGCGCGAGCGGTGGGTGGACGAACAGTGGCGCGTTGACCGTCTCGGAAATTTGGACCGGGACGGCCGGTGGCTTCACGCAGGCCAACTCGACGACAATAACCGTCAACGGAACCGCCTTTAGTTTGGCGAACGGCTTTACCTGGACGAAAGCAACGAGCGGCGCGAATTTGATCCTGGAGAATGCGACGAATCTCGATTTTACTGATAGCAATACAACCAAACAAGACCTCGGTGCCGTTCAGATCGGCGCCAGTCCCGGCGTGACAACGCTAAAGTCGGATATGAGCGCGACGACCGTGACAATCCCAACGAGCGATACACTCAATACCAAGGGCTGGGACATTACGGCCAGCGGCGCGTTCGACTGTCAGGGGACCTGC
The DNA here is from genome assembly GCA_964349465.1 of uncultured Gammaproteobacteria bacterium. GTDB lineage: Bacteria > Patescibacteriota > Patescibacteriia > SBBC01 > CAIJZX01 > CAYGGC01. The sequence goes on from CAYGGC010000001.1 coordinate 53,016, forward strand.
ACCTTAAACCTGACCGATACGGCACCGAATAATGAAACTGACGGTACGATTATCGATGTCGGCGGCGACTTCACAATGTCCTCGAGCGCCACGTTTACGTCGTACTCAAATTCAACCGTCTATCTTAATTCGACGTCCGGGACTGATTCGAACCGAACATTTACAACCGGCGGAAAAGCCTACAATAATGTTGAATTGAAAAACGCTGGCGCGACGAATGACGATATTACGATTTCCGGTACGCCGTTTGATATTAACGGCACGCTCACGTTGACTGACGGTCAGGTTCGGCTCGATACGAACGATCCGAATGTCACCCTGAACGGTAATCTTTCCATTAACGCCAATGCGACAGTCACGAAAGCCGATAACGGAACTGCGACCTGGACCTTCGACGGCGCGACCTCGCCGACGACGTGGACCGACGGGACGGGGAGCGGCGGGCAGGATATTGGTTTAGCGATAATCAGCGGGACGACGAAGACGGTTAACCTCGCTTCGAGCGCGAAAGCGACGAAATTGACGATCGCCGCTAGTCAGGTATTTGGACTTGGGTCATCGGGGTATACTTTTACACTGACAGGGAGTGGGTTCACGCCAAACCATCCGTTACAAAACAGTGGTACGTTGAATGAGGGGACAAACTCAACCGTGAAATTTACCGGGACATCTGATTCAGACATTGACCCCGAAGCGTTTCATCATTTAGAAATTTCGCCTAGCGGCGCTGGGAGCCCAACCTTTACCTTCGATGTTGCGGAAACCGCAAATCCAACGACGGTCGCCGGAAATATGACTATTGGCGATTCAACCAACGCTGTGTCTGTCCAACTTGGTACCTTTTCAGAACTAACCGTCGATGGAAATATCACGATTAGTACCAACGGAACCCTGCTTGGAAGTACTGATGTTGGGCTGAATCTTGGCGGCTCTTATACAAATAATGGCACTTTTACCGATGCTGGAAATGGAATTAATTTTACAGCCACAACTACCGGAAAGACGATCGCTGGTAATTTAACAGGTTCAAATAAGTTTTTTGCGATATTTTCCGGAAGCGGTGGAGAATGGACGAATACCAGCGCAGCTGAATTTACTGATCTCGCCATGCTTGATGGAACATTAGCAGGATCGAATAATATTACCGTTAATGGCGGGACCACAGGTACTGCAGGAATAATAAATCGCTCAGGTGGCACATTTACTCTTAATCCTGCAAGCACATCCAGCTTCGGCCCTTCAACCGCCTCAACGTCTTGGACCTTTAACAACCTAACGTTTACCACAACGGCTGGATCGCAGATTACAACTACTGTTACAACCTGCTCGACCTGTACATTTACGGTTAACGGGGCAATGAGTGTTGACGCAAAAGTAACTCTGACCATCGCTTCAAGTTCATGGACGGTTGTTGGGTCGTTAACAACAACAACAACTGGAGCGATTGCGTATACTGGGACACCAACCGTAACGGTGCAAGGCACGGCGCTCGGGGGCGGCACGGGGAATATCTACTTTTACAATCTCACAAAATCTGGCGCTGGCACGACGACCTGGAGCGGTACCGGGGTGAATGCCGTTCGGAATACCCTGACGCTGTCAGCTGGGACGCTGGTTGCGCCGAGTAACACACTCTATGTCAACACGTTTACCGAAAGTGGCGGTGCCTTTACACATAACTCGGGCACCGTGATGTTCAATACTGAGGCGAACCAGACCCTGACCGCCTCCTCGACGTTTAATAACGTGACGTTCAACGATGGCTTAGTTGGTTGGTGGAATCTTGATGAAACTGCCGGTACGTCCGCCGCGGATAGTTCTGGGTATGGTCACACCGGAACCCACACAAACACGCCGACGATTAGCACCGATGTACCGACCGTAAACTTTGCCAATTCCCGAAGCTTGGATTTTAATGGCACAACACAATATGTCGATCTTGGGACGGCGCCGTTTATTAACACCGAATTCGCCGATAAAATTACGTTATCAGCGTGGGCAAAACCAGCAAATTTAACAAACTCTGGGACGATTATTGGAAAATCCTTTGACACGAATCATAGTTCTCCTTTTTACCACTGGAACCTCTTTCAAACAGGCAGCCAGATTTGTTTTCGAGTTGGGAGTACAAATATTTGTAGCGCAACAAGTACGTTAACGACAAGTTGGCAATTGATCACTGGTGTCTACGATGGATCGAATATGTATCTCTATCGCAATGGCACGCAGGTGGCGACAACCGCGAAAACAGGGAATGTCGGAAATGGGCTGCAAAGCGCACGAATCGCCGGTCGTGATACGCCGGGTGCCGGTTTATCGGAATACTTTGCTGGGAAAATTGATGATGTGCGTATTTATCGTCGTGCTTTATCCTCAGGCGAAGTGACGACGTTAAGCAACGGCGACGAATGGGGATTAACTGGCGCGACCTGGACTCTCGGCGCTGATCTAACGCTCGCCGGGACGCTCGGAATAAAAACCGGTACACTTGATACACATGTCACCAACAATCGGTCGATCACGGTCGGCAGTAGTTGGTTGAATGACGGGGGCGTCTTTACCGCTCGGGCCGGGACAGTGACGATGAATGCGGGCTCGTCGGGCAAAACAATTACCGCCGGTCAGCAAAGTTTCTATCTCCTCAATCTCAATAACGCTAGTGGTGGCTGGACAATGAGTGAGGTCTATACGACCCCGACGATAACCGTGAGTAATAATATGGTTATTACGGCCGGAACGCTGACCTCGTTAGCGGGCACGCTGTCGGTCGGCGGAGATTTTAATAATGCCGGAACGTTCACGCATAACTCCGGAACCGTGACGATGACTGGGAGCTCGAAAAATATTACGGGTGGATCGGCGACGACCTTTAATAATCTCACGATTTCTGGCACAACCGGGGTTGACGCGGCGGGGAGTGATGCGACTGTTGCTAGCCAATTAACCGTCGACAATACCAAGACGCTGACGATCAACAGCGGTCGAACAGTGACACTCTCCGGTACGAGCGGAACAACACTGTCCCTCGTCGGAACGATTACCGGTGCGGGGCGATTGACCTATAAAAATAACGCCACCGCCTTCCCCGCGACTGGCACCATCTCTTCCATTCTCCGCATGGATGCGACGGCCGGTGACCAATCGATTGGCGGTACCAACTCCGCAACGCGAACATTCGGCGGGTTAGTTGAAATATATTCGAACTCTGCCGGCACGGCAAAAACAGTAACGCTGGAAAACGGGACTGCTCGAACATTTGCCTTCTCCGGTGCGCTCAATATTATTGCTGACAATACACAAGATCTGACCTTAACGGCGGATACCGCTACTGATCCTACTGTCACGGTTACTGGCGATATTGATTTTACTGGAACCGGTGGGGGATCCGAAATTTTGGTGGCTGGTTCTGGAACATGGACGGTATCCGGAAATGTTGATTTCACAGCTGGTACCTATACTTCTACCAGCGGAAATAAACTGGTCATGAATGGGACATCAAAAACGTTAACTTCCGCGTCGCAGGCACTGTATGACTTTGAAGTGTCGGCTGGTACGGTAGCTATTTCTGATGCCACAACTATTTCTCGCGATATGATTCTCAGTGGCGGGACACTCACGGGCCCAAGCGGACTGACGGTGAGTGTCGGGCGTGACTGGACGAAGACGAGTGGTTCCTATACAGCAAATACTGGAACTGTTGCCTTAACAACCTCGACATCGGCAACAATTAGCGGCAGTAACACCTTCTACAATTTGTCTGTTACTGGTATCGGCGCAGCAAAAACTGTGTTAACGGTGGCGGCGACGACGCAAACCGTTACTGGCACGTGGACGGTGACGGGAGCTTCAGGGCAATTGGTAACTATTAATGCGGCTACAGCAGCACAGTGGAACGTCAACCCAACCGCTGCCAGTCTTGATTATGTTGATATTTCCTACACAAATAACCAAGGATCGACAATTTGTGCAACTCATTCACAGTCTACCAGTGGAAATAATACAGCGATCACGGTGACTGCTGGGGCGGGTTGTGGAATTACCATCTCTGGAGTCATTCGTCAAAGCTCCAATGAAACTTCGGCCTATGATTGTTCAGCCAATACGTTGACCATCGGAGCTGTTGTGAACGGAGGAACAAGTGCGACCGCTGATTGTACACTGAATACCGGTGTCTACTCGATTAATGCCGCCAACGCGCCATCTGCGGCCGGCGATCCAATCGTGGTCTATATTAATAATGGAGAAACGCCGATAGGTACAACCGTTTCTCTGTCAGTTGATACATCTTCAAATATTACCAACCTAGATATTATTGACGGCCGTTTAGTCACAACGTATGAAAATGCCGGACCGATGACCAACGCAAAAATGGCCACTGGTGATAACGGGAATGCTGGTATTAGGTATTCCGTGGCCACAGGAAATCTTACCGTCGAGTCTGGAATTGAATTACATGTGAAGAGTGGAAAGACGTTTACACCGGGCGGCACAGTAACGACAACCGCTACTGGTACAACAGCTGGGCCTGCAGGTGACCTTCATATTGCTGGAACCTTAACTATGGGCACAAATGCCTTAACCGTTGGTGGTGATTACAATAATGCTGGTACGTTCAATAAAACGAATACGCAAACGACGACCTTAGCGGCAACTGGCACCGGCTTCACGATTACACCTGGAACAGGCGATATGAATAATTTGACTGTCAGTGGCGACGCCGGTGGAAATGGAACATATACATTGTCTGGCGCAAATTTGACGGTCGATGGAATTTTGAATGTTAACACTGGTGACACGTTAGCAATTGATACCAGTCGAACGCTGACAAATTCTGGCTCAACAGACGCTAGCATTAGTGGCACGATTTCTGGTGCTGGAACATTACGATTTGTGAATGGATCTGGCGGTCCAGGTACGGGCGGTACCATTTCGGTATTAACTCTATTTGATGCTTCGAGCGGTGATATTGCGTCTACAACGGTTGATGCACGCACATATAGTGCAACAGTGGAATTGTATGCGAGCTCGTCGAGTGATCGTACAATTACACTCCCATCGTCAACAATAACGTTGTCTGGGTCTTCCTCACATCTCCACATGAAAGCTGATGGCGCCGGCGACCTCACTGTCGACGGTGCCGCAAATAATCCAACCGTAACGGTTGGTGGAGATATTGCCCTTAACGGTACTGGTGGCGGCGTTGAAGCGTGGGTGGCCGGAGATAATACGTGGACTTCGTCTGGCAACGTTGATACGGCCCAAGGCTTTTATGCTCCGCATATGGCGGTTCTCAATCCAACCTGGGATAATTATGGCTACGAACAGGATGATTATGCTGATGATGGCTTCGGTGGTTGTGATTTCTTAGGCACAAGCTCAAATGCGGGCACAAGTTCTTCGACCTCGCTTACTCAGGGGTATACAACTGGAGCCTCAACGTCATGTTCGCCATCGGGCACTGATTTCCGCTACCGATCATATTTAAAGTTTAACCTCTCTGGTATTTCAAACACAAACACGGTAACTCGTGCAGACCTTCAGATTCATGCTTCAGCTGCCGGTGGAGCCTTTACGGTGTATCGCTCAAATAATGATGCGCCGGATGGTGTGGCAGCGGGTAGTTTGTATGCAGTGGGCTTAAGTACTGGCTTAAATAGCGTGTATAGTTATGCCACTGGAGTCAACATGATCCCAATGGCACTTGATGGCATGGCAAATATCCAAAGTTCACTTGGAAATGCCGCCTATGCGGTTGTGCTTGATGGTAGTTCAAGCCTCTCGACTTTGACTTCAACAGATAGTGCCACCAATAAACCTAAACTTCGAGTCGGATATGTCACCACAGCAACGACTCCGACCTTAGTCATGAATGGAACTGGAACGCTCTCTGGTGGAACGCAGTCTGGTTTTTATAACTTGACGATGTCAGGGACAAACACCTTTAACGCCTCTCATGAGGCAAATATTTACAATACTCTGACCTTGTCTGGCTCGATTACGACCAACTCCGCTCCGGTGGTTATGGCTGGTTCTGCTTCAACCGTTATAGGTGGGAATAATACCTTAGGCAACCTGACGGTCAGTGGCGGAACCACGACCTTGACGACGTCTGACCTCACGACGTCGCTCAATGTGCAACTCCTAAGCAGTGGTACTCTCTCCATCGCTTCGGGCCGAACCTTCACCGCGCAAGGCAATGTGCTTTTGAACTCGGGGACAACAATCTCGGGCGCTGGGACACTGACGATGACCTCAACATCATCGGGCCCAGGAACGGCCGGGACGTTATCCTCGGTTGCGCGTTATGATGCGACGGGTGGAAATATCGCGAACACAACCCTTGATGCGCGAACCTATGGGGGAGCGGTGGAGTTCTATAGCAATAGTGGGAGCGCACGGACTGTGACCGCGCCGAGCTCCGGTACGTTTATATTCTCCTCAAGCGTTACGACTTCAAGTGTCGGTGGCAATACCTTGACGGTCGACCTTGACGATACAACTGATCCGACGGTGACGATTGCGGGGGCGACGACCCTTGGCGCGAATACGACAATGCAAGCACCAAGCAGTACCACTCTGACGCTGAACGGGAACTATACCAACAATGGAACATTTACTGACAACAGTGGCACGGTCGCGTTGGCCGGATCTGCTCAACAAACCCTCTCGGGGACGATGACTGGATCGTCGGACTTCAATAACTTGACGGTCACAAACGCTTCAGGATCAAATCCGGAATCAAGTCCATCGGTCATTTTCGGTGCGGCTGCCAGCGCGGCCGGGACGTTTACCGCGACAACAGCGGATACGAAACTTCGTTTCACCTCGAGTGCGACCTACACCTTCTTGAATGTGACAATGAATGGGCAGGCCATCGGCACACGCGTCTACTTACGGAGCTCAAGCACGGGTACACAATGGAACCTTGTCTCGACCGGAACCCAAACTGTTTCCAATACAGACGTGCGTGATTCGAACGCGTGCGGTGGAGATACGATCGATGCGATCGATGGGACGAGTCAAGACTCAACCCATAACGATTGCTGGAACATCAATACGATTAGTATGTCGATCTCGGATACGACGATTGGCTTCGGTGCCTGCACCTCGGGATCCGCTAGATATGCGACAGGGGATACAAATGGGGCGTCGAGCGATAGTGCGGATGCACATACTATTTCCGTCGCGACAAACGCCCGAGGTGGGTATAGCCTGACGGTCACCGGCTCAACGCTGACCGGTACCGGTGGAACGATTACGGCGCTCGGCGGTTCGGCCACGGCTTCAAGTCCCGGATCCGAACAATTCGGAGCGCGGGCGATAAAGAATAGCGGCACGGGAACGGTGAGTAGCCCGTTCGACACCGCGAACTGGGCGTTTACCCCAAGCACGACGCAAACGGTCGCCAGCTATACCGGAGCATCATCGAGTTACTCTGCCGCCTACGGTCTGCGCTATATTTGTAACGTGGCTGGAACAACGGAAGCGGGGAGTTATTCGACTGATCTGACGTACATTCTTACGGCGACGTTCTAGGAGTAATGGTCAAGAGGGAGGGCTACGGAGTGACCCCCTTTTGACGTTTCCTAAAAATTGTGCTATACTACATACATATCAACATATCCCCTAAAGGCTGGGGATTTAAAAACCCATATTTTTAGCCAAAAAACACACTCATGATACACCTTATGAACAAGTCCCAACGACGCGCAATTTCGATAATTGCGATGTTTGCAGTTCTGTTTGGTGCAAATTTCGGCTTTGTAGGCATCGCGAACGCCGCAACGGTGACGAGCTTTAAAGACGTCCAAACGACGCTCGTTGATTCGGCTAATTCAAACCACACCATTTCATGGGTTTCTCCGAGTGGGGTAGCAAACGCGTCGACAATTGTCCTCACTTTTGCGACAGGCTTCAGTTTAACTGGGGTGATTGAAAACGATATCGACATTGCCGGTTCAACGGAGGGAGAACTAACGACCGCAGCTGATTGTACCGGCGCTGAAAATGCTGGCGTCGTTCCATCAGGACAAACAATCACGATTACACTGTGTACTGGTGATGGTGGAGACTTTACAAACTCGGAGACCATTACGGTCGAAATCGGGACGAACGCAACCGCGTCGGGGACTGGCGCGAACCAAATTAATAACCAAACGGAAGCGCAAAACAACTCTGATCCAAAAATTACCTTGACCTCGGGTGCCAGCGATACTGGAAGCTTGTCGGTCGAAGTGATTGCCGATGATAGCGTGAACGTAACGGCGACGGTTGATCCTTCGATTACCTTTTCTATTTCTGACACAACGATTGGTTTTGGAACGTTGACCACTGGTGCGGCTCGATACGCCAACGGCGCAGCGAGTGGCTCAGCCTCGGTTACCCCCGCTCATACGTTAACAGCTGGTACGAATGCGGCGTCTGGGGTGGCGGTTACGTACAATGGTGCGTTGTTAACGAGTGCCAGCAATAACATTGATGCGGCCTCGATCACGGGCGATGCGGATGGTACACCAGGGACCGAACAGTTTGCAATTAGTTTTGATGATAACGGTTCGGCCTTCACAATGGTCAGCGCCTACGATGAAGCTTCGAATAACTCGACTTTCGTCGCCAGCACAACGACAACCATCTTCTCCACGACCGCGCCGGTTGCTTCCACGGCCGTTGATGCACACTATCTCAGCAACATTGCCGCAAACACTCCGGCTGGTAGCTATTCAACAGATATTACCTATATTGCGACCGGTACGTTCTAATCGGTCGATCTTTCATCCGACATTTTAACGCCAAACGCCATGCGCCAACGCACTGCTCTCCTCGTCTCGCTCAGTGTGTTCCTCGCCGGCGTTTTTGGTGTTGGTTCGGCTCAGGCGCTAACGCTTGTTCCCCCGAGTCTTGAATACACATCAGCGAAGGGTCAGGTTATTGAGTCACGCGTCAAATTATTGAACAATGAAAATCGGACGCTGGTTTTGACACCCTCCACCGCCAATTTCGGCGCGAAAGATGAAACTGGCGAACCGGATTTTAAGTTTGACGCGCCTTCAGCTGATCTCTCAGCTTGGATCCAGATTGATAAAGCGCAATTAACACTTGATCCGGGTGAAACAAAAGAAGTCCCGTTTACGATCGCCGTTCCGACCGACGCTGAACCAGGTGGTCATTACGCTGGGATTTTTTTCGCCAGCGGTGGCACGGCCACTGGTGGTGGACAAATCGGGGTTCAGTCGAAGCTCGGGACCCTTGTCATTTTGACGGTTGACGGGAATATTCGTGAACAAGCGGCCATTAGCTCGGTTAAACTTGACGGTCCTTCAAGCTTGAGCCGTCCTCCAGTCAACCTGAATGTACGAATTAAGAACAGCGGTAACGTTCATGTGAAACCAAAAGGCAAGGTCACTATTTTAAATATGTTTGGTGGGGAAGTTGAAACGATTACCCTCCCGCAGGACAAGAATGTGTTGCCGGGCCAAACACGTCTCTTTGAAGTGTCTTGGGCGAAACGTTCGACCGAGGCGAAGAAAGGAAATTTCTTCCAAGAAATTGGCGCTGAATTCTCTAACTTCGCACTTGGAACATACACGGCAAACGTTGAAGCAACCTATGGGCAAAACGATAAAACGATGATTGGGAAGGTCCAATTCGTGATTATCCCATGGCACGCTCTATTAGTTCTGTTCTTGGGCTTAGTGCTGATCATCATCGTCTTTACGGTTGGTCTCAAATCCTACAATCAAATGGTGATTCGCAAGGCGCAGGCCGCGATGACCAAATCGACGCCGCCGGAAATAAAGAAATAAATATCGATGGGGTGGAGATCGTTAACGATCCGTGGGGCGCTGATCTTAATCAGCGTTTTTACGATTTTTTCCTGGCCGAGTGACGCCAAGGCATTTGATGTTACAGTGACGGCGACGGTTGTTGATGAAAGTTCGACGCCCCCGGCAAATCCGGTTGTTGAGTTTAAGGGCGTGGCAGCGCCACGAGGTGTGGTGTCGGTGGCGCGAAATGGTGTAGTGATTATGACAAGTCCAACCGGCGATTCGGCAGCGTTTGATATTGTAATCGCCGATCAACCAGTAGGTCAGCAGATCTACGATATTACGGCGGTTGACAATGATGGGCGGTCGTTAACGCCGATGACCTTTGCACTAAATCTCAGCCTTGGTTCAACGACGATTATTCTCGGAATTTTTCTCGGGCCATCCATCACGATTGATAAACCGGAAGTGAAGTTGGGCGAAACCGTAACCGTGGCCGGTGCGACGTTGCCGAACAGTACGGTGACCGTGACGGTGAATTCAGTCCAGGTCAAAAACTATAGTTTTTTGGCCGACGCGAATGGTCGGTGGCAGAAAGATATCAATACCGCCGATATTGGAGTTGGTAGTCATACCGCGAAGGCGCAAGCGACGATGTCTGGAACTGGCGTATCGGAATTTAGTTCGAGCGTCGCGTTCGCGGTCAACCCCCTCGGACAATGCGATGCAAAAAAAAGTTCCGATTTGAACTGTGACGGACGGGTGAACTTAACGGACTTTAGTATCTTGTTATTCTTCTGGCAGCAGCGAAATCCGGCGAATGCTCGGGCTGACGTTAACGCCGATAGCCGGGTGACCATCGTTGATTTTAGTATCATGTTGTTCCAATGGACCGGATAATTCTTCGTGGAGCTATACTCGGACTGGCGCTGTTTGTGCTTCAGGTTCCAGCTGTTCGTGCAGTTGGACCAGCGGTTCGGTTAGTTGGACCATCTGGACAAGTTGAAGCTGGAACTATCTGGCCAGTTGAGGTCCGAGTTGATACCGCCGGCCTGAATATCAACGCAGCAGAGATTCATTTGTCGGTCATCGGGGTGGGCACGGAAATTACTCGCTTGGGTCGCGAATCATCGATTTTAACGCTCTGGCCAGAAGTCCCGAGTATCAATGCCGCGACAGCCAAATTTGTTGGTGGGCGACCAGGCGGGGTCGTCGCCGTCGACGCGCTCGTCGGAACGATGTTTGTTGTTGCTCGCCAGGCCGGTCCGGTGACGATCAACCTGAACTCGGTCACGAGTGGATTGTACCGGCACGATGGTAACGGTACGCGCGTCCAAACTGAGCCTGCTAGCCTTGAGGTGCAAGTGGCGGACGATCTGGTGCCGGCGTTAGCAATTACCTCGACGACCCATCCAACCGAATCGACCTGGGGCCGAGTTGGGGAAATTGATGTCGCGTGGGAAGCGTTGCCAGACGAGCAGTTTAGTTACCGACTTTCTAATGATATTGGGGTAGTTCCAGACGATGACATCGATAGCGGTCTCGTTCCGTTGCGGTTTGATGGACTCGACGATGGGGTCTGGTACTTCGTGATCAAACGCCGCTTACCTGGAGAACCATGGTCATCGGTTTTTCAACGACGCTTCCTACTTGATCGAACTCCGCCGGAACCGTTCACTGTTCGTCAACCAGCTTCAAAAACAGTTGCCGGCCGCGCCCTCCTGACTTGGACCGCCTTGGACCGGACCGCTGGCGTGACGGCCTATCAGGCTACGGTCAACGGACGCGTGGTTGGGGAAGTTGTTAGTCCGTTGGCCCTTCATCCAGATTGGCGTGGTCAGACAATTCAGATCGTGGCGATCGATGCGGCCGGAAATCAGCGCCTGAGCGAGCCGTGGTTGTACGGGAAACGCCAAGTGGCTATGCCGTGGTGGGCTTGGACCGTGATTGGTGTAGTTTTTCTGGGACTCGTCTTCGAGGTCGGTCGCGTAGTCCGACGTCGTTAGCTATTTTGTGGTATACTCATAGCCTATGGAGGCGCGTCGAGGCATGGTTTATCGAGCGGTCGCCTGGCGCAGCGGAGTCATCGTTAGCGCCATGCTCTGGTGCTTTTTTGCGAACACGCACTCAGCGCATGCTGCCGCCTCATTAAAAATTACCCCCGCCTCAGGGACGTACGAGGTGGGAGCGTTGGTTGACGTTTCCTTCTTACTTGATACGGGCGGAGATGCCGTGAACGCGGTTCAGGCCGACATTCAATTTCCGGCCGATAAGTTACAGGTTGTGAATCCAGTCGCGAGCACCTCGTTTATTTCCGTCTGGGTCACAACGCCGACCTATTCGAATACTGACGGGACTTTAAAGTTTCAGGGCGGCTTACCAAGTCCAGGGATTAAAACGAGCGGTGGTGTTATTAGTACCGTTTCATTTCGTGTGAAGGCGGCGGGTCGTGCGACGATTACGTTCGCATCCACCTCAAAAGTTTTACGGAACGATGGTGAGGGAACAAATATTCTTAGTTCAACCGGGACGGCGGATTTTACCTTGAAAGTCCCGCCGCCTGAGGGTCCGGTGGTAAAAAGCCCAACCCATGGTGATCTCAATCGTTGGTACAATTCCCCCCAAGTCCAGTTTGTGTGGGACTCGGTCGACGGTGCGAGTGGCTACAGTTATTCCTTCGATCAGAACGCGAAAGTAACCCCTGACGAAACGATTGAAGGAATAACAGCGGCCACCAGCATGAAGGCGACTGGGGATGGTGTATGGTTTTTTCATATCCGAGCGAAGACGGACACCTGGGGCGGAACGACGAGTTTTCCGGTCCAAATCGATACGACCCCGCCGGCCAGTTTTACGCCCACGTTTGATCATGACCTGATTACCATCGAAGATGTTGGGACCCTGCGGTTTGTTACGACCGACGGCGCTTCAGGTCTTGATTACTATGAAGTAAAGCAGGTCACCTTGACCGGGGATGCGGCGACAAATAGTTTGTTTGTGGAATCGAGCAGTCCTTACGTTATCCCAAAACTGGGAGCAGGAAAATATGAATTTATCGTGCGTGCATTCGACCGCGCCGGAAATACAACCGAAGGCAAGGGGCAGCTGGAAGTTATTGCTAGCGGCGTGCCCTTCTATGCCCGAGTTCCGATCCTGCGCGACCCAGCGGTGGCAAACGGGGCGCTTGTTGTCCTGGGATCGCTCTTTGTCGGGGCCGCTTCGATGCTGGTCCTTCGGCGGGTCCGTGTCCGTTCAACCTTCCAGCATGATTTTGAGCGGCTCGAACGAGACGCGCATCGAAAGGCTGAGCAACTGCAACGCGAACTTGAACAGCTGCGTTCGGCCCAGCGACTGGTGCAGAGTGATCTTGGGCCCGACCCCGGACTATCTCCTCAGCCTCATCAGCCGCCACGATGAAATATTTTTTTACCATCCTTATCAGCGTATTTGCGAGTCTACTGACGACGTCGTTTGCTTCGGCCGCGACGCTGTCACTCAGTCCGGCATCGACTACGACACAGGTCGGCCAAACGGTTGTGACGACTGTGCGCGTGAACGCGGCTGGGACGACGATCAACGCGGCTGAGGCGACAATTTCTTTTCCGTCGGATCTGTTGAAGTTGGTTAGCGTGAGTAAGTCGGGCACGATCTTTAAGTTTTGGACCGTTGAACCGAGCGGCTCGAATAGTTCTGCGCGGGTCATTTTTTCTGGTGGTTTGCCGAGTCCAGGCTATTCCGGCAGCGCTGGGACGATTGTCAAAGTTACGTGGCAGGCCTTAGCAGTGGGAACAGCAAACATCTCCGTGACTGGCGGGAAAGTGTTGGCGAATGATGGGCTAGGCACGAATGTTCTCACCGGACAGTCTGGTGCGTCATACACGATTCAAGCAACCACGACGATCCCAACCAAGCCGACTGGTCCGGTTGCGCCAGCATTGAGTTCGCCGCAGTTTTCTAGTCAGCAGCAGTGGTACGCCGAAAAAAATGCCACTATTACGTGGACCCGACCGACCGGCATTGAAGGGGTAAGTTATGAATTGAATCGTGAGTCTACCACGGTGCCAGACGAGACGTTTGAAAATAATTCCGGCAGTACAACAGTAGAGTTAACCGAAGATGGGGCTTGGTATTTTCATCTGCGAGCGAAATACGCGACGGGCTGGAGCAGTGTTGCTCGATTAAAGCTACAGCGCGATACGACGCCGCCGGAACCGTTTGAGATTTCGGTTGAACGAGATCGTGGCTTAGCTGACCCGAGCCCGACGCTCTCGTTTGCCGCGACGGATGGATTGAGCGGTATTGTTGGGTATACCGCGGCGGTCAATGGATTGCCCGGGGTGCCGGTGACGAGTCCGTATACAATGACGGTTGAGCAGGCTGGTGAATACCACGTGGTCATCACCGCCACTGATGGCGCTGGCAACTCCCGGGCGAGCGATGTGACGTTTTCGGTTGAAGGGTATGCGGTTCCGAAAATAACATATGTTTCCACGCCCCTTATCCTTCTGCAGACCCTGACCGTCCGTGGTACGGCTCAGGCTGGGGATCAGGTCAATATCTTTCTCGATGGCGAATTACTGGACTCAACCTACGCCGGTGCCCCCAATGTCGCGGCAACTGATGGTACCAACGTACGGCTGACCTGGAATTTTACATCTGAAAAAACATTTAGCCCTGGTAAACATCGTTTAACCGTTACTGCTACCGGTGCCGACGGGCAAACAAGCTTGGCGAGCGATCCAGTAACTTTTTTCGTTCGTGGCACAACACTTGAGTTTAACGGACGCCCGATTGCGACCTTTGCGGCGATACCGATTCTTGGTATCGCGATGATTCTGTTTTTCACCTTGATCGCCTTTGTGATGAGCCAGCTCTGGATGACCACTCGTCGACTTGAGCGCCGGGAAAAGGTTGTTGACCAGGAACTTCAGGAGCTTCGGACGGCGGTAGAAAAAGGTCATGTTCCAGACACAGCGCTGAAACAGGCGATCACCATGATTGACGATGATCTCGTTGGGCGTCGACGGACTCCGAAGCGCGCACCGCGACGGCGTACAAAAAAAACATGAACACCTCGTCAAATGTGTGGCTGGTTATTCCGACCTATAATGAGCGGTCGAACCTTGAGGCGCTTGTCCGGCGGATTACCACCGCTGGCTCATGGAATATTCTGATTGTTGACGATGCGTCGCCGGACGGGACGGGCGCGTTGGCTGATGATTTGTCACAACGTTGGCCGCAGTTGGCTGTCCTCCATCGACCGAAGAAGGAAGGACTTGGCCCGGCCTATCGGCATGGCCTACGTGAAGCGCTTGATCGAGGGGCAGAGCTCGTGATTCAGAGCGACGCGGACTTATCGCATCCACCGGAACTGATTCCGACGATGATTGAGCGCCTTCAGACGACTGATCTCGTTATTGCCTCACGATATGTGGCGGGCGGTCGAATGAATATTGGTTGGCAGCGGCGCTGGATTAGTTTGATTGGGAACGTCTACATTCGATTCATGCTGGGTTGGTCGGTTCGAGACTGGAGTACTGGGTTTAAGGGTTGGCAGGCGGGGATGCTCGATCAGGTTCTGAAAGCGCCATTACGAACCTCCGGCTATGCTTGCTTAATGGAGATGACGTGGTGGGCAAGAAAGTTCGGTGGGCGAGTCGCCGAGGTACCGCTTGATTTTGTTGATCGGACAGCCGGCGACTCAAAATTTTCCATCCGTATTATTCTTGAGGATATCAAGATGGCCTGGGAATTGCGTTGGCGACGGTAAGACTTGCCAAGCGGACAAAAAACTGGTATACTGTTCCTGTTCTTGCGCAAGATTAGCCAAAAACATTGGGTCCAGAACCCAATCGAAGAGGCTCATAAAATCTGCGGAGCCGGAGCAGGCCTCGCGCTGTGTCCATCGGACTAGGTCGCATAGCTCAGTTGGTTAGAGCGTTCCGTTCACATCGGAAAGGTCCCTGGTCCGAGTCCAGGTGCGACCACCAGAAAAATTCTCATGCCCTCCACACCACCAAACCCAGCCCCACAAAATCCGCTCGGCGACCCTCGCGCTTTCCAAGGGACCAGCACCAATCTAAAAAAATTAGCGGCCGGCGAAAAGCGTTCGGATTTTTTGCCGAGTTTTAGTAAAGGGTTCGGCGGGTTCGTGTGGGAAATGGCGAAGATTATTATCATTGCCTTGATTATCATCAAGCCGATTCATGCCTACGTTCTTCAACCATTCTATGTCAAAGGCGCATCGATGGAACCGACGTTCTTTAACAACGAGTATCTTATTA
Organism: uncultured Gammaproteobacteria bacterium; assembly: GCA_964349465.1. Classification (GTDB taxonomy): domain Bacteria; phylum Patescibacteriota; class Patescibacteriia; order SBBC01; family CAIJZX01; genus CAYGGC01. The sequence goes on from CAYGGC010000001.1 coordinate 69,064, forward strand.
TCGACGAACTGTCCTATCGGTTTCATGAACCGCGTCGTGGGGATGTCATTGTGTTGCATAATCCCGTCCTGAATGATGAGTTTTTGATTAAGCGGATCATCGGTTTACCCGGCGAGCGACTCGTTATTGATCAGGAAGGTATTCGTGTTGCCTCAAGCCCCACCGGAGAATTACGCGCCCTGGATGAGCGGGCATACCTCTCGGCGAATGTGGTCACGAGCGCGGCGGTCGATGTTATTCTCGGAAATGAAGAATACTTTGTCATGGGTGATAACCGTCCGGCGAGCCTTGATTCGCGTAGCTTTGGTCCGGTCCAGCGAGAAACGATCGTTGGCCGAGCTGGAGTTCGGGCTTGGCCAGTCCATCGGGCCCGCACCTTCCCCACACCTAAAATTCCTTTACTTACCCCGACTCGTTAGTCTCTATTTGTATGGCCAAAGAAATTACTCCGCCGCAGTTACTGCGTGGCATGAAAGATATATTACCGAACGACCAACCATACTGGTGGAAAATTTTTGATTTAGTGCGCGTCGCGGCCCGAGACTATGGTTTCGAACGGATTGAAACCCCCGTGCTTGAGTCGACCTCACTCTATACGCGTTCGGTGGGTGATTTGACGGACATTGTTCAGAAAGAGATGTACACCTTTACCGACAAGAGCAATGACAATGTCACACTACGCCCAGAAGGCACCGCTGGGGTGGTTCGGTCCTATATCGAACACGGGATGCTCAACTTGCCACAGCCAGTCAAAATGTGGTATTTCATGCCATTTTTTCGTCATGATCGACCACAAGCCGGACGCTACCGACAGTTCTGGCAGTTTGGCTTCGAGGTTCTTGGCGCCCCGCAACCGGTCATTGATGCTCAGCTGATTCTCTTAGCGCGTTCGATTTATAAGAGCGTTGGGATCGAGACTACGATTCAGATTAATAGCATCGGTGACCCGTCTTCACGAACGGCCTATATTAAGGCCCTCCAGGCTTTTTTCAAAACGAAAAAGTCGGAATTGACCGATGAGCACAAACTCCTCCTGCAAAAAAATCCTTTACGATTGCTCGATAGTAAGGACGCCGTCATTCAAGAATTACTGACCGATGCGCCGCAGATTGTCGATTACCTCGATGAGGCCTCACGCGCCCATTTTGTTCAGGTGCTTGAGTATCTCGATGAGTTAGAGGTGTCCTATGTTCTGAACCCGCGCCTGGTTCGGGGTCTGGATTATTATAATCGCACGGTGTTTGAAGTTTGGCCAGTTGGTGATGATGGTGCGCAAAGCGCTTTAGGCGGCGGGGGACGCTATGATTCCTTAGTCCAAACCCTCGGTGGTCGCGAGACCCCAGCGGCTGGATTTGCCGGCGGCGTCGAACGGATTATTTTGAAGATGAAAGAACAGCAATTACCGCCGGCGCCGCTTGACCGGCCGGAGATTTACCTCGCCCAACTCGGGGAACCAGCCCGGAAAAAAATGTTGCGGTTGTTCGAAGGATTACGGGCTGAAGATATTCGCGTCGCCGAGAGCCTGACGAAGGATGGGTTAAAACAGCAGCTCGAAGTGGCGAATCGGATTGGCGCGCACTATACGCTCATCATCGGTCAAAAAGAATTGATGGATGATACAATTTTGATTCGGGACATGGAAAACGGCATTCAAGAAATCGTTGATTATAATAAGGCTGTGGGTGAAGTAAAAAAACGCTTGGAAAAAAATCGCGCGAACGGGACGATGCCGGTGACTGGGATGGTTCAGCCAGAACGGTTAGATCGCTATCAGGCCGCGGTGCCGGATGATACGGCCGATGAGCCTGACCACAGCGCCCAACCAGACGAAGAGTAGTATGCAGGATCCACAATGCATTTTCTGCAAAATCGCGGCGGGAGAAATCCCGAGTACCGCGGTTTTTGCTAATGATGAACTCTATGCTTTTCCGGATATCAACCCAAAAGCCCCAGTTCACTTGCTTATTATTCCGAAGGATCATGCGATGCGATCAATCGCTGAAATGACCGATGATCAACAGGCCTTGGTTGGCCGGATGATTGGTCTGGCGAAACGCCTTGCGGAAGAACGAGGGATCGCGACTGACGGCTACCGTCTCGTCTTTAATGTCCGGCACCACGCCGGCCAGGAAGTTGATCATGTCCACCTTCATCTGCTCGGTGGGCAGCCTCTCGGGCCATTGGGTTAGGAGATACATCAGGTTCTTGCCCTCAGGCCGGTCGGGCCCGTTTTTGTGATGGGTCAGTCACATTTGACACACTCGGTCGAGAATGGTATAGTCGACCTGTGATTTTTCATATGAGTAGACTATCTTTCGAAGGAGGTGTTGTGATTCATGGTTGAAGTAAAAAAGCGAAATAACGAGTCGACGGAAAGCCTCCTCCGGCGATTTTCCAAGCGCGTTCAACAGAGCGGCGTGCTTTTGCGTGCAAAAAAGCGCCGTTTCTACGAAAAAGGCAAGAACAAGCGAGCTTTGCGCGCCGACGCGCTTCGCCGGATTAATATCCGCGGCGAACGCGAAATTCTCCGGAAACTCGGGAAACTCGAAGAATACGATCTCAAAAAGCGCGGACCGCGTCGTAAACCGTTACCACGCGTAACCATTCCGCAATAATCCCTCTCGCCATATGGCCTTGATGGAACAAATCGAAAACGACTACAAAGAGGCGTTTAAGGCCCACCAGACGGCGAAAGTCAGTATGCTCCGGATGGTCAAATCAGCCTTGAAAAACGTCGAAATCGCCGTTCGTCACAATCTGACCGACGAAGAAATCATCGCCGTGATGACCAAAGAGGCGAAACGTCGCCGTGAATCTATAGCGATGTTTCAAGAGGCTGGTCGGACTGAGCTGGTCGATCAAGAAAACGCCGAGCTCCAAGAGTTGATGCTCTATCTACCAACACAAATGAGCGATTCGGAAGTCGAAGCGCTTGTCGTGGCCGTCATAAGCGAACTGAAAGCGACGGCAAAAGATTTTGGTCAGGTGATGAAAACCGTGACCGAACGATCGAAAGGCCAGGCCGATGGCAGTCGCGTCGCGCCGGTCGTCAAAAAACTTCTCAAGTAAATCAATTCAAAACTCTTCCCGTTTCATGCGTCGTATTTCCATGCGCCGACAGCATGCCTGGGTCCTGACCGGACTCATCCTCGTCACCGTTCTCGCGGTGGCGGGGCTTGGGGTTGCGTCGCGAGCTTCGGCCCAGACGACGTTTAGCGTCGAATCGATTGGCGGCCAAATTGGTCTCGGCGACGCCGATCTTCGTCAGGTTGTCTTGAACGTTATCCGCTGGGTGCTCGGAATTCTCACGCTGACCGCGGTCGTCTATATGATGTATGGCGGCTATTTATGGCTGACGGCGGCGGGGAACGAGAAGCGGGTCGAAAAAGCGAAACAGGTTATTCTCCAAGCCGCAATTGGGTTAGTGATTGTCTTGCTGGCCTGGGCGATTGTGCTTTTCGTGACTCGCTCGTTAGCGAATGTGACAAACACCAGTAATCCAGATGGCGGAAGTACCGGTGGAACCTGTAACCCATTGATTGAAGAGTGCGGAGAAGTGACCGCTTTTGACGTAACTAATATCGCGAGTTGTGCAGTCGGCGATGCGAACAGTAACGTTCCGCGTTCGAGCGCGATCCAGTTGACCTTTAACGCGAACCTGAAAGACGGAGCGGTCCAACAAGCTGTTGCAGACGACGTGACAAACGCAAATCCGCCGAACCTCATCGTCCAAAAGTGCGCGAATAATGATTGTGCAAACCCAGCGAACCTGAGCACCCCGGTGCCACTCGAAAATCAACGTTTTATTTCCGGAACGAAGCCAACGACGACCGGCACGCCACCGCAAGCTGACTGGACCCAAAAGGGGAAGGTCGTGACCTTTTATCATGTGGCGAATGATACGCTGGCCGCGGATGCGCGACTGTTTGAGCCGAACCAAAAATATCTCCTGACGATTCCGGCGAAAGATGCGAGCAAGGCGTTGCTTGATGTGAACGATCGGAAAGTCCAAAACTGTCGCCGACAGACGTCGGATATTGCCGGTCTGCCTGGGTGCGACGCGTCGGGAACCGATCGGATTACTTGGGAATTTACGACTGGGGCCGATACGGATGGTCCAGCCCTCAGTGTCGCGTCAGCCTACCCATCATTTGCCTATCAAACGTCGACCGTTTCGCCAAATCGTTCTGTCGATCGCTCGAGCTTCCTGTCGATTCAATACAATACCCCGATAGATTTTAATACGCTCACGGCCGATAATTTTAAAGTGTTTAAATGCGGCACGACAAATATCCCATCGGCAACGAATGACTGGAACGAATGCGATGATGAAACGGCTAATCAAATCCCGTCGAGCAACTTCGTGGTTGAGCCCCGACCGGATGGTCGCGGTGGCCTTCTTCGACTCGTCAGCCCAGCGCTGTATGAGGCTTTTACCTGGTACAAAGTCGAAGTCAGCAATGTTCGAAGCCTCTGTGGCCGCGTGCAAGAACCTCCGACGAAAACCTGGGTGTTCCAAACGAACGACGCTGTCCCAGGGGTGAAAAAAGTGTATCCGCGTGATGGGTACCAAAACGCTTGCCCAGCGACGAAGGTGTTTATTCAGTACGCGACCTCGATGTGGGACGGCTCGTCGTTTGACTGTAATGTCGGCGGTGGGAGCTATGTCTCGCGCGGCCTGATGACGAATAATCCGGGCCGGACACTTATTCCCTCGAGTGTCTTTGATGCGAACGATCCGAAGACCTGCACGATGTATGAATTTAGTTCGACCTCGACGTTACTGCCGCCGAACACGAATTTTGAAGCGCGGGTCGAATCCGATTTGGTCATTGATACGAATGGCCGAAAACTCAACTATGGCTATACCGTCGCGGGGAGCACCAGTGAAGGGCCATGGGCCTTTAAGACGGCCACGGCGTCGACCTGCGCTCAGGAACCTGTCATCATCAAAGTTTCTCCGGGGCAAGGGCCGGACGGGTTATGTTTATCCGTGATTGGCGACTACTTTGAAAAAGTGAACCTTGCGGATACAAACACCGATCGTCCTGATGCTGGCGACGGCTTAACCTTACGAGCGCGGAACCAGACCGCCGATACGTGGACGAATGATTTTATTGTCTCGAGCGTTGACGCTGGTCCGACGGGCGGGGGACTCACCCGTAACGCGTCGCATCCGTATGTCGTAACGGTCAATTACCCCGCGCCGATTGGTCCGCTGGTCAGCTCGCCGGAAAATTTTTATCTCACTGATGATCCGGCTTCGCAGGGCCCATGTCTCACGAAAATTTCTCCGACCCAAGGACCGGTGAATACGACGGTGGTCGCGACCGGAAAACGGCTTGGGACCGGTGGCCAGGTTGAATACAGCACAAAAATTCCTCCTAACTGGACCGTGGCTGGTTCATGGACCGACACACGAATTGATGGTATCAACGTCGACCCTGGGTCGCCCGGTGGCCGTGGTGACGTGACGGTGGTAACCGGTGGGCAAGTGAGTAACCCGTTGCCATATACAGTGAAGACAGTTGTTGACGCTCCAGGAACAGCGCCTCGGGTTGTTGAGACGACGACCTGTAGCTCAACGACGACCCCGAGTCCGAATCCGCGACGCGATGAAGCTGCGGCTTGTATAAACGCTTGGCCGTCGGCTCGCTTTACGGTTGAGATGGACCCAGCAACATTGAATCAAACGAATATTCGTCTTGAATCATGCGATGCTGGTTACACCACTTGTGCGCCGGTTGTAGCGGTAGTGGACGCAGATGCAAACAATCGTGGTTTCAAGATAAAACCCACGGCCAACCTCCTCCCAGCGACGGCCTATCGGGTGACGATTTCTGGCGTCACGAGCGCTGACGCCGTGCCGATGGCTGGAATCTACCAATGGCGATTTACGACGAAAGCCGGGAATGTTGAATGTCCGATCGATCGCCTGGTTATCAATCAAAGCGACCGCGTCTTTAATCGCGCCTTTACTCTCGGGTTACCAACTAGCGTAACCGATAGCGCCTGCAATGAAATTGACGGTAGTGGGCTAACCTATGCGTGGAATAATTCCGATCCGACCATTTGCGCACTTATCCCTGGGCATACCGGCTATCAAAATATTTGTCGCAGTGACGACCCGTTGGTGGTCGAAGGTGAAACACGTGTGCGCGCGAGCCTGCCGAGCGAAAACATTACCTCTAACGAAGTGAAAATTACTGCTGATCTGGTGGCGTGTGAAACTTCCGCCCAATGCGCCTGCGGTGGAAACTTGTCCTCACAATGCGTTGGAGGAAAATGCCAACCGGTTGTGACCTCAATCAGTCCGAACAACGGTCGGGTTGGTACCTGGGCGACGATCGAAGGGTGTTGGTTCGGAACCTACAATGCGGCGAATAGCAAAGTAGTCTTTTCTGACAACAAAGAAGGTATTGTCCCCGTCTCTGCTTCAAATGCCTGTACGGCCGGAAATACCTGGACGAACACGCAAATTATCCGTGAAGTTCCGACACTTGAAGAACCAACGAATGATGTGACGAATGACGCGGTGACTGGACCGGTTCGGGTTGTTCGTCGCGATCAGGTTTCGGTGAGTAGTAGTCCATTGGAATTTCAGATTAGTCCGGAAGAATACCCGAAAATTTGTCGAATTGATCCGAGCTCGCGCCGGCCGGGTGAAGTCGCGACGGTCTATGGAAAAGATTTAGGGACGGACCAGGGGAGTGGCGACAGTCTGACCTTGTCAGATGATGATACGACGACGGTGACGCCCTTCGCGGGCTATCCGCAGTGGGACGCTGATCGAATTGGTGTGGTGGCGCCAAATCCTGGCGTTGGCTTGAATGTCTATGGCGCCGGAAAAGTACGCGTGACGCACCTTGGAAAAACCTCTAACCCACTAGCGATGACGCTCGTCGATCCAACCGCTGGCGGTGGAACCGGATCTTGTGCGGCTGCCGATCTTTGTGTGGATGATTCAACGTGCGGGACAGGTCGCGGCTGCGGCTTCGATCATTGCTGTGCGACCCGCCCAGTCGTGACCGCGACGCGGCCGTTGGCTGGGGAAACGGATGTTTGCCGGAATACGCAAGTGCAAGTTGATTTTAGTCAGCCACTCTTACCAGCCTCTGTCACGTCGGCCACGTTCCGCTATCTTGATGGTGCACAAGTCGTCCAGGGCAAAGTCGGGCTCTTGAGTAACCGAACAACGGTGACCTATACGCCGGGCCTACTTTCACCGAACAGTATCCAGAGTTTGAAACTTACCCCAGCAGATGGGCAATCAACCTTACTCCGTGGCGTCACTGGGGTACTCGCGGATATTCCGTCATCCTTCTCTCTCGGCTTTACCTCGAGCGCGGCGATCTGCGCGCTTGATCGCGTGGTGGTCACGCCGGCCAGTAAAATTCTGACTGCGACCGGACAAACGTACTCGCCGGATCCGCTCGCGCAAGCCTTCAGTGGTCGTCGTTCGGCGCCGCTCAGCGAGGTGCCTGGTGTGTATGAATGGGATTGGCGCTGGGAACGGGTTGGCGGCAGCGATGCTATCGCGACCGTGCAGAATCAGAATTCTCCGACGACGACCATTCAGGCGGGGACGACGCGTGGAAAAATTGCCGCGAAAGCGACGGCGAAAGTCACGGTCGACAATAACAATAACGCCACGGTCAATCGTGAAGCCTCCGGTCAAACGAGCGTGACGGTTGATTTCTGTGAAAACCCTTGGGTCTTTACTGATCAAGCGGCGAATTGCACGGCGAATCCAAATCCTGGGTCGACTGCCGAAGACGCCTGCCCAAGTTTCCACATGAAACTCTATTATTGCGCGAGTGCCTCGGAACCGTTACTCAACCATCAAGCGATCGAGGGTCGAAACCGCGTCGATCCCGCTCGGAAGAAAAGCTTCTTCTTTAAGGAATCTGAAGCTAGTCAGGACGCTATTGGGGTACTGGTTTTTGCCAACCCGGAACTGTTATCACCGTACGATTGGTTCAAAGATCGTTTCCCCGGCGTCAACCCAGGCTCCTCCACGACGATTGGTGGATACCCAGCGGTGCGGACGGGCACAACGGCGTATATTGGTGTGACGGATTTGACCGACGCTGGTCAGTTGGCCGGGTATATGTTTGTCATCGATTTTAATTCCAATAGCGCTTCATCGTCGACCCAGTCTATCTACAATCGCATCCTCAGCACCATTGAATTTAATGCGACCCAGTCTCTGAGTGATGACGACCGAGCTGCGATCGTAAGTGATACGCAACGGGTCCAGGATCTCCGCAGCATTAAGTCCCTATTGGAAGTGTATAAAACAGCGAATAGTCGTTACCCAGATCTTCCGGCGGGTTCCTTTATTCCGGGCTTTACCACCTCAACCTGGCCGTCGTGGCAACGCGAGTTGGCGAATGCCCTTGGTCGAACTCTGCCGAGCGACCCGACCAATGGATTTGCGCCAGGCGTCTGTCAGGCCCCATATGAAGCGGCGAGTTGCTGGGCCGAGTCAACCCGACAATTTCAATGCCCGGTTGGGTCACAGATCTACTCCTACAAAACCCTGAATGGGGGATCGAGTTACGAGTTGTTCGCGAATTTGAAATATACCGGTGCTGGCGGATTCAATAATTTTACGGGGAACCCGTGTACCGGCCTCGGTACAAATAATAGTACCTGCGCCTGCTTTAACTATCGAGTTACGCCATGAACCCTGACGACGTCACCTCATCAAACCCCCCATCGTTATTGGCTGGACGACGAAAATGGGCTATACTAGTAGCTGTTCTGCTGATGATCGCCACGATGATCGTTGTGATTGTCCAACAGCGCGCCGCTCCGGTTACCGAGCCAACGAATACCGGTTCGACGAATGCTGCCGAAACGACACCGAGTGCAAAACGATCAAACACATCGCAACAGGTGACAATCCCGCAGGTAGCCGACGCGGATAAGGATGGTTTATCCGACCAGCGTGAGGCGCAACTGAAGACCAATCCAAAACTTGCGGATACCGACGGTGATACGCTCAGCGACTACGATGAGGTGATGGTTTACATGACCGACCCCACTAAGCAGGATTCGGACGGCGATACCTTCCCAGATGGCGACGAAGTCCGGACCGGAAATAATCCGAACGGAACCGGTACGTTGCTCAACCTTCCCCAAACATTATCAAATATCAACGCTCAATAACCACCACGCCTATGTTCGAGAACACTCCTCCGCAGTCCGGCTTGCCTTCGTCGGCTCCGAGCCCGATGCCGGGCATGCCTACTTCCGCGCCGAGCCAACCAGCCCCATTGCCGCAACCGAAAGTGTTCACGATGCCGGAAAAATTCCGGAGCACGGGTGGCAGTCCGAAGTCAGGTGGTTCACGAGGGACAAAACGGTTGATGATTATTTTGATTATCGTGACCGTCGTGGCTGGACTCACTGTTGGTGGACTGTATGTCTTCAACAATGTCCTCAACCAGGACACGGCGAACGACAACGCAAACACCAACACCGTCGTTGATGAGAATTTGAACGTGGTGAATACGAATACGACGGACGAAAATCTGAATAGCGAGAACAGCAACTTGAATGGTGTGACGAACGAGAATGTGAACGCAACCGCTAACCTGAATACGTCTTTGAATAGCAATACAAATAGCGCTACCACCAACACGAACGCTACTACGAATGGCAACACGAACACTTCAACAGTGGCCACGAGCCCACTGCCGTCGAGCACCGATACCGATGCTGACGGCCTAACTGATATTGAAGAAACCGTGTATGGCACGAACGCTAGTCAGCCAGACTCAGACGGTGATTCCTTTATCGATGGCAAAAAGACTGATACGACGGGCACGATTGGCGAGGTGTTTAATGGATATAATCCGGCCGGCGACGGACGTCTTGAGGGCTCTGCCCTGGTAAAGCGCCAAGAGAATGCCACGAAAGAGTATAGCCTGCTCCTGCCAACGCCATGGACGGCGGTGACCGATTCCGCTGGCGGAGTCTTAATTAACCCGTCACAGTCAACCGGCGAACTGTTTCAAGTCCGGGTTGATGCCAATCCAAGCAAGCTGACACCACAACAGTGGTACCTCGCCGCGAACCCATCGGCCAACGCGGCGGAACTTACTTCAATTACGGTCAACGCTCTTGAAGGCTTGTATTCCGAAGACCAAAGCACCGTCTATCTTTTCCGCGATACGAAGGTCTACATGATTCAGTATTCAACTGGATCGCTGACCCAGGTCAACTATCGAACAACCTTCGATATGATTGTACGGAGCTTCAAACTTGTCGCCGCGAGCTAAGCGGAATAATTCCGCGGACATCACCGTTACGTTCCGGGTTGCGGCCGGCCTCTCGGCCGGCCGTGTCCGCGCTTGGGCGCAGGCCGCAAGGCAGCGACTGCCATCGCGTCACGGGCACCTCTCCATCGTTTTTGTTGGGCCGGTCGCAAGCCGTCGGTTAAATCGACAGTACCGCGGCAAAGATCGGGCCACGAATGTCCTCAGCTGGTTATGGCCCGAGAATGGACAGCCCAGTGGGGAAGAGGAGTGGGGTGAGATTGTCCTCTGTCCGGCTGTCGTTCGACATGAGGCCCCAGCGTATCAGCGATCGTATGCACAGCACGTTCAGCGACTCATTGAACACGGTCTTATTCACTTGCTCGGTCTTGACCACGAAACTTCGGCAGAACAACGTCGCTGGCAACGCTACGAACGACGGCTTCCATAATTCTATGATCATCAGTCCCGCCCGATTCTGGAAAAGCTTCCGCTACGCTCGTCATGGCCTGGCCCGAGCGATGGCGACCGAGCATAGTTTCCGGATTCACGTCCTCGTCGCGATCGTCGTTGTTTTAGGAATTCTGTTGCTGAAACTCAACCGGGCTGAAGCGGCCGTTTTAATACTGTTGGTCAGCTCAATCCTGACGCTCGAACTGGTGAATACTGTTGTGGAGCGTTTTGTTGATATGCTCGAACCACGGATGCACCCGTACGTCGGCGTCATTAAAGACCTGATGGCCGCCGGAGTGCTGATTACCTCAATTGCCGCCGCCGTCATCGGCATCGTTATTTTTTGGCCCTACCTGACCCCGCTTTGGGCCTAGAGGAGGACTGAACACTTGTAGTGTTCAGTGGGTTTTCCACAGCCCTCGTCATAGACGCGAAAATGGTTTATACTTTACAAGTCAGTAGTTTCATGTCCTTGTACTATCGTTATGGCTCGATCTGAGCTTTTCACCGGTCTTGATATCGGTTCATCTGCAATTCGCGTTGTCGTCGCCCAGCGTCAGCCCGGCGGGGACGGCCTCCATGTTCTTGGCGCTGCCGAAGGACCAGCTGAAGGCATGTCGAAGGGGAGTATTACTAGTATTGAAGATGCGGTTTCTTCGATTTCTGCTACGCTCGAAAAAGCTGAACGGATGACCGGGGTGCCAGTAGAGCACGCGACGGTTTCGATTAACGGTACTCATGTTGTTTCGCAGGAAAGCCACGGCATTGTCGCCGTGGCCAAAGCTGATGGGGAAATCAAGCAGAATGATGTTGATCGCGTGATTGAAGCGGCCCAAGCTGTCGCCACTCCGCCGAACTACGAAATCCTTCATGTCGTGCCACGTGCCTACACCGTCGATAACCAGCATGGAGTGAAGGATCCGATTGGGATGAGTGGAATGCGTCTCGAAGTCGATACGCAGATTATCCAAGGCCTGACCGCTCAAATTAAAAATCTGCAAAAAGCGATCTACCGCACCGGCGTCAATATTGATGACATGGTGTTGTCTGTTTTAGCCTCGTCGTTAGCCTGTGCCTCAAAGCGGCAGAAGGAACTCGGCGTAGCGGTCTTGAACATCGGTTCGGCGACGACATCGTTAATGGTCTTCGAAGAAGGGGACGTCATGCACACAAAGATTTTACCGGTTGGCGCCAGTCATATCACCAATGACGTCGCGATTGGGTTACGCATCTCGATCGATCTGGCTGAAAAAGTGAAACTTGAATATGGCACGGCGATGCCGGATGACGTCCAGAAGCGGGAAGAAATTAATCTCTCCGAGCTTGGCGGCGATGACCTGACTGTTTCCCGCCGACATATTTCCGAAATTATTGAAGCCCGCGTTGAAGAAATGTTAAAAATGATCGACCGTGAGTTGCAACAGATTGACCGCTCTGGGTTGCTCCCAGCTGGAATCATCATTACCGGTGGTGGGGCGAAACTGCCGGGCTTGGTCGACTTAGGTAAGCGCGAATTCCGCTTGCCGGTTGGGATCGGTTTCCCGCAAGGTTACTCGAGCGCCATCGATAAAATTCAAGATCCCTCATTCGCAACCGCCCTCGGGCTGGCGAGCTGGAGCGCCGACGTTCAAGACCAAGGCGGGATGATGGGAAATATCGGCGATCGCTTCTCGGCGGTCGGCGATACGGTCGGAACGATCCGGCGCTGGGTCAAGGGGTTACTCCCATAGGCGGAACTGAACACTAAAAGTGTTCAGATATCCACCGTCACCCTTTTGCGGTGCTTTCATCAATTTGCTATACTCCGTTCGCCCATGCCACCACGAAACTCTATGGAAGTAAAACCTCAAATCGAAACCTTCGCCAAGATTAAAGTTGTTGGTGTTGGTGGTTCGGGTGGTTCGGCCTTAAATCGAATGATGCAGCATAAAATTCGCGGCATCGATTTTGTGGCGGTCAATACGGACGCTCAGGCGCTGCACCACAACGCAGCGCCGCAAAAAATCCATATTGGAAAAACAACAACCCGTGGACTCGGAGCCGGGATGGATCCGGAAACCGGTCGAAAGGCGGCCGAAGAGGATAGCGAAGAAATCCATGACATGCTCAAGGGCAGTGATATGGTTTTTATTACCTGCGGACTTGGTGGTGGAACCGGAACTGGCGCCGCGCCACTCGTCGCCGAATTAGCCAAAGATGTTGGCGCCCTCACGGTCGCCGTTGTGACCAAGCCATTTTCCTTCGAAGGAGCGCAGCGCAAACAACTCGCCGATTCGGGGTATCTCGAATTGGCGGAAAATGTTGATACGATTATTACGATCCCGAACGATCGACTGTTACAAATCATCGACAAAAAAACCTCACTCCTCGAAGCCTTTCAGGTTGTTGATGATGTTCTTCGCCAAGGGATTCAAGGTATCGCCGAGCTGATTACTGTCCCGGGCTTGATCAACGTCGACTTTGCTGATGTGAAAGCGATCATGAAAGAACAGGGGACAGCGCTGATGGGGATTGGCCGAGCAACCGGCGAAACCCGCGCGGTTGATGCGGCCAAGAACGCGATTGATTCGCCGCTCTTGGAAGTGCCGATCGATGGTGCGAAAGGTATTCTCTTTACCGTCACTGGTGGCCCAAGCTTGGGGATGTATGAAGTGAATGAAGCCGCTCGCATTATTACTCAGTCGGCCGACCCGGCAGCAAAAATCATCTTCGGCGCGATTATTGATGAGGCCATGAAAGATGAAGTGAAGGTCACGGTCATTGCGACCGGCTTCGGCAAAGGCGCGAACCGACCGACCAAGAAGGCCATCACTGGTGGATCAATGATGCCATTTGAGCAACCAAAACCGATGATGGACAAGCCAAAGCCACAGCCGGTAGTCTCTGCCCCGATGCCGACCACGAGTGCACCAAGTATGCCCACCTCGCGTCCGATTGTCTCATCGGCAAAACCAAAAGAAGAGGATGACCTGGAAATTCCAGCGTTCATCCGAAAAAAAATGATGTAGGTCGTTGACCTGGTAGCAATGTCAATCAATCCACGGACGTCAGGGAGTCGAACGCTCCGGCGAGTTGCTTGGGTGGGTTTTTTCGTATTGGGGTTGGTCGCCGTGACATGGGCGATCGCGAGTATCCGCATCGACGAAGTCTTTACCGCTCACGCCCAAGACACCGGGAATATGTGGCAGACGATGTGGAATGTCGGCCATGGTCACGGTTTCACTATGACCTTTTCAAATACCGGTGAGCAAGTATCACGCCTAGCGATTCACGCCGACTACCTCCTGATTCTGCTGGCGCCGCTGAGCTGGTTCGCGACGTCAGACGCATTGGTCGCTCTGCAAGCGCTTGCTGCGGTGGCTGGGGCGTGGTTTTTATGGTCGGCTGTTATCGCGATCACGTCCCGGCCTAGCCTTGGTTACGCCTTAGCGGCAGGGTATCTTCTGTCCGGGGCGGTCGTCTATCCGGTGCTGTGGCAAGTGCATCCGGTCACGTTCCTATTTCTCTTTGGGCTAGCTGGGATTGAGGCGATTGTTCTCCGCCGACGGGCGTGGGTGCTCGTGATGTGGTTTGGGTTGGCCCTGATCACAAAAGAGAATGTTGGGTTCTTGATCGGACCGATCTGGTGGTATTTTTTACGCGCGTATGACCGGCGCCGTTTGGCGTGGTGGCTCCTTGGCATTGGTCTAGCGTGGTCAACTGCGCATTTCGCTTGGTTTATTCCGGCCGCGAGAACCGACGGCACGAACCATTTTGCGTGGGCAATGTATTACGGCAGTTTGGGTGAGACGCCCGGAGAAATTCTTCGACGACTCTTGCAGGGTGGAGAACTTGGTTGGCGGCTGATGCGGCCTGACCATGTCGTGACCGCATTGGCGATGATCCTGCCGATGGTGGGCCTTGCCTGCTTGAGCCCAGTCGCGCTTCTCGCCCTTCCGGCTTTATTGCCGCACTGGCTGAGTGATACCAAGACGGTCCATACTATTTTCCATATTGCCCATGTTCCGGCCATGGTTGTGCTTCTGATTGCTGGACTGGACGGACTGCGACGTTGGCGACGGATTGCGCAGTGGCGTTGGCTACCACTCGCGGTTATTCTGGGCAGTGTGGCGATGTCAGTTGCGATGAGTCCATATCCTTGGAGCTGGCAGTGGCAACCGGAGATGTGGACGCGCGACCCCGGTCGGATGAGTGTCTTAGCCCAGCGTCAACTATTACCACCAACCGCTAGCGTCAGTTTTACGCGGGAGCTTGGGCCGCAGTGGCGATCCTACGAATACAGCGCCTTATTTCCACAGGCCTGGATGTCGGTTGAGTATATCGTGCTCCATGAGCCGGTCTGGTGGAATCAACAGCCGAATACTGACAAGACCGTCTATCAGTGGTATCGTGAATTCCTTGATCGTTCCGTGGCCTTTGAGCGCCTGTACCAGTCAGGCACCGATCGGATCTATCGTCGAATACCCGGATCTCAACTCGAGTCAGTGCCTGGGGAATATCTGCCGGGTACATATAACTTCTACTAACTATGGTGTTGCCGTGGCGTCGAATGAGCCCCCCAATCTTGCTTGTCTGGGTTGGCATTGTCGCGTATACCCTGGCCTTGTCCTGGTTTTCTTTGGGCCGGGCCCATAACTTCAATGCCGGTTGGTATGATTTGGGTATTATGTCCCAGACGGTCTGGAATGTTGGGCATGGCCATGGGTTTATGTTCACCAACCCGGAGCTTGGCCCGAATGGCCAGCATGGAGTTCTCATGGCGCGGTCGGCGATTCACGCTGATTATTTCCTGATGCTCTTGGCTCCGCTGAGCTGGTTTGGTTCGACGAGCGACAATCTCCTCGTCGCGCAAACAATTATTCTGGCTCTCGGGGCCTGGCCACTGTTTTTATTGACGAGACGGTTAACTGGACGACCTTGGCTCGGTGCGTTATTGGCCTGGGTGTATTTGCTCTATCCGCCGCTCCAAGGCGCGAACCTGTTTGACTTTCACTCGGTGACGTTGTCCGTAACCTTCTTCTTAGCCGCGGCTGAGGCGGTTGTGGCCAAGCGTCATCGCTGGTTTTGGGTGTGGGTTGGACTGTCGCTGATCACCAAAGAGCAGGTCGGAGTGACGATCGGTCTCCTTGGCGGAGCGTTGTATTGGTGGAGTGGGGAGCGACGCCGAGCGTTCTGGGCACTAGCTATTCCGTGGGCCTGGACGCTACTCCAGTTGTTTGTCGCGATTCCGCTGTCTCGCCCAGGCCAAACGAGCCACTTTATCTACCAGAAGTTTTATGATGTTGAAGGGGAGAGCCCGCGTACAATCCTAAAAACGATAGTGAACCCACGCCGTGCGTGGGATTTATTGGCGACGAAGACCCACTTGAATGCGGCTTGGCAGCTCGCGTTACCCCTCGGGCTCCTTCTTCCGTTACTTAGTCCGATTGTCTTGCTTGCCTTACCCGAAGTACTTCTCTATTGGCTCTGGGACACGCCGAACCCGCAAACCCTCTTTTTTCATTACCACGCTTTGTTTATTCCCTTCCTGTTCTTGGCGCTGGTTTTCAGCTGGCGTAATTTGCAGACACTTGTGACTCGTTGGTGGCCTCGGGGTCGCTTGATTATGAGTATTATCTGGATAGTGGCCGTGATAGGTGGGACTGGAGTGGCCGTTTGGAAATACAGTCCGTGGCCATGGAGCACCCAGACCCGTTGGCCGCTGGTCGATTGGAAAGAACGCTTAGCGCCGCAAGCCCGAGAGGCGCTGGCGATGATCCCGGCCTCGGCGCATGGCGTGGCGATTACTCAAAACCTCGGCGCCTTCATCAACGAGCACCCCATGGTCCAAATCGTTCCGAATGGCCTCGGGCAAGTTGATTATGTCATGGTGCTTCAGCGGAATTTTGACGCAAATACAAAGACTGATGGACGTCGCCGGTCCGAAAAAGTCATGCTTGAACAACTGATTCCATATCTACAGGCCTCGTCGGGGTATCGGCAGCTATACCATGCTGATCGGGTCTGGTTATTTCAACGAATTGGGCCATTGACCGAGCCTGAACCAACGTGGCCAGAGAACATCCTCGGGCGGTAGGTTGTCCACAGGTAGATGGGGAGTGAAGCGTCGGAAAATATCGTGAATCTATCTCCCGAGGCGTTTTTACAGGAGGTTTTTTCATTTTTTCCGATTCTTGACCCACCCCTAGATGTAGTAGTATACTACCCCCACGCAGTACTAGATGTAGTGGTCATATCGAAAACGCGATTGACCGCCTTCAAACAAAACCTCAAGAACATTCACACTCACGTCCCTGCCCAGCGGGCCCCGGTTCCCCGCCTCTCTGGCTGCTTTTGCTGGTCGTTTCAGCTCGTCTGAATTGCCTGACGCAGCGGAGTTTTCTCTATCTTCAGATGAAGTGCCCATCCTGCCACAATAGCGATACGAGCGTCACTGATTCCCGCGTGACGGAAGAAGGTTTAGCGATCCGTCGTCGCCGCGAATGCGATAAATGCGGGTATCGATTCTCAACGGTCGAAGAAGTGGAAATTCTTAACTTGACGGTGGTCAAGCGGGATGGCGCTCGGGAGCCGTACGATCGCGATAAGGTTGAAGCTGGTGCGCGGAAAGCCCTGGAGAAGCGTCCGATTACTGGTGACACGTTGAAAAAGTTAATTGGCCAGATTGAACGAGATATCCAGGTTCGTGGCCGAACCGAAATTACGTCGCAACAGATTGGGGAGATCGTCATGAAACGATTACAGCGTATTGATCAGGTTGCCTACATCCGCTTTGCCTCAGTCTACCGTCAATTCCAAGATATCGAATCCTTTAAGCGCGAACTGAATCGGTTGACCGGCCCACGTCGACCAAATAAAAAAACCTAACTCTATTTATTTCAAACTAAACCGTCCGTCCATGCCTGACTCCACGATCGCCTCGGATCGCCTCCGATCCGCCTCATCGACCACTCGCACCGCCGCTGTTCCAAAACGGACCGGACCGGGCATGAAAATTCGTCGCCTGTTTACGATGGTGGGACATGATCCGCTCGAGCAGCTTCAATACGAGCTTCGCTCATCGATCATCAAAAATCCGGATGGGAAGATCGTGAAAGAAATAAAGAACGTTGAAGTCCCGGTCACCTGGAGTCAGGTCGCGACCGATATTTTAGCGCAAAAGTATTTCCGCAAAGCCGGTGTGCCACAGAAAGACGCGACCGGGAACCCGATGATCGGTGTGGACGGTCAAGCGGTGCTTGGTTCGGAAACGAGCGCGAAACAGGTGATTCGCCGCTTAGCTGGAACCTGGAGATTCTGGGGTGAAAAGTACGGCTACTTTTTTTCGAAGGAAGACGCGCAGGCCTATCAAGACGAGATGGAGCACATGCTTATCCGCCAAATGGGTGCCCCAAACTCGCCACAATGGTTTAATACCGGCTTGAACTGGGCGTATGGCATCACCGGCAGCCCACAAGGCCACTACTATATTGAACCGGAAACCGGCGTTCTGAAGAAATCAGAAGACGCCTATACCCACCCGCAACCACACGCCTGTTTTATTCAGAAAGTGAATGACGACCTGGTGAATGAGGGTGGGATTTTTGATCTCGTAACGCGTGAAGCGCGTTTGTTTAAATTTGGTTCAGGCACGGGAAGTAATTTCTCTAATCTCCGCGGCGCGAAAGAAAAACTGTCCGGCGGTGGTACGAGCTCGGGGCTCATGTCATTCTTGCGGATCTTTGATCGCTCCGCGGGGGCGATTCAATCCGGCGGTACGACCCGTCGAGCAGCGAAAATGGTAATCATTAACGCTGACCACCCGGATATTGAAGAATTTATAAATTGGAAAGTGATTGAAGAACAAAAAGTGGCGGCACTGGTTTCGGGGAGTAAAACAAACGCGAAATACCTGAACGAAATCATGCAGACCGCTGCGACCGAGAACACGACGGATTACCATAAGAACGAACCGTTGAAAAAAGTGGTTCGGGCGGCGCTCCAGCGCAACGTACCGCTCAATTACATTGTTCGCGTGCTCGCGCTCGTTGAACAAGGTCACGCGACGATTGATTTCCGAACATATTCAACCCACTTTGAGGGTGATGCGTACAACACCGTTTCCGGACAGAACTCGAACAACTCGGTCCGCGTGACAAATGAGTATATGGGCGCGGTCGAACGGAACCAAGATTGGAATTTAACTTCTCGTACCAATGGCTCGGTCATGAAGACATTGAAGGCTCGCGAACTGTGGGAAGAAATTGGGTATGCCGCGTGGGCTTGCGCCGACCCAGGTTTGCAATTTGATACAACCGTGAACGAATGGCACACCTGCCCTGAGGATGGTCGGATTAATGGTTCGAATCCGTGCTCGGAATATATGTTCTTGGATGATACGGCCTGCAACCTCGCTTCAATCAACTTGGCGCATTTCTATAATGCTGAGAACGGGCAATTTGACACCGAGGGCTTTAAACACGCCGCCCGGATTTGGACGATCACGCTGGAAGTTTCCGTGTTGATGGCGCAATTCCCGAGTAAGGAAATTGCCGAGCTGTCGTATATTTTCCGGACGCTTGGACTTGGGTATGCGAACCTCGGGACGGTCTTGATGATGATGGGCGTGCCGTACGACTCGCCGCAAGCTTTATCGATTGCTGGCGCCATTAGCGCAATTATGACCGGCGAAGCGTATGCAACCTCGGCCGAAATGGCGAGTCACCTCGGCGCTTTTCCGGGTTACGAACGGAACCGTGAACACATGCTCCGCGTTATTCGGAACCATCGCCGCGCCGCCTACAACGCTCCTGAAGGCGAGTACGAAGGGCTGACAATCAAACCGATGGGAATTAATCCCGAACACGCCTCTGACGCCCTGGTGAAATCCGCTCGTGAAACGTGGGACCGGGCCTTGCAATGGGGGAAGGAGCATGGCTTCCGCAACGCCCAAGTGACCGTCATCGCGCCAACCGGAACGATCGGCTTGATCATGGACTGTGATACGACCGGCGTCGAACCAGATTTCGCGATTGTGAAATTCAAGAAACTCGCCGGCGGCGGATATTTCAAAATCGTTAACCAATCCGTTAACAAAGCCTTGAAGCGCCTCGGGTACTCGGAACAGCAGATTAAGGACATTGAAAACTATTCGCGTGGGGCCGGAACCCTCGTCGGCGCACCATTCATCAATCACGAAACCTTGAAGACAAAAGGTTTGAATAGCGAAGATCTGGCCAAGATGGAGCTCTCGCTCGACGGCGCCTTCGATATCCGGTTCGTCTTAAACCCGCTAACCTTCGGTGAAGAAACCATGAAGCGCCTTGGTCTCGGCGCACACGCGAACGAAAGCGCCTTCAACGTGCTCGAAGCGCTCGGCTTCACAAAAGAACACATCAACGCTGCCAATGAATATGTGACCGGGACGATGACCACTGAAGGCGCGCCGCACCTCAAGACTGAACACTATCCGATTTTCGATTGCGCGAATAAGTGCGGCACGAAGGGGGAGCGCTATATTGCCTACAACGCTCACGTGAAAATGATGGCCGCGGTGCAACCGTTCATTTCTGGCGCGATCTCAAAAACGATCAACATGCCGTCGAACGCGACGATCGAAGAAGTAAAACAAGTCTATTGGGATTCGTGGAAAATGATGATCAAAGCTGTCGCGCTCTATCGCGATGGATCAAAACTTTCTCAGCCCCTCAATAGCACCTCGGAAGAGGACGAAGTGGCGATGCTGGGTGATGAGGAAGACAACGTTGCCGAAGTAACCCCGCAGATGGTCAACGCTGTTGCGACCGTGAACGCGGTGAAGCGAAAACTGCCTTCGAAGCGCGTCGGCTGGACGCAGGAAGCGGTCGTCGGTGGACACAAAGTCTTCGTTCGGACCGGCGAATATGATGATGGTCGACTCGGCGAAGTCTTCATCGATATGTATAAAGACGGCGCGGCCTATCGCTCCCTGATCAACTGCTTCGCGATTTCGATTTCGAAAGGCTTACAACACGGCGTACCGCTCGAAGAATACGTTGATACCTTTACCTTCACGCGGTTTGAACCCGCCGGTCCGGTCCAAGGTCATCCGAACCTGAAAATGTCGACCAGTATTCTTGATTACATTTTCCGTCTTCTGGGCTACGAGTATCTCAACCGTGATGATCTTGTCCAAGTCAAACCAGAAGCGGGTGAACATCCGGTGCAGGTCCAGCTGCCAACGATGCAACCGGTCGTGGCTGAAAAACCCCGTAGCCAAGCAACCAGCGCTGTCTCGATGAGCCCGTCCGAACCGGATTCACGCTCAACTGCCCGCGCTCAAGGCTTTACCGGTGATACTTGTACCAACTGTGGTTCAATGAAAATGAAACGCAACGGCTCGTGCATGGTCTGCATCGAGTGCGGAACCACCACCGGCTGTAGCTAATATTATTCACTAACTTCCGAACGGAATGGTTGAACCGCTCGAAACACTGGACAAGAGAAATGGGAATATGGTTTCGTCCTAAGGACCCCTCAGCTAAACGTAAAAATGTTCAGAAGAAGCGCCAAAGCACCTCCAGCCTTGGTGCTTCTGGTAAAGTGCTAGCGAGTGTTTCAATTATTTTCAGTGGGCTGTTCGCTGCAATCGTCGCCCCGATTTTGACACCGTTTGCACAGGCCTACTATAACAAGCATTTTGGACCTCCCAAAACTTACGTTTCTTTGACCGGAAACGAACCAACGGTGTTTGGCCAGCCCAAAGGGTGTATTAACTGGTCGTTGTCAGTGATGAAGTTGCTGAGCGAATGTGAGAACGGATATTTATTGTCAGTCGACGGGGTGCCAGAAAAATCTCGAGTGGATTTCGAAATTATCCCGTGCTCCGATAAGTTGAACACATATATAATTTTGGAAAACGGGTTTATGTTATTTATAGGTGACGGTGACCGTCGGTCGGTGATTCTAAAAAAAATGAACGCCGATGGAACATGGAGCTATTGGAAACCGGATGGCTACGAAAAGGAGAAAGTGTTTCTTCCTTCCGAAATTCCAATCAACCACGCCTTACGTGGAGCTATAGATATTGATGCAAAACCCAAGGAATCTGGTTCTCGAGAGGTTGAGCTTTCCATGCGCTTTTATGATGCTGACGGGGCGTTGATTGAATCAGGTGAAATTACATGGAACTTTACGCTCACACATAGTTTTGACTCCGATGCGCGAGTTGGAATTGGCCTGGCGGATCCGTATCTAAACACCTCTCCATGCGTAAAAATTAATACATTTAAGGTGACTAGCCGAGACTAATGCCTCTACGCGCTCCAAAAACCCTCCGTGCCGCTGACCGTGGTCTCACCCATGCCTATATTGGTGACGGCAAAGGAAAAACCACCGCCGCGGTTGGTACTGCAGTCCGGGCGGTTGGGTACGGTTGGAAGGTGTGTTTTCTCCAGTTCGTCAAGGAGGCAGCCTGGCCGAGCGGGGAGCGGCAATCGCTCCGCAAACTTGGGATCGAAGTCCTCGTCGTCGGCGAGGGATTCTTTAAAATCCTGAATGATCGGAAACCCGAGGAGGTGCATAAAGCGACCGCCCTGAAAGCCCTCGAGGTCTTGCGGGAAAAAGTTTTCTCTGGGCAGTATAAGTTAGTTGTCGCCGATGAACTCGGTTCAGCGATTGACGAAGGGATTCTCGAAAAAAAGTTGGTGGAAAAATTCATGAAGGATCGAGCGAAGGATAAGGTTGCAAAAATGGTTCATCTGATTTGGACCGGCCATAAAAAAATTCCATCACTTTTGAAATATGCCGATTTGGTGACGGAAATGAAGATGGTCAAGCACCCATACTATAAAGGTATTATTGCGACCAGAGGCCTAGATTACTAAACTGTGAGCTATGAAATACAATAAACTTGTCCGCGATAACATCCCAGCCATCATCAGTGCTAAAGGCGGTACAGCGGTGACGCACATTGCAACGCCCGAGGAATACGACGAAAAAGTACGGACAAAACTCCAGGAAGAAGTAACGGAATTTTTGGAGAGTAATAACCCCGAGGAGCTCGCTGATGTCCTGGAAGTTCTCTATGCAATTGCCGGCCGACTCGGTCACACGAAAGAAACCCTTGAAACACTGCGGCGACAAAAAGCCGATGAGCGGGGTGGGTTTCAAGAAGGTATTATCCTTGAGGAATCGTAGAGCAAACATCTAGTTGACGGTGAGCCGCTCTTTCGCTACACTCGAACCTCGGTAAGCCGGTGTCATTCCGGCAGGGTCCCGCCACCGTATACTCGGACGCCGTTCTGCCCTTGTCGATGGGTAGAAAAAGACAAGACCTTCGTGGAAAGGCAGCAATCTTCGTGCACGGATTGCCTGCTACATCACGTTGGCGGGTAGTTTATTTATAACCCCCAACAAACGTATGAAGAAGAAAATCCTTATCCCAGTTCTGGCGCTCGCCCTCTTCGGCGCGTCATGCTGGACACAGTCGGTCAACATCAATTCAAGGACGCTCAACGAAAACGGTAACACGAACACCGTCGCCTGTGCCGCCGCCGCGGGCAATCCGTCGTATGCTGGTCAAGACGGGAAAAATGCTTTAGAATTACTGCAAGCAGATCATCAGGTCGACGTCAGCGCCGAGGGCTTCGTTAACGCCATCGACGCGAAGAAGCCGGCCGATCGTCAATTCTGGGCCTTCTATGTCAATTGCAAACAAGCCGAAGTCGGCGCCAAAGACTATCAAACGAAAACCAGCGACCTTGTCGAGTGGAAGCTTGAAAGTTTCTAAGCAACCACGTCGTTCGACGCGCTCGGCAAAACCTCGCCTGACGAAGGTGAGGAAAGCTTTACCGTCTCAAACGAATACCGCCAACACCATGGCGATGACGACGGCAGTTCCCGAGCGCCCGAGCCATGGCCCGATCACTCCAGTCATGCCGAGTGCTCGGTTAGCCTTACCGACGGAGGAGTTGAACGCGAGTGCAGGACCACTCGATTGGAAAGCGCTCGTGATGGCTGGGTTACTCGCTCTGGGTTTTTCCTCGACCTTTCTTGGGCCGGCCTTGCGCATTCAAACTGATCAACGGATCGGCGGCCAGATTCTTGGCGAAAGCGATAGTCAGCCGCTCACGATTCCCGTGACGGTTGAACGAAATGACCAAGTGGCCACCATTGTGACGAAGCCGTCAACCGGGACGATGACCGACGCGTTGGCTCGCGCTGCCGCCAAGCTCGGCGGGACGTTACGGTACGACAGCCGCGGGTCATCAATCTACCTGACCGAATATTTGTCGACGAAAAACACCGCCGAAGCGGCCTGGGTCGTGCGTCATAACGATGTCGTCGTGACGGACCTCAGTTCAGTGCTACTACGGCAAGGTGACACAGTGACGATTAGCTCGCGGCGACCATGAGCCTATCTCCGAAGCGTTCGGTTCTGACGATCGGCCTATTCCTTATCACCGCTGGGATTGTTTTGCGTGTTGCACGGCATTACGGCTTGATCGAGCTGCCGCCGAACTTCGCGCCCGTGAGCGCGATCGCGATGTTTGGCGCGGTTCTGTTACCGCGCCGCTGGGCGGTGATTATCCCTTTTGTTCTGATGTTCGCGAGCGATTGGCTGATCGGGTTTTACCTTCTGCCGATTATGCTGACGGTCTACGCGAGCTTTGGTGTGAGCATCGTGATTGGTTGGTGGCTGCGACGACGCGTGACGACCGGCCGAGTGTTAGCGAGTAGCCTCGTTGGCTCGATTGTTTTTTTTCTCGCGACCAACGCGGCTGATTGGGGGTTTGGGAACTGGTACCCGCATACGATGGCCGGGTTACTCCAGGCCTATGCTGCCGGACTTCCATTCTTTCGAAATACGGTCCTCGGCGACCTGATCTACACGGGTGTTGCTTTTGGCGTCTACGGCGCTGTTATGGTATATTTCCGGCGTCGCGCCACCGTAACCGCGACCGTCAATGGCCAATAATATCCGTCGTTATCAACCACGTCGATCATCTGGCTCCAAGCCCTGGGCCCGGATTGTGATTGGTTTGCTGGTGATTGTGGCTTTGGTCTTCATCGGTCGTGCCGTTCTGAGTGGAAATGGACGCGAAAATACATCGGCGACGAATGAGCCGAGTATTACTCTCGTGAACGACGCTGTCGCGTCGAACACGAACGCCTCCGATCTCCCAGCGAACACGAACGTAGCCACGAAGGAGAACACAAATGCGACGACGACTGAACCGGAATTAACAACGGTGCCTGAAGGGGTTTGTGCCGAACCGATTGCGAAATACGGAGACAACAAGGTCGCTGTGTTGACCTTTGAAATGTCCGCAGCGAATGATAACGCGAAACAACTTCTCGCCCAGTTGAAAAAAAACAACACCCCGGCAAGTTTTTTTGCCACCGGAACGTTCGCTGAAAAAAATCCTGACTTTCTCAAAAGTGTTGTGTCGGATGGGTATAGCGTCTATAACCGCGGATACGATAGCACCAACCTAACGACGCTCACCGCCGAGACGATTCCGGTCCAACTGACGAAGGCCGCAGCGGCGATTGAAGCGGCGACAGGATTATCACCGACGCCATACCTTCGACCAGCTTTTAGTGACACCAATGAAACCGTTGTGAAGGCTGCGACAGAGGCAGGGTACTGTCTTATTCTCGGGACGATCGACGCCACTGATTGGCAAGATGGTGTGACCGCCGCGGCCGCGGTCGATCGTGTTATGGCGAAACTTCAGCCCGGGATGATTATTCAACTTCACGCTGGTTATGATATTACCGCGGCTACCGTCGCGGGTCTGGCGACGGAGATGAAGGCAAAAGGGTATAGTCTTGTGACTCTGCCAACGCTCCTGAACTCATAGATATGTTTACTGTCACGCGGCGCGTTAGTTTTTCCGTCGCGATCGCTCTACTCCTTGGCTGGGGAGCGATGTCGATCATGATTTTTCAATCGTCGAACTATTTATTGGCCGCCGAAACAACCGATGAACACCGGGCGCAACCAGCAGCCGGAGTACGCCTGACGTTTCAAATCGACAAACGGATCTATCGGGGCGGGGAGCCAGTCCTAATTTCGTTACGCAATGATAGTCGAAAAGCAATTACGCTTGCCACGAACGCTGGTGGTTGTGGGTCTGGGTGGTGGTGGCTTCAACGGCAAGGTGCGGATGAATTAGAGTGGCGTGACGTGAGCCGCGGAAAAACGCCTTGCACCAGCGTTTCGAGTGGGCTTGAGTCTTTTTCCAAGGGTGCGTTGAAGACTGATGAATGGAATGGATTATTGATGACGGAAGCAATCGGCGAAGTTTTTGCGGAGGCACCGACTGGAACGTACCGGTTGGCAGCGCCATTTCTCGTTGGGGGAGAGGTGACCGAGACAGATTGGAAGACGCAAAGCCGCTGGCGGTATTCGCCGGGGTTTACCATTCAATAATCTTGACGAGTTGTAGGAACTACTACATACTGTAGTAGTAATTATCTTTCATCAGCACCCTATGGAACCATCCATCCCATCTATCCCACCAACCCCGGTGCGTAACTCCTCACTCTTACTGACCATTGGACTGAGCTTGTTAATCGGCGGCGCGAGTGGTGGTCTGGTCGGCTATTCAGTCGCGAAGAATCCAAGCACAACGGCCATCGTCGGGACCCCAAAAACGATTGCGGTCGAAGAAGATTCGGCGACGGTTGATGTGGTGGCTAAGGCGAGTCCGGCGGTCGTGAGTATAATCATCACCAAAGACTACTCAAAAGTTTTTCAGAACAGTCCGTTTTCGCCCTTCGATGAATTCTTTTTTGGCTCGCGCACGCAACAGCCCGAAGGGAAGCAAGAAGTAGGCGGTGGAACCGGATTTATTGTTTCGGACGACGGTACGATTGTAACGAACAAGCACGTCGTTGATGATGATGAGGCCGAATACACTGTGGTGCTCAATGATGGAAAACGGTATGACGCGAAAGTGGTCGCAAAAGATCCGACGAATGATGTGGCGATTTTGAAAATTGAGGCGACGGATTTACCAACCCTAGCTCTCGGTGATTCCGATAAAGTCCAGAGCGGTCAATCAGTTCTGGCGATTGGGAATGCGCTTGGTCAGTACCGTAACACAGTGACCAAAGGCATTATCTCGGGGAAGTCGCGGACAATTACGGCCAGCGATGCGTCGGGGCAGAGTGAAACCCTTGAAGACGTGTTTCAAACCGATGCGGCAATCAATCCAGGAAATTCTGGTGGTCCGTTACTCGACTTGGCCGGTTCAGTGGTAGCAATTAATACCGCGGTCAGTCGCGATGGCCAGTTGATTGGCTTTGCTATACCGATTTCGGTCGTGAGGCGCGATCTTGATTCGGTCCGCACCAGTGGGAAAATTGTTCGGCCGTATCTTGGGGTCCGCTATGTCGTAATTACTGACTCGCTGGCTGAAAAGAATAGTTTGCCGGTAAAAACCGGAGCCCTGGTTCAGCGCGGGACGAACGCCGACGAGCTTGCGGTTATTCCGGCTAGTCCGGCTGATAAAGCGGGGATTGTCGAAAATGATATTCTAACGAAAATCAACAGCAAAGAAATTAATAGTGACCACTCGCTGGTTGGTTTGCTGAGCGCTTTCAAGCCCGGTGACAAAATTACGGTCGAAGTCTACTCGAAGGGAGTAAAAAAGGATGTGACGGTTACTCTCGAAGAAAAGACCTAGCCCAATCATCACAGCGCCCCACCGTTCGGCGGGGCGCTGTTGTTTTTACCGATAGTCTTGTATACTCAAGTAAAGGTTTATCCACAAACAGAAAAACATATGGAGTCACGACGAAGTTCTATGCTGAATGCGCCAATGGTTATCGCCTTAATGGCGTTCGCGATCGTGGCTTTTCTGTTTTTGATTGACACATCAATCAGCCCTAATAACTCTAACACAACAACGACCACGTCTACTCAGAAAAAAGTGGCCCCGACGACAAATGATAATCAGAATCTCAACACTGCGGATACGACGGAAGGGACGTTTGAGACGAACCTGAACGTGAATTCAGCGAGTGACGATTTGTCGGCGGAATAATCTTCGATAAAAAACGGGCGCCTTCCTGGTTGCCCGTTTTTGTTTGTCGTGATAGGCTGAGCTCATGACTGACCTCGTGCGGCACCTCGACGAACTCCAGCGCAAGATTACGGCCGCGCGGGGCTTACTTTGACTTCGGTCAATTACGACAACGGGCCGGTGAACTAGAGGAGGCGATGAGCCAGCCGGATTTTTGGTCGGACCGGGCGACGGCTGAGACGGCTAGTCGCGAACTGAGCAGCCTAAAAAACACGATCGATGGTTGGGAGTCGCTTGAACGTGACGTAGTGAGCTGGAAAGAGCTAGCCGAGCTGGTTGATGAAAGTCAGCGATCTGAAGTCGAAACGCATCTTGCGGAGCTGGCTGAACGGTATCAACAACTCGAGTTTCAGTTACTCCTCTCAGACGACTATGATACTGCCAATGCGATTGTGGCGATTCACGCCGGGACGGGCGGGACGGACGCGATGGATTGGGCGGCTATACTTGAACGCATGGTTCTGCGATTTTGTGAACAACGGGGATGGAAAACGAAAGTGGTTGATCGTTCAGTTGGACAAGAAGCGGGGATTAAGAGCGTTACCTTCGAGGTGCTGGGTCAGCATGCCTACGGGTATTTGAAATCCGAGGCTGGCGTCCATCGCCTGGTTCGGATCTCACCCTTCGACGCGGAAAAAATGCGTCACACATCCTTCGCGCTGGTCGAAGTGTTACCGGAATTGGCCGACGTCGCCACGGTCAAAATAGATCCAAAGGATTTACGCATCGATACATTTTTATCGTCTGGTCACGGCGGGCAAAGTGTTCAGACGACCTATTCCGCCGTGCGGGTTGTTCACCTGCCCACGAAGATTATGGTTTCGGTTCAGAACGAACGTTCGCAGCAACAGAACAAGGAAATGGCGATGAAGATATTAACTGCGAAGTTGCAACACCTCGAAGTTCAAAAGCGGGCCGAGGAGAAAGCCAAGTTGCGGGGTGAGTATCACGAGGCCGCGTGGGGGAATCAAATTCGCTCATACGTTCTTCAGCCGTATCGGATGGTGAAAGACCACCGGACCAAATTTGAAACCAGTCAGGTTGACGACGTACTGCGCGGCGAACTAACCGGGTTTATCGAAGCGTATTTGCGCTGGGATCGGGCTGGCCGGCCGCGGATTGCTGGGACTGACGATCAGATATAATTGACAAGTAATCTGAGGGCGATATACTGAAAGTGAAGATTTTGCGTGGCCAGAATTCTATGTCACGCCGATTTCTTTTTGCTGCGACCTTCGGAATATCTCTTGGAACGACCCTAGGGGAGTATGTTCCGATTTTTTTTGTGGTGGTTGGAGCGGTGATTGTAACCATAGTATCCGCTGGTCTTGCGCGTCGTGGTGTCGTGCTGGGACTTGTCATCGGGGCGTTACTTGGGGCGTGGCGTTTCACACAGGTGATAGTTGCCTACGATCGGTCAGTTGCCAGCCTTCTGCAGGAATCACGGACGATCAACGGAGTGGTGACCCACACATGGTCAGTTTTTGGTCGAGAGATGATTGAGATCAGTGAACTTGAATTTTCTGGCGCGCGACGTTCTGGTTCAGTTCAGATGACGACGGATCCTGGATCGGGCGCACGTGTTGGTGTCCGAGTAGCACTGGCGTGTCGTTGGGCTGCGGTTCAGGCAAATCAACGTCTCAGCCGCGCGGCGCAGGGCCTACTAGCCGATTGTCGCGCCCCAGACGTCTTTCAACTCAAGGGACCGTCATCAACCTGGCGGGCCTGGCTCGCGCGAATTCGCGCATCAGTCGTCGACCATATCCAACGAACGTACCACTCGCCGCAATCAGATTTGCTAGCGGGAATTTTACTGGGCGTTCAAGAGACAATGACCACCGAACTTCGCCAGTCATTTCGAGCGACCGGCACGTCTCACATCGTCGCCCTCTCTGGGTTTAACGTGACGATTATTATTACCATCCTCTCGTCGGCGTTGAGCGCGGTGATTGGACGACGAGCGGCATTTTGGCCGACCACGATATTGATTATTGGTTTCGTGATACTGACGGGCGCTTCAGCTTCGGTCACGCGAGCGGCAGTGATGGCGTTGGTTGGACTAATTGCAGGACACCTTGGACGGCCGGTCGCTGTGGCGCGAATTATTCTTTACGCGTTTGTTGGAATGGTCCTGGTCAACCCGCTGATCCTTCTTCATGATCTCGGGTTTCAATTATCTTTTTTGGCGACACTCGGACTGATCTATGTTTCGCCCGCGGTTGAGCGGTTAATGCGGGTCTGGCCAGAGGCGTTTGCGATTCGCAGTAATCTTTCGTCGACTTTAGCGGCGATGCTCGTGACTGAGCCGTTATTACTGTGGCTATTCGGGCGACTGTCGATCGTCGCGCCGGCCGTAAACCTGGCAGTTCTTCCACTCATTCCTTTGATCATGGCCCTTGGGACAGTCGCATTGGTTGTGCCATGGGCAGTTCCTGTGACGGACGCGTTACTTCGACTCGTGTTGGGTACGATCGGTGTTGCCGCGGCGTGGCCAGTTGCTCAGGTTGAGACGCCGTGGTGGCTGGCTGGGGGTTTGGCCGGAATGTGTGTTTGGCTCGTGATACACTTTGTCTATGCGTCCCACCAAGAAACTCTTCCTCGTCGTTAGTCTCCTAGCGGTGAGCTTGATGATTATTGTTTGGTATGGCTGGTCGGTGCGCCACGCCCGAACAATCGCTTCAGCGTCCTGTCGGATGGTGTTTCTTGATGTCGGTCAAGGCGACGCGATTCTGATTCAAACGCCTGATCACCAAGATCTCCTGATCGACGGGGGACCACGGGACACGGTGAGTCGTCAGCTTGGGCCCTATCTTGGTTTTGGCAATAACGAAATTGAAACGGCGATTTTAACTCACCCCGATTCCGATCATCTGACCGGACTTCTCGCGGTGGTGAACGATTGGCCGGTCAGGACAGTTCTTACGACGGGCGTCGTTACCACTACAAAACTCTATCAACGCTGGGTAACGACAGTTGAAAAATCATCAGCCAAAATCGTGCCGGTTCAATCTAGTCAGGTCTACAAACTTGGGAACTATCTGACAATTGATATTCTCTGGCCAGATCAATCGTGGAATGGAAAGCCGTATACGGCGAAGGCAAGTAATGGTCGCGGAGGCATAAACGATACGTCGGTTGGCACAAAAATTACTTGTGCCGGTAGTACAGCATTGATGATTGGGGATGCCTCTGACGCAGTTGAAGTCGCGTTACTGGCGGAGGGGAAAAATATTCACGCCGACCTGCTCAAAATTGGCCACCATGGATCAAAATTTTCGAGCGACCATGAATTTTTACAGGCGGTTGCGCCTGATGTCGCGGTCATTCCGGTTGGGAGAGACAACCGGTACAATCATCCGCATCCGGCGGTTCTTGAACGACTAACATCATTACATATTCCTGTCTATCGAACCGACCAGCAAGGCACGCTGGAGTTTCGGAGTGTACCAGGTGGTTGGCGACTGACCCCTTGACAAATTCAAAAGAATAGTGTATAGTCCTCGGTCATTGTCATGGATGTACCGGTAGGGAGGGTGGCAGTTTGACAACTGAATATCGAAAATAGACGACACCAAGAAGGTGTCGCGTGTTGTTATACAAAACCGAAACTCAACCAGATAAGGAGGCTAACCATGGCCGAAAATAAGATTCCGCAGTGGCTCGAAGCGTTGCTGGGACCGGGGGTGGATTTCTTCACTCATCCGATTCTCGAAAGCTTCACGAACAACTTCCTCCAGCAGGAGGAACGGGACAACCTCGAGGACGTGCGCACGGTCTACTGGGTTAGGCTCAACGACCCGACGACCTGGGCCACGATTCGCGCGACATTGGTCGGCGCTTTCACGCTGACCGGCGTCATGACGGCAAAACTCTCGGAGTTCGCTGGTCCGCTGCGCGACATCCTCGATGAAGTCATCGAACAGCCGATCAACTCGATGCCGCGCATCATCGATACGGTCATCGAGCGTCGGGCGAAGGCGATGGCGTTTCCCGAGGGCTATACGGTTTCAAGTGGCGAGGCGATGAAGGCGATCGCCGGCATCTTCGAGACGAGGATGCTCGAGGATCTGCGGACTGGCGTCCAACGCCAGATCCAGCGGTTCCTCCCGGCGAAGGCGTCGCTCGAGCGGGCGGGGGATGCGCATCTGCGTATCCTGACGACGCTCCCGATGACGCGACAGCTGGAGATCGTCGACTGGTTCTCCAAGGCTGACGAACCGACGAAGGAGAAGTACCTTCGGTGTTTGGCACAGCTGAACGAGACCAAGGAGATCGTCCGATTCTATCTGATGAAAAAGGACGAACGGGAGGCGTGGATCGAGTACGTCTTCGAGATCCGGAAGTTTCGTTTCCCGCTCACTCCGCAGGAGCTGAAAGAGTATCAGGAAATCTACACGAAGTTTACCGACAAATACCTCCGGCCGAATATGGCGGAGGCGGCGTCGTGGCTTCGGGCGGAGAACCTGAAGCTGAATCCGAATTACAAGGAAGCGAAGGTCACGGACTGGAAGACCGAGTTTTACAGTCCGGCGAACCTCAAGAAGTACCCGCATCGTCACCGGACGTTGCCGTCGGGTGATCCGCGCCGGACCGCCTACGACCAGCGTCAAGAGAAATTGACGGCGTGGCGGAACTGGGTGCTCCTGGGTAGTCTGCCGGGACTCTGGCTGATCATGAATGGATCAGGCCAGCATGCTCTGGCCGATCTACAAACGGTGTCGCTCCTGAGTGACCTACGACTCGCTGGAACGGTGAGCTTGCTGGTTGCGACTGCAATCGGTATTCCGCTTGGACTGGCATTGTGGGCCTCAACGGCGTACGCGAATAGGGGGCAGTAATGTCCAATGAAAAGAAGACTGAGAAGGTTGCCGACAAGAGCGACACGACCAAGCGCGTCTCGACCGGCTTCTGGGCAATCGTCGATGAGTTCAAAGACGACACCTTCAAGCTTGTTCGTACGCTGTTTCCGTTCGGTCTCGCTGCCCCGTTCGTCCTGCCCCTGGTGTTCACCGCCGAGGGTCGGGCTGTGCTCGAGGAGTCGGCTGACTACCTCGGCATGAAGTACGGTGACCAGACGAAGGCGAAAGTCTACGACTGGTCGATGAGAGCCTATCACTTGCTTCGAAATACGATCCTGGTGATGCTGGGCGTCCTCGTGGCACTCGGGCTGGCGGCGATCCTAAGCATGACGGACCGGCCGGAAGTTGCCGACCGTCTCCCGTTCATGCTCATCAATGTACTGACCGTTTCTGTTGTGCTGCTGGCCGGGTTCGCTCGGCTCGCACCACTCGTTGCGGCGGTTGGTGCAGGAGCAGGAGCGCTATCGTCGATCGCCGACAAGGACTTGTCGTGGGGACTACTGAAGTCTCTACCGGCATTTCTGTCGTCGGGTGGCAAGACCGGCGTGATGTGGATGGACAACTGGTGGCGGATTATCAACCGCACGTTGATGTTCTATGCCATCGGCGCGCCGTGGCTGGCCCTCATCCCGATTCACAACGATCCGGCGATGAAGTATGTCGTCGGACTGCTCATCCCACCAATCTTCTACACCCACATGGCGTACAAGCCGGGTGATCGAGGTCCGTTCTGGTGGTGGGCAAACTGGATGACGGCATTTGCGGTGGCGGACATCACCCTGTGGTGTATGTTCCCGGCGCTGAAGTTAGTCTACAACCTCGGCGTCGACCAGCAGTATCTGAAGATGATCGCCGCCAAACATCCCCAGTTCCTGGAGATGTATATCTGGTTCGGTCAGAATGATTGGTTCCGCGTCGGGGCAACCCTGGTCGGAGTCGCATTTCTCGGCGTTCAGATTTGGTGGACGATCAAACTCGCCCGCGGTTCGAGCCAGGTCAAAACGACTGGCCGGGGCGGAGTGTACTCGTCGGGCGGTGTGATCTACACGGCCGCGCCGAAGTTCCAGCAGGGCGGGATCGCTGGTAAAGTCATTCTGGCACTGTTCGCGATGTGGGTGCTGTCCCTCGTGTTTCGCAACGAGATGGATATCAGTCACCGACCGAACAAGGTCGTCCAGAATGAGCTCGGCCGCCTGAACCTCTGGCTGCCAGGATTCAATCCTCAGCCGATCACTGAGGAGAACGGACAGACGGTCTTCCGTCCGTTCGTGACGCAGCCGCCCGTCATCGAAGGCGATGGTCGGTTCGCGGATACGCCGCTCGACGTCCAGCGTTTGGGAAGCAACCCGGATTCGTTCCAGGTGACCCTCAACGCACGGACGGGTGGTTGGCAAACGATTCCGCGAGCGGTCAATCGAGGCGATGTCATCAACTATGTCTTTCTCGATCGTTTCTACTCGGGCGATTCGCTCGGGTCGACGATCAGAGTCGGGGTTGATGGCTTTCGAGTTAACGGACGGACGTTTATGCCCACGGAAAGTCCAGTGGCGGAACGCTACGTCCTGACCCGGAACGCGCCGTATGGATCGATCGCGATGGTGATCGGGGACGGACGTCCGCAGGCGACGCAGTATCCTTCGGGCGAACTGACCCTCACCAAGCGGATCTTACCGGTCGAAGCTCAGCAGATCAAGCTGGGTTTCAACTTGGCGCAGTATCCGGAGGCGATCAACGATGTTTCCGGACAGATCCGTGTGGTCGTCTGGATCACCCGTGCCTAGAAAAGCTCTTTTACCCTCACGGCGGGAATTGGACGTATGTCTGGTTCCCGCTTTTTCTTACCCAAAAAACCCTAGACAAAACCTGGTTGGCATGATACACTCCGCCCTGCAGTTTTTCATTTGTGGACCCGTAGTGTAGCGGTTAACACGTCTCCCTGTCACGGAGAAGATCGAGGGTTCGATTCCCTTCGGGTCCGCCATTCGACTCGCTTTGAAAGTCGTTCAAAGCTCGCTCATGGCCTACGGCCGGTGTGCGTAGAAATAGTACTATAATAACGAGTCGAATGTCTCGAGCGAAGTCGAGAGACTTCGTGTTATGTATTCTCCAAATTGAACAAGACGCATGTTTTACCTCTACCTTGTCCGGTGCCAAGACAGTAGTCTATACATGGGAAGTAGGAGATTGCTTCCGTCGAAGAGACTTCATCGCCACAATTCTGGAACCGGAGCTACGTGGTTTCTTCAAACGGACCAGGAGTAGTAGTCCACACCGAAGCATTTTCCACCTTACTTGAGGCCCGCCGACGCGAGAGACAAGTAAAGGATGGTCAAGGGCAAAGAAGGAAAGACTCATCCTTGGTCTCAAGCCCTAACCAAGCGAATATCTCAAGGCCATATAAATATTTCTGATTTCACGCTAGAATAGTCCTATGCGCTGGTTTCGTCGTGATGTTCAATATGTGGCTCTCGGAGCCTTAATGGTCACAAGTTTTTTGTTTGGCCCAATCTTCCGGGGTCAGATGCCATTACCACAAGGGAGCTTGGCCGGCATTCTCACTGGCCAACCGGATCGAGACGTGACGAACTCGATCTGGCGCGATCGC
This sequence comes from uncultured Gammaproteobacteria bacterium, assembly GCA_964349465.1. Classification (GTDB taxonomy): domain Bacteria; phylum Patescibacteriota; class Patescibacteriia; order SBBC01; family CAIJZX01; genus CAYGGC01. Next base: position 104,300 of record CAYGGC010000001.1, read on the forward strand.
AGTGTCCAGGCCTGGCCATACCATCAATTTGCCGTCGAAGCGATACAGGCTGGCCGATTGCCACTTTGGAATAATTTGGTTTTTGCCGGCACGCCATTTTTTGCTAATGGCCAAGCCGGAATATTTTCTCCCTTTAAAGTACTTTTTTGGTCCCTGCCAGATTGGCTTAGTTTTAATCTGATCACGATTCTTCAGTCCGTCGTGGCTGGATTAGGGATGTATCTTCTCGGTCGAACCTTGGGCTGGAAAAAACCAGCGAGCGTGACCGCGGCTGCGACGCTCATCTTGAGCGCGCCGTTTGTCATGCGCTTGACCGTTCTTTCTATGAGCGCGGTCGTAGCGTGCTTACCGTGGCTTCTTTTGTCAATCACGCGACTTCAACAGACCTTGCGTTGGAAATGGGCCGCGGCGACGGCCGGAGCCGTCGCCGCGGCCATCCTGGCCGGCCATGCTCAACTGGCCGTACTGATTGTGGCGTACGGTGTACTCTGGACTCTGTTATCGTGGAAAAATACGGACTGGAAACGTCGCGTCCTACAGTTGAGCACGGCGTTCACGGTAGGCGTGATGCTTGGCGGCGTCATGATTTTGCCGATGAAGGAATCTCTTGATCATGCCTATCGCGAACCGAAACCAACCAACTGGTCGAAAATTCTGACCTGGAAGAATTTGACTCGAGTTAGTGTTAAGCAAGCCGCCGGGTTAGCAACCATGCTCGATCAAAATATTCTTGGTTCGGAACGGAAATATCGTGGCCCAGCAAATTATCTCGAAGGGAATTTGTATGTTGGAATTGTGGCGGCGATCTTAGCACTTGTTTCGGTGGTTACTTGGCGCGACCGACGGTGGTGGGGAACGGTTGTTCTGGCTGGGTTGTTCGCGATTTTTATTGTCTTTCCCGGAACCTGGCAGGTGATGGGAAAACTTGTGCCATGGTTATCCGTAACGCCGGTGTGGCGGATCTCATTCCTTCTCGCATTCTCTGTAGCTCTATTAGCTGGCTGGGGGATGAACTACGTGGCTGGCAAATGGACAAAGAAGTGGATCTGGACTCTGCCGGCTGCGGCCGTTACTCTGAGTCTCTGGCAATGGCAAGGGATCTTGCCGTTCACCTCACGGGACATGTTGTTCCCACCGAGTGAATTTATGCAAACCGTGAAAGCAACGGTTGGTGATGGAAAACTCTGGCCGACGCACGGCGCGTTAGATCAATACATGCCGTACGATATTCCGGTGATCTTTGGCTATGACTCGGTCTATCCAAAAGAATATCTTGAACTGTTTGAAGCTAACGCTGAGCTTCGGCAACGTAATCAGCTTCACGCCCGAAATATTGATTCAGGTTTGTTAAATGTGGTTGGAACTTCAGCGTTGTTGACGCGAGATCCAGTGCCGGATGATTTTTTGCCCGTTGCAAAATCCGGACCGTATACGCTCGCAAAAAAATACGCTGTTTTTCCTCCATTCCGAACAGTACAACAAGTAATGCAATCTGACGATCCGGCAGATATTTCGAAAATTGATCCACGCTATATGGCGTTGGTTTCAGGAACCATACCGAACGTCGATCTCGCCGCGAGCACTGTTGTGACAGTACAGGAGCGAACGGCCACGAAAGCCAGTGCCTTGGTCAAGACATCCGGGTCAACGGTCTTAGTCACAAATATGCAACACTACCCTGGCTGGAAACTGACAATTGATGGTCGCGAAGCGGCTCCAGCGCTTCTCAAGGTGAACCACGCGTTCCTTGGTGCGGCTGTAAACGAGGGGCAACACACAGTGACGTTCGAGTATCGGCCCAAAAGTTTTCAGTACGGTCTTGTATTGAGTCTGGCCGGCGTCATCGGGCTCGCCTATATGTTCTGGCTTGATCGTCGTCAAAACAAAATACCCGCTGCGTAGCGGGTATTTTGTTTGAAAGATTTATTTGACCTTCGCGATGATCTCGGCGAAGATTTTCGGCTGTTCAGCCGCGAGTTGGGAGAGAATTTTGCGGTCGAGGCCAATCTTGGCGGCTTTGAGCTTGCCCATGAAAACGCTGTAGCTCATGCCGTGCTCGCGGGCGGCGGCGTTGATGCGGACCTGCCAGACCTGGCGGAATTCACGCTTCTTCAGGCGGCGGTGCTTATAGGCATGCCGACCAGCCTTGGTTGCGGCGGTTTTGGCTTTGCGAATCTGATTCTTTCGGCCCCATTTGAAACCTTTGGTGACCTTGAGAATATTTTTTCGCCGCTTGACGTGGGCGACACCTCGTTTGACGCGCATAAAAGTTTAGGAATAGGGAAGCAGGCGCTTGGCGTTCTTTTCATCCGCCGGGTGGAGGCCCGTATCACGACGCTTATTCATCGTCGTTTGCCCGCGTTCGCGAGAATTAAAATGGTCTTGACCAGCTTTGCGCTTCATCAACTTCTTTGAACCGGTGACGCGGAACCGCTTAGCGGTCGCTTGGTGGGTCTTGAGTTTCGGCATAGTAGGGCTCGATAATACTGGATTGGGGGTTTTTCGTCAAGCCTTCTTCCGACCGACGGTCGCGTACAGGCGGTTACCCATCTGGGTGACCTGCTGTTCAACCACGATATCTTCACCCAAAAGGGCAATAAAATCGCGGACATTTTGCTTCGCCAGGGCGGCGTGGGCGTTTTCTCGGCCCCGGAGGCGCATTTCGATCTGGACCTTATTGCCTTGATCGAGGAAGTCGAGGGCCTTGGCTTTACGGGTTTCCTTGTCGTGTTGACCGATTTTGAAGGTCAGGCGGATCCCTTTGAGTTCGACCTTCTTTTGTTGGGCCTTGGCTTTTCGCTCCTGTTTTTCCTGCCTAAACTGAAAGGCGCCGAAATCGAGGATTTTGCAGACTGGCGGCCGGGCCATCGGGGCGACCTCAACTAAATCAAGTCCGCGGGCTTGGGCGAGGGCGAGGGCGGCGCTGGTTTCCATTTCCCCGAGCGGCTTACCGGCGTCGTCAATGACGACCACGGGCGAGACGCGGATGAACTGGTTAATACGGAAACGTTTTTCGGGAATGGGAGTGCTGGTTAGTCGATCGGCTTACTGGGGGAGAGTATAAGGGAAAATCCTCAGGAATTCAAGGGGCTAGTCAATCAGGTCGAAAGTAGAAAGCATAAGGTCGTACGTTGGATAAGCCGCTGCGACATCTTCTGTCCATGAAACTGAGATGTAGGTACTACCTTTTTTTATGAAGGTGACAATATTTGATCCAGCATATCCACAACCTTGCGTTTGCCGAAGACGATTTTCGCCCAGGACCGTAACGGTTTCTTCTTTTAAGAGGCAACTACTTGGCTGATCAGGCTCACTGGCTGTGATCGATACACCTGGGGCTGTGAATGGAGATCCACCACCTGCGCCCGAAATTGTCGTTTGTTTGTCAGTTTCAAGTCCGATGCCCCAATCATTTGGATACTTAATAGTGTAACCAAGTGTGGAATTCGTATACGTCTTCCATCCGGCCGTTGGGTCGCTCGCTGTAGGTTTCGTCAAGGTTAACGTCTCAGCCATCTTTAAGAATATTCGCCCATCATCTTCGAGTGTGCTACTAAAGTTCCATAGATACCCCTCTTGTCGAAAGTAGATCTCGTCATTTTGTTGAGTTTCGGAAACGCCAAGGGCTGATTGAGGATCAAACCCAATCAGCCGTTGCGCGTCTTGGCCAGCCACTGCTAAGCGAAGGACAGTGGTTTGTTCAAGTTGTGCTTGACGAAGAGCAATCGCTTCCGCAACGGTTTGATCTGAGGTGGCTCGTTGGAGGCCAATGGCGTTGAGACCAGCGCCGCAACTTATTTCTTCTGGAGCAAAATAGATCAGCATCGCGTCCCCACAGGATTTTTCCTGCCAGTCTTGTGGATATTGAATGGAAACGCCAGTCGATGTATCCGTAAATGTCTTCCAGGTATCAGTCGGGATATCAACAGTTGGAGATGTAACAATTGACGTGTTCGCATTTTTGTTCGCCGTGCGATTGGCTGTCTGGTTCGAAGTAGCCGGCATGATCGCCGTATCAATCAAAAACAAGAAGGCAACAATGGCGAAGGCCATGATCGCAATGACAAGGGGAGTGGTGTAGCCGCGGTGCATAGGGCAAAGTTAGTCGGTGAAGGTAAAGGTGGAGAGGATTGTGGGATCCTTTTTTAATTCCCCATTTGTGTTAATGGAGAAAAGTTTTCCTTTGTATATACATCGAATTTCTGTTAACGCAAATTCCGCTAAATCAAATCGTAACGCCGGTTGACCGCCTAGCGTTATTCTCGTTTTTGTTCCTGGCCCGACATCAGTTTCATCAAATAATTGGTCGAGCGTTTTTGTGGCAGTTTCAACCTCGATTGAGTCAACATTTTCTGTTCCCGAAGGGTTAAACCATACTTTATTCGACGTCATCGTATCGTCGACTACCCATTCTTTCGGGTGGCGTATTGAGAAGCCAAGGGTAGTATTCGTATACGTCTTCCATCCGGCGGTGGGAGCCGAAACAAATTCTGCCACGTTGTAGACTTCAGAAGGATAAAGTTGAATAGTATACTTGTTTATCGACACGGTTGAAACTTTGTTTACTGAGCCACTTAAAGTTGCGCTAGCGACATCATTATTACTAAAACAAAACCACGGTGTTCTTGTGTCGTTTGAAATTTTTGGTATCAATAGCTCGGAGGCTGTATCGAACTCAGTCATACAATAGTATCCTGCACTTGAGGATCCATCATACGAGATCGAAGAAACCTTTCCCGTCAACTTCACCTCCCCAGTAAATACAACTTTTTGGTTATCTACAATATCGGTAACCTCTGGATTGAATGGTCCAAGCGCAGTAATGACCATAGAGCCAACTTTGTCGCCAATCTTTGCCGTTTTGAAATCAAAAAGATTCGAACTAGTGTTCGGACACTCCGCAAACTCGCAGTTCGGGCCGCTTCGTCCAACCGCCGAACCATCAGGACAATTTTTTGCCTCCATGGTACATGCGACATCATTCCCATTTTTATTTGCCGTGCGATTGGCTGTCTGGTTCGAAGTAGCCGGCATGATCGCTGTATCAATCAAAAACAAAAACGCGACGATGGCGAAAGCCATGGTTGCGATAACGAGCGGCGTCGAAAGGAAATTTTTTCTCATGTATTTGTTGTATCACAATAATAGACCGATACGTAGCTCGCGTAAAGGGGTTGCTATCCTTGACAAAAGGCCCATTTTCGGCTATACTGCACTCAATCTGATGGACATTTGCCGCCCTTGATTGTGAGATTGCGATCGAGGGCGGGGGATGTCCAATCGTCGAACGATCATTCCAGTTCGTGCATACCATGCCGACACCCAGAGCGCCGTCGTTAATGTGCTCTGACTCTCATAAGTGCCAACACACTCATGAGCAAACTTCAGGCCGCTAAGAACGCGTTCGCGCGGGCTTTTGCGACACCGTCGTTTGTTCCTGCCGTCGCCTAAACGCTTCGGCCATCCGCCCGGACGACTCCGACTAGTCCGATCGCGGGTGTCATTTAGTCGGGCCGGTAGTGACCCGTTCAGTGTCAGTACCGTGTAGTTTCTGAACACCGTCATCAGGATTTCTCGCCCGTTGTCTACCTGGTGCCGTATCTAACAGTGGGCTGAGCATGGAAGCAGTATGTGTGGGCGAAGGGTCGCCACGCGGGTGCAAGACCCGCCATCTCCACCAAAAGTTGCCGTCAGTCGTCTGACGGCGGTTTTTGTTTTCGGTCGATGTTATTTTCGAAAATCGTAGCCGGTAATCGTCGAGCCAATTCGCCAGGTTGGCGAATATGTTTTTAACCAATCGACGTTACTGTTCGGTCGGTCGAGAACGCCGGAAGAAACGAAGACGACGCCTGTTGGTTTCGCGCCAGCGGCGATATCCGCGTCGACGAGTAAGCGATTGCGATCTGGCCAGACGACGTTTTCCGGAACGGAGCCGAAGAGCTCAACCGAATATTCCGTAAACTTTTCTTGCGCGATAAAATCACGAAGGCGCCAGGCATCCTGGCCCCAGTCATAATTTGAGCCTTGGAGGACGTTGTGCCCATTCGCCGAACCGCCGGCGAAGGCGTTGAAATAGGCGATCGTGTTTGGCCAGGCGAAAGCGAGGGTGATTGCGAGACCGCCGATACTTGTACCGAGTACTATTTTCCACCAACGTTTCGTTGTGACCGTGACGAGACTGGCAATAGCTAAAGCGATGAACGGCCAGACGGGAAAAATATGGCGGATGCCGAGATTAAGGTTACTGTTCATTGCGGAAAGAAAAAAGATGAGCGGGGGAAGACCGAAGAGGAGCGCGTCGAATGATCTCACCCGGTGCGACCTCACTTTCTCAAGGAGAGGTTTGATTGACCAGAGCGTCCAGAGCAGGAGCAATCCTAGCGTGATAGCTGGTGTTTTTGTGGCGAGAGCGATCGGGAAATATTCGAGGCGCCCGTGTGATTCGACTTCGCCGAAGAGAACCGCGTTGTGACCGAACTTATTATGCTTGATGGTTTCGTAGAGGCCTTGGAAATAATTCCCGGCGGGAATAGGGAAGTCAACGATTTTTTTGAAGTAATGGGTCGGACGGTTCCAAGACGAGCTGATGTTGACTTTGGTGAATTGTAAACCGTAGGCGGCCCAAATAATGAAAGCGGTACCGCCGATGAGGGAGGTGCTCATCGTCAGCCAATGCTTCCAGGAGAACATTTTCTTATTGAGAATCATTCTCAATAAGCCGAGGCCGATCACAAGCGGCCAAAGAATGACCGCGGAGAATTTTGTTAACTGGGTGAGCGCAAAAATGACCACGAGAATGACAAGATTTTTTCGCGTGACCGCCCCAAGATATCGATCAAGTGCCCAGATCGTCGCGATGAATCCCGCTGCGAGCGGAACATCGGTGTTGATGAGATTGCCATGACCGATAAGATTAGGGTCGAAGACGAGGGCTCCAGCGGCGATAAGTCCGGCGAAAGCGCCCCAGCGTTTCCGGGCCCAGAGGCTTGTCACAATAACCATTGCTAACCAAAAAAGGATCATTGGTAAGCGGCCGAGGAATGTAAAAAACTGGCTGCGTTCAGCTGGATTCTCCGAGCGATACAAAAAATCATTGGCGGCGTTGAGATCGCTGAACTTCTTTCCAGCGTCGTTAGCAAAGCGAACCATTGTATTTGATTGAAACAAGACCGGAATCGCGGCGAGGAGTTTTGTGAGCGGGGGATGCGGCGTATTGTACGCAAAATTTCCGTCACGCCATTGCGTGACCCCACTTGCTAAATGACCAGGTTCATCGGCGGTCGGGGAGTTTTGGTAGGCTTGAAAAATATTAAGGATAACGCCAAGTACAATAATCGTGATCGTCCCAATCCCGATCCATTGTTTCTGAAGTTGCATGCTACTCTTTTACTCGCATCGCTCGGCCAATCTTGCGTTCCACTTCGCGCTTTTTGATACTGGCGCGTTTATCGAATTTCTTTTTCCCGCGACCGAGGCCGAGTTCAACCTTGATTAAGCCGCGTTTGCTATAGACCGAGAGGGGAAAAAGGGAGAGTCCTTCGCTTTTGCTTTTGCCGATAAACCGCTCGATATCTGTTTTTCGGACGAGGAGGCGACGAGTGCGGGTGGGGTTGTGGGGTAGCTGCCCAGCCGGCTTATAGGCGCCGATATGGGCGTTAAGGAGCCATAGTTCGTTGCCTTGCACCGTCGCGTAACTGCCCTTGAGGGAAAGATTCCCGTTTTTGACGGATTTGACCTCGGCGCCGGTTAACTGAATCCCAGCCTCGAGGGTTTCGAGAATTTCGTACTGGTGGCGGGCATCGCGGTTTTCGGCGTAAGCGGGCATATTCACATTGTAGCAAAGGTCATAGGTATTGTCCCTTGCTTGAGGTTGTTACTTTTTCTCCTTCGATGAGGAAAAGTAACCAAAAAGAATCATAGTCTTAACAGACGGTTATAAATTCCATATTTCTTAAAGATCAGGTTTACCTGAGAAAGTGTTTTATCTTTTCCCTGGTTCCTGGGATTCGTTGTCGTCGTTGAATTGTTGTATACTATTGGCATGATTCTCCCCCAAGACCGATTGCGGACGATGCTGGAAAAAGCGATTAGCCGCGCCTATCCGGACGTGGTCAATCCTGATGTGACGATCGACCCCGCGAAGGATGTTCAGCACGGTGACTACGCTTCAACGATTGCTTTGCGTCTGGCGCCGCTGGTGAAGCAAGCGCCGCTCGAGGTCGCGAAGAACCTTGTTGCTCAACTGGGCGTGGTCCCGATGTTGGTCAAAGCCGAGATTGTGCCCCCGGGCTTTATTAATTTTTTCCTGAAGCCGGAATGGTTGCAGCAGCAGGTCAAAGGGATTTTGGCGGATAAAGCGTATGGTGCGAATAGTAGTGGAAAAAAGAAAAAGATTCTCGTAGAATTTATTTCCGCAAATCCGACCGGTCCAATGACGCTCGGAAACGGTCGTGGCGCGTTTGCCGGAGATACGCTGGCGAATGTCTTAACGATGAACGGGTGGAATGTTTGGCGCGAGTATTACTTGAATGATATCGGCAATCAAGTCAATATTTTGGCCGAGTCGGTTATTCGTCGCTATTTCCAGCTCCAAGGCATCCCGACGGAATATCCGGACTATTGTTACCAAGGTGACTACGTCACGGAGCTCGCCAAGAAATTGAAACTGGAAAAGCAGAAGATTCGCGATGTGACGACGTTGCGCGATACAATCAAGGTACGGATTTTAAACACCATGGTGACCGGCCTTCAGCGCGTCGTCGAAAAATCACTGAAGGTGAAATTTAACGCCTGGTTCCGCGAAAGCGTGTTGTATGAAAAAAAGTTGGATGTGAAAGCGCTGGATGCTTTGCGAAATCATGATTTGGTGTATGAGAAAGACGGGGCAACGTGGTTCCGGACGACCGCCTATGGTGACGATAAAGACCGAGTCTTGATTAAAGCCAACGGCGAAAAAACTTATTTCCTCTCAGACATCGCCTTGCGGTGGAATCGTTTTTCTCAGCGTGGGTTCGAACGAGAAATTCTGTTTCTCGGCGCTGATCATCATGGCTATATTAAACGACTTGAAGCGGGGATGGCCGCGCTCGGATTTGCGAAACGCCTTGATGTCCGGATCGTCCAACTTGTCCGGTTGATGGAAAATGAAAACGAAGTGAAAATGTCAAAGCGGGCCGGGACCTACGTCGCGCTCGAGGATTTAGTAAATGACGTAGGTTTGGATGTCGCGCGGTTCTTTTTCTTGATGCATGCGGCGAATAGTCACATGGATTTTAATTTATCACTAGCCAAAGAGCAGTCCGAGAAGAATCCAGTCTTTTACGTCCAATACGCTCACGCGCGGATCAGTAGTATTATGAAAAAAACCGCGCGCTTGAAGCCGCGGACTGGGAAGGTGACGATTCATCCGAGTGAAACGGCTTTGACGAAGGCGCTGTTAGAGTTCCCGCTACTCATAGCCGAGGTGGGCGAGTCGCACGAAGTCCAAAAACTACCGTTCTATGCTTCGACGCTGGCTACGAAGTTCCACGATTTCTACACGAATTGCCGCGTCATCGATGAACAGCAGGTTTGGCCACATCGTTTGTTCCTCGCGCGAGCGACGCAAACCGTTATTGCGAAAGTTTTGGGCGTGATGGGTGTCTCGGCGCCGGAAAAAATGTGACGAAGTTGCATCTGGGTGCTATAGTACCAGCGGTATGAGGCATCTTCATGGAGCATTTATCGGCGCGAGTCTTAGTCTTGGTTTAGCCGTGCTGTTATTTGGGTTTGGGCTGTGGCAACTGCTCTTAGTCGGCCAGAATGTTCAAGGACTCTATTTGCCGATTGGATTTACGACGTTGATGAGCCTGCTCGCAGGCGCGACGCTGTTTGCTTTCGCCAACTCTGGTATTCAAGCTGAACTTCGTCGACCAAAACGCCGTCATGCCAAATAAAAAAGTAAAAGTCCTTCGTATCGGCATTGACTGCCGAACCATGCTTAATCCAGTCTCGGGCGAGCGCGCCGGAGTTGGCCATTATACCTTCCATATCGTTAAGGCTTTGCTTGAAGTTGACCGGGTGAATGAATACGTGTTGTATTTTGACCATCGGATGCCGCGAGCGGTGACTGATAATTTTGAGGGTGCGAATGTCTCGATCCGCCGTTTGCCATTTTCGCGCTATAGCAAGTTGCTCCCATTCGCGTATTCGCATCTCTTATTAGCCTCATGGCTCACGCGTGATGAGCTCGATGTGTTCCACGCGACCGCGAACGTCATGCCGTTAAGCTATAACAAACCGAGTGTCGTGACGGTCCATGACCTAGCCATTTATGAACATCCGGAATGGTTCCCGACACAAATCGCCTCGACGCGATTGCTCGTGCCGCAAACGCTAAAAAAAGCCACGCGGATTATCGCGGTTTCACAGACGACGAAGAAAGATTTACGCGACCTCTTCGGTGTGTCAGCGAAAAAAATATCAGTTGTCTACGAAGCGGCCGACACCGCCCTGCTTAACCTGAAAGACAAAAAAACAAATATCCGCGAGGCCTATGATTTGCCGAAGAAGTATTTGTTATACGTCGGGACAGTTGAACCGCGGAAGAGTTTGACCTCGCTGATTCAAGGCTGGCAGCGTCTGACACTGATGCGCCCAGCGGCGCTCAAAGACGCGGCGCTCGTCATCGCTGGCGGCGTCGGGTATAAAGGACAAGACGTTCTCGAGTTGCTCCACACCCTCAACTCACCCACGATTAAGTATCTTGGGTACATCCCACATAACCACAAAGTTCTCTTAATGAAAAACGCGACCGCGTTCGTTTTCCCGACGCTCTACGAAGGTTTTGGGTTACCCGTGCTGGAAGCGATGCAGCTCGGCGTGCCAGTTATTTCCACCAACATCTCATCGATACCGGAAGTGACGGGGACCGCGGCGACGCTGGTTCGCCCAGAAGATATCGAAGAGATTGCGCGGGCGATGCGTGATGTTTTAACGAAACCGTCGATGGCAAAAAAAATGGCCGCGGCCGGTAAGAAACAAGCCAAGAAATTTTCATGGACAAAGGCAGCGCGGGAAACGTTGAGGGCGTATCGGGATGCAGCTGGCCGTTAAAGTTTTTCCGAAGTCAAAAGAAAACTCCGTGACGGAACGAAACGGCGGATTTATTATTCGGGTGACGGCCGCGCCGGAAGACGGTCAAGCGAATACAGCCGCCTTACGCCTGTTAGCCACCCATCTTGGCGTCGCCGTTCGCCAGCTCATCATTGTTCGTGGAGCAACAGCACGGCATAAGATCATCGAGATACGGTAAGCCAGTCTGGTTATTCAGGAGCCAAAAGGCGAGTTTGTTGACAATCGGTCAGCCGGGGAGTAGGGTGCTTCCAGATTGCTTGGCGTGCCCGACGGAGGGAAAAAAAAATGAAACGGATCCTTGGCCTGTTTGTCGTCCTTTGGGGGCTGACGATCGTCCCGCTTGGCCTGATTGCAACCTGGGTCGACCAGATCAATGGTCGTTTTCTCGTCGCGGCTGGACTTGTCTTCGCCGTCCTCTTGGGCCTCGGCCTAGCGCTGAATGTCATCGCCGGCCGGCCGCCCATTCCGCCCAGGTAAACGGCGGTTTTTTCTTGTAGAGCCTATTTTTCCGTACTCGGGTTCAGACTTGCCCCATTTTTATCTTTCCGCTAGACTGCTTGAGCGACTCAGATGGATCGCTTTCACGCTTATGGCCGTCACCAACTTTTCCGAACTAGAAAACAAACTCCTCGCTGATTGGCAGGCGAAGGATATTTTTCGTAAAACCCTGAGCAAAGAATCGCCGCAGGGAAATTTTGTGTTCTTCGAAGGTCCGCCGACAGCGAACGGTATGCCGCACATGGGCCATGTCGAAACCCGCGCCTTTAAGGACGTGATCTTGCGGTATAAGACAATGCGCGGCTACCACGTTGAACGTAAAGCCGGCTGGGACACGCAAGGATTGCCGGTCGAATTGGAAATTGAAAAGAAGTTGGGGATTTCCGGCAAGAAAGATATTGAAGCCTACGGGATCGCGAAATTTAACGCCGAAGCTCGGACCTCAGTCTGGAAATACAAAGAGCTGTGGGAAAAAATGAGCGAGCGGGTCGGATTTTGGCTCGAGACAAAAGACCCGTACATCACGTATAGCAATGACTATATTGAAACCCTGTGGTGGATTTTTAAACAGGCCTGGGACCAGGAACTCCTGAAACAAGATTACAAAGTCGTTCCGTACTGTCCGCGCTGTGGGACCGCCTTGTCGTCCCACGAAGTCGCGCAGGGGTATCAACTCGTCAAAGATACTTCTGTCTTTGTGAAATTTGAACTGGTCGATGAGCCAGGGACATTTGTGCTCGCGTGGACAACGACGCCGTGGACCTTGCCCGGGAACGTCGCTCTGGCGGTTGATAAAAAATTTGAATACGTAAAGGTGAAAGCCGCGAACGGTGACCACCTGATTCTTGCCAAGGCGCTCATCGAAAAAATCGCCGAGGAAGATCGTGAGATCATTGCAACAGTGAAAGGGGAGGAGTTGGTTGGGAAATCATACAAACCTCTCTTTGACTTTGTTGATTTAGGTAAAGAGAGTGGTAAAAAGGCGTATTATATCGCCGCAGCTGATTTTGTGACGACCGAAGATGGTACCGGCGTTGTCCACACCGCCGTCATGTATGGTGAAGATGACTTCCAGCTTGGTCATAAACTTGATCTTCCGAAAGTTCACACCGTTGATTTACAAGGAAAGTTTAATGAGCTGGTGAAACCGTGGACTGGTTGGAAAGTAAAAGACCCCGACCCCGCCGTTGAAGGGAAGACGACGAAAACAATCCTGGCCTATCTGACAGAGCACAATAAACTCTACAAAACTGAAAAGTACGAACACGATTATCCATTCTGTTGGCGGTGTAAGCATCCGCTGCTCTACTACGCGAAAACATCGTGGTTTATTTTGATGTCGAAATTGCGCGATGAGTTGATCGCGAACAATGAGAAGATTAACTGGTACCCGAATCACATTAAAGAAGGACGATTTGGTGAATGGTTACGCGAGGTGAAAGACTGGGCGATTTCTCGTGAGCGGTATTGGGGGACGCCGCTGCCGATCTGGACTTGTGATAATGCTGAATGCAAGCATCAAGAATGTTTGGGCTCCTATCAAGATCTGCTCGATCGGATGCCGACGCGGAACCGCTATATTTTTGTCCGGCACGGTGAATCGGAAATAAACGTTTCACGGGTTCTGAACACGATGCCAGATCGTTTAGATGTTGCGCCATTAACGGCGAAAGGCCAGGCGCAATCGAAGTTGGCCGGTGAACAACTCGCGAAACAAAAAATTGACGGAATTTTTTCCTCGCAGTTTATTCGAGCGCGCCAGACCGCTGAAATTATTGGTGAACAGGTTGGACAAAAGCCGGTTCTTGATCAACGGATTAATGAGTTCTTGATCGGCCCGTCATTTGAGGGGCACTCCTACGACGAGTTCCACGCGGCCTATCCGACCAACAATAAGGCCCTGCGCTTCCATCAAGCCCCGCCGGACGGGGAGACCTGGTTGAATGTGCGACAACGCATGTTCAATTTCCTGCACGACATCGACGCGGCGCACGAAGGAAAAACGTTTGTGATTGTCACCCACGCTGATCCGATTCTGGTGGTTGATTGGGCGCTTCACCTTCGGGCGGAACAGCAATTACCACCGGAGTATCCCGCCAACGGTGAACCAATTGAGTATGTTTTTTCCGCGAAGCTCTTTGCCGCTGATGGTTCCTTCGATCCGCATCGGCCCTACATCGACGAGGCGACATACCGCTGCACCGAATGTTCGACTGGGACGATGAAACGAGTACCCGAAGTTGCTGATACCTGGTTTGATTCCGGTTCGATGCCGTTTGCGCAGTGGCACTATCCGTTTGAAAACCAAGCGCGGATTGATCGTGGTCAAAGCTATCCAGCGGGCTATATTTCCGAAGCGATCGATCAGACGCGCGGCTGGTTTTATACGTTAATGGCAGTTGCAACTTTGTTGCAAAAAGGAAATATCGTGAAAGAACCTCCGTTCAAGAACGTAGTCGTTCTCGGGCATATTCGCGATAAGACCGGCAAGAAACTTTCGAAGTCTGTCGGCAATTACATTGACCCGATGGAGTTGATTGAACAGAAGGGCGCGGATGCGGTCCGGTTCTATTTGATGACGATGAATCAGCCGGGCGAGCCGAAAAATTTTGATCCGGCGGGTGTCGACGAGGTCATAAAAAAGACATTCTTAATTTTGATGAACGTCGTAAGCTTCTGGGAATTAACAAAGTCAGAGACGACCGCTGACCCAGCTCAAGCAATCCATCCGCTTGATCGCTGGATTCAGTCGTTACTGAATCAGCTGATTGAGGATGTGACAAAACGGCTAGATGCTTTTGATATTACCGGGGCTGGTCGTGCCATTGGTGCGTTCATCACTGAATTGTCGACCTGGTATGTTCGCCGCAGTCGGGATCGGATGAAAGGTGAGGAAGCGCCGATGGCCTCGGCCGTCTTACGGAGCGTTATACTACGCCTTTCAAAATTGATGGCGCCGTTTACGCCGTTTGTGGCTGATCATGTCTACCAAACCCTTGGCGGTGAAGCCGCTTCGGTGCACTTGGCCGAGTGGCCAGTCGCTGGGAACATTGATACGCAGTTGATTGCTGATATGGTCGCGGCTCGTGGCGTGGTTGAAGAAGGGCATAGCCTTCGTGCCGCAGCGAAACTGAAAGTCCGTCAGCCATTGCAACAGGTGGTGACATCCGTCCAACTCCGGCCAGACCTTGATGATATCGTCCAAGACGAGCTGAACGTTAAAGAGGTTCATGCTGGTCAGGCCTTACCGACGGGCAGTGAGTGGGTGGTTGGGATGAATGTCGCGCTGGATACGACGATTACCGATGAATTGCGCGAGGAAGGGTTGTATCGCGATATTGTTCGAGAGTTTAATGCCCTCCGTAAAGCTGCGAAACTTCAACCATCAGATCAGATCCGAGCGTTTTGTCAGCCGAAGACGCTGGCTGCTCAGGTGATTGAACGGTTCAGTCAAGATTTCTTGCGTGAAGTGAAGGCGACGAGCGTCACTCCTGGCGTTGATGGCGCGACCCAGACGGCGGAGGTTCAACTCGGCGGCGAAACGGTTCAGATCGGATTAACGCCCCAATAAAAAAACGCACCTGAGCGGTTAGTAGGTGCGACGGGTAACGAGTCGGCCGTGGCGACGGAGCGCGGCCTTGGCGCGCTTGACGCTCGCGAGGGTGAACCACCGCCGACGATTGATGATGGCCACTTGGAGGATGTCGCCCGCGGTGAATTTTTTGCGGGCGGAGATCCAGTTCTTGATCGCGTCTGGGCTCCAGCCGAGTTCAGTCGCGGCTAGGCCGATGCTGACGTACGTGATCCCGCCAATCGTGCGACGATGGTTGACGCTGTGGCGACGGAGATTTGCTTGAGCCATACCTCGACCTCCTTTGGTTTTGGTCCGCGGAGCTGCTACGAGGGAAGAAAGAACTGGCTGACTTTATCATCCGCCGCTTGGTTCGTCAATCATGGTATACTCCAGGTCACTATGGCGGTTTTGCATACCAAGGCGCTGATTCTTCGACACGTTCCGGAACGCGAACATGATCGCGTCTTAACGGTCCTCACGCCAGATCACGGTCAGTTACGAATTCGCGCGCGGGGGACAAAAAAGAGCGTTTCGAAGCTGGGTGGCTCGCTTGAGCCATTGACTGAGGTTGATCTGAGTCTGGCGAACGGTCGACATCTTGATCAGGTCATCGGCGCAGTGCTCCTGCGTCGGTTT
The DNA here is from genome assembly GCA_964349465.1 of uncultured Gammaproteobacteria bacterium. Classification (GTDB taxonomy): domain Bacteria; phylum Patescibacteriota; class Patescibacteriia; order SBBC01; family CAIJZX01; genus CAYGGC01. The sequence continues at coordinate 120,123 of CAYGGC010000001.1, forward strand.
ACGGGTTTGCGCCAAGACGCAGCGGTGATCGTCGCGGCCCAATGGTTTCTTGAACTGGTCGAACGCGTGACGAAGCCGGGGCAGGCAGGCGCGGGGCTGTACGATTTGGTCCTAGCCGAGCTTGAGGGAATGGCACACGAAGGACCGCAGTCTCCCGGGCGGCTTTGGCTTGGACTCTGTCGTCGGGCCTGGCGATTACTGGATCATGAAGGGTTTGCGCCGGCGACGGATCACTGTGCCCGATGCGAAAAAGCGTTTCTGAGCGGCGACCACACTGCCTATGAACCGACGCGCGGATTTATTCATGCCACTGAAGGTAGCTCTGACCTGACCAGTGTGTCGATGACCGCTCTGGCAGTTCTCCAGTCAGGGGCGAGTACGGCGGCCGACCGGGCCGACTTTCGTGCGGTTCATGCGGTGTTACAGGACGTGCTCCATCGAACCATTGACCGGCCGTTAAACAGCGAACGCGTTCTCCAGGCAGTGGTCCGGGCCGCGGCGTTGTCAGGAACGGTGTAAGTTCGTATACTGTCCGTATGGCTAAAGCAAAATCAAAAAACACCGCCCCGACTAGCCCAGACTTTGATCACGAAGAAGTAGCTGATTTTGTTCAGGCGCTCGAGGCGGCGGATGAGACGTCGACGGATGAAGTGACGCCGTCTAACGAACTATCGTCTAAGTCGGTGGCCCACGTCGGAAAAAAGATTCCTGTCCAACACGATCGAGCGCGGAAAACCGGAAAAAAGATTCCGGTTAATGATGCCACCCAGCAACTCGATGATGTGTGGCACGACCGACCAGAAAAACCTGCAACGGCGCCAGAAATGCGCACCATCAAAAAGTCAACGGGCCGACATTTTCCTTGGAACTGGACACTGGGTATTCTGTCAGCGCTTGCCGCGGTGACGATCGCCGGGTTTTTTTTCTTTAATCGCCCGGACCGCTTTAGTGGTACAAACGTGACCGTGCAAGTTATTCCCACCGCTGAGGTCGCTTCCGGAAGCGATGTGACGGTGACGATTCGGTATCAAAACCAAGAACCGGTCGATCTCGTCCAAGCCGAGTTGACGGTTGAATACCCTGATGGTTTCACCTATCGGAGCGCGACGCCGGAAGCGTCGAACGAATTTGATAACGCTTTTTCACTAGGACAGATTAAAAGCGGTCGTACTGGGGAGGTGAAGATTGTTGGGACCCTGATCGGTTCGATCAACACTGAACGAACGTTTAAAGCGACCTTGACGTATCGAACGGAAAATTTCAATTCCGATTTTCAAGAAAACGCGGAGGGCACTGCAAAAATTACTTCCTCGATTTTAGGAGTCAAGCTGGCGGGACCAACCGAAGCCGCGCCCGGCGCGTCGGTGACCTGGACTGTGACCTATGAAAACACCTCTGACCGTGAGGTGGAAAAAATGCAGATTGAAGCGGACTACCCTGATGGCGTATCGGTAACAAAGGTTGAGCCGTCGGCGCTCGAACGAAACGCCTTGTGGCAATTCGAAAAAATCGCGCCGGGAAAAAAAGGCACGGTAAGTATTACGGCCACGATCAACGGAGCGATTGGCGATACCTTTCCGGTCGTTGTTCGGGCCGGGTTAGTGACGGCGACAAACACCATTGATTTACAGGACGAACAAACCTTGTTAGTGATTCTGATTAAGACGGGCGTGAGCCTGTCCGGAACGGTCAATGGTGGGAGTGATGGTGGTTCGATTTTGCCAGGCGATCAACTCAACTACAGTCTCCGGGTGGCGAATGATAGTGAGGCAGAAGTTGTCGATGTAACGGTGACGGTCGTGATGAGCGGCGCCGCGCTTGATACAGCATCGGTTCCAGCCGAAACAAAAAAGTTTCTCAAAGACAAAACATTGACTTGGACAAAAAAAGAAGTTCCAGGGCTGGCCCGTCTAAAGCCAAACCAAGATTTAGTTATTCGCTGGACCCTCAATAGTAAAGCCACCGTGACCGCGACAACAGAGGCTGACACCGATCAGCAAATCACCGCCGCCATCTCCGCGACCTCGCCATCCCTGACGACCGCGTCGGCGCCTGCGACGATTGTGACCAAGCTGATGACCGTGCTGAATTTTAAGGCCGAAGGTCGTTACGCGAATGATGACGGTGTGGCGTATGGAACAGGCCCAATCCCGCCGAAGGTTGGTGAGACAACAACCTACCGTGTTTTTTGGACAATCACAAATACGACGAGTCAGGCGGATGGTCTAAAAGTGACCACGACGTTGCCAACGAGTGTCTTTTGGACCGGCCAAAACATCGGTCGTGATGCCGGCGATATTTCTTTTGACACAGCCACTCGAACGGTTACCTGGTCAATTAACCGAGTACCGCCCGGCACGGGCTCGCGCCTACCGGCCCTCACCGCATTTTTTGAAGTCGCGATTACCCCCGCCGCCGATCAAGTTGGTGCCTTGGCGGTGCTCACCGATCAAGCCGCCGCCTTGGCGACTGATGCGTTTACTGCGACGGCGATAAAAGTAACCCAGCCATCAATCACGAGTGATGTGCCTTCAGACCCGACCGCTGGTGGGGAAGGGACCATTGTTGGGGCGTAAAAAAAATCGTCCTAGGGTGTAGAACGATGGTGCTTGGCGTTAAGCCAGTCGACGATGTGTTGCAGGAGGCTGAGCGTCCCGGTCAGTAGTGCCAAGGTGAAGAGCCAGAGACTGACCCTGGGCTGACCCAGTAGGGTAGCAATGATAGCAGCACCTACCGTCGCCATTTTGTATTTGCCGGCCAGGTTTGGCCGCAAAGCCATCCGCTCCCGTTCGGTCTGACTGAGACTATCAAGCCAGAAGCCGCCGCAGAGGCGGATGATTTCCAGACCAACATACAGATCACTGAGCCGAACGGTTTGTTCAGCGAACCGAAGTTCGTAGACGTGACTACGAAGCCCGAGAAGTACCGCGGCCATCATGGCCGCATCAACGGCCGTGTCGATCCGTTCGCCGAGTTGGCTGGTTTTGCCTAGGATTCTCGCGAGCTCACCATCAAGGCGATCGGTGCTCAGGGCGAACAGAAAGACCACGAGCGCGAAAGCAGTTTGATCATTCGCGAGGAGTAGCGCGATGAAGAGCGCGAGCGGAAGCCGGAGGAGGCTCCACGCGTTCGGATCGGTTTTTTGAAACCAATGACGTAGCGGGCTGCGGAGAATTAACCAGCGGAATGGTTGACCAACGGCGTCATGCAGAAAACCGGCCGCCTGGTGGAGGCGGCTTGGTCTGCGGGCGGGCAGTGGCCTCATCGGCGTCCTCCGGGTACTAAGGGTGTGAAGAGCGAGGCGGTCATCTCTACCGAGATTGCCCGGAAAGGGGTTCGTTGTCAATGTGCTTGACGGCCAGCGTAGCCGGAGTAGCCTCAAGGCAGAGGTGCTCATTCTATGTTGGGAAGGAGGTGAGGCCTGTGACGAGTTCAGTAGCGGATGAGGAGCTGTTCAAGCAGTATCAGCAAGCCTACGGTGATCGGCTCGTAGTTCTCCCGGATGGTGCTACGCTGTACCAAGCTACGACTGGGGAGGTAGTTTGTGTCTGGCGCGGGAGCCGAGTGGTTTTTCGGTGGGATACGACGTCCGGTCGATCGGGGGTCGTACGGTTTGCCCTGACGCTCGATGACGAGGCGTTCGTGGTGGTCACTACGCGTGACGCCGGTTGGCCCAAAGACTATCGCGTACCAATCGATCAGGTAGGTTTTTCCCCCGACCCTCAGGCTTGACCGGGAGGCCATGATGGCCAGTCACACGCTCGAATCAACGCCGCGCTGAATCTTTCGAGAAGATCAGCGCGGCGTTATCATTTCCATTGCGACGAGATTCTGAAAATGGTATAGTGAAGGCCGAAAAACCATGACCAAATCAGTCACTGCCAGAGCATCAAAATTTCTCCTCCAAGAATTTCTTGGCGAGATTCTTTTTTTTCCGGTCTGGTGGTATAGCGACGGCTTGCGACGGTGGAGTTTCGGGGTGCTCAACCAAGTCGCTGCGGTCGAGTTCCGCCTCGGCTTACGTCCGTTGATCAAAAATATTTGGCGCCCAATGTACGGTGACCGCACCCGGAGTGGCCGAATTATTTCGTTCTTCATGCGCCTCGTGTTGATTGCTGGGAACGGCGTGGTCTTGCTTGGTTGGTCGGTCTTGTGTCTTGCGGCTTGGGCGCTGTGGTTGGCCGCGCCGCTCGTGACCCTGAGCCTGTTGTTTCGACAGTTGATTCCCGTCTCATGACGACCGACGTCCAACATTGTCCAACCTGCCAGGGCGAGGGTTTTCTTATTCAGCAACATGGCGCATCACGTCGTTGTCCAACCTGCCAAGGTGTTGGCCTGACGACCTGGTGGTCGGGAGCCTGGTGGACGTGGCGTCATCCGCTGACCGATTTTTCTATCGCTGAACGCCGGATGGAAAAAAGCATTCGGGTGGTGTTGTCAGCCGCGTGTCTCGCTGTGTTTGGGCTCGGCCTGTGGTTTGGCGGGCGTGAGCTCGCCCCCGCGTTCGACCGTCAGGAAATTCTTTTTACTCTGCTGTCGCGCAGTTGGCCGATGACGATGTGGTGGTTTGGCTGGTTGGCGGTATTATTTTTCATTTTTCGTTTGATTCGTGCCAGGACCGCTTTTCCAAGCATACCTCGCGGTGCGCAAACGACACCAGCGGCAGACCTGAATTGGTCGAGCCCGGTTTCGTGGGGTGACGTGGCTGTTTGTTACACCGATGAGACGATGGCGGTCCTGGAACAGGCCTGGCTGATGGCAAAATCCGCTCATGCCTCGACCCTGACACCTCTCCATGTTCTGGCTGCGGCGGTTACCAGGCCGAGCGTTGGAGCGATGTTTATCCGGTTGAATATTGCGCCGTCTGAATTGCGTGAGCGTGCTTTACGTACGACTGCTACGGCCACATCGTCTGATCCAGAGCTTGGTGCAGCGGTCCGAACGCTGTTGGTCACGGCCTTTCATTTAGCGGCCCTTGATGGCCGTGAACGCGTGAGTCCACCGTATCTCGTGGCCGCGATGGCCGAGCTGGCGGATCCGGCGCGCGAATTACTCTACGATCTGAACGTTGATGAGCAAAAGTTTGCGCATGTGATTGAATGGATGAAGATTCAAGAAGACCTGCGTTTGAATTTGCGTCGTTATGCTAGTCGTGCGGCCGCCAAACCGAAAGGGGCAATTGATCGCGCATATACCGCTTCGGCCACGCCCCTCTTGAATCGATTCAGTGTCGACCTGACTCGGTTAGCGCGTGACGGGCGTTTGCCGTACGTGATTGGTCGTGATGATCAACTCAAACACGCCTTCCGAATTGTTGAGAGTGGTCGCCGGAGCGTCCTCTTTGTTGGCGAAGCCGGAGTCGGATTAACGACCCTCCTTCACGCCGTCGCCGAACGCATGGTTACCGAAGATGTTCCGGAAACCCTGCAAGATAAACGCCTGGTGTTGCTGTCGGCTGCCTCCTTAGTAGCCGGCGCTGGGGCGGTCGGTCAGCTCGAAGAGCGAGTGGAGGCGATTTTGACTGAGATGGTGAATGCTGGAAATATTATTTTGGCAATTGAAGATCTTGACCAACTGGTCGGCGTGACGAGCACCGGGGGGAGCGGTCTTGATGCTGCTCATCTGATCGCCCAAGAGCTCAGTCAGCATAACCTCATTGCGTTTGCGACTGTCACGTCGACGGCGTTTCGGCAAGTCATCGAACAAGCTGGAATTGTAAACTCCTTCGAAAAAGTCGATGTCCCAGAAATGTCGGCCGATGAATCAATCGTTGCGATTGAGTCGCGGATTGGATCCTTGGAGTACAAATACAAAATCATTTTCTCGTATGACGCGATTGCGCAAGCCGTCGCGCTCTCGAATCGCTATCTCCACGAAAAAACTTTACCAGGCAAAGCAATTGAGCTGATGGAAGAAGCGGCCGTCGCGGTGAAACGAGATCGCGGCGTTAATGCACTCGTGTCGGGTGAAGATATTGCGAAGATTGTGACTGAGCAGACGAAGATTACCGTCACGGCTATGACCGGCGACGAGCAACAAAAACTTTTGCATTTAGAAGATGAGCTTCATCGTCGCGTGGTTGGACAAGATGAGGCGGTTAAGGCTGTCGCGAACGCGTTACGTCGGGCGAGAGCTGAGTTACGTGATACCAAGCGACCAATTGCCAACCTGTTATTCCTTGGTCCGACCGGGGTGGGAAAAACAGAATTAGCGAAAACCGTTGCCGCAAGTTATTTTGGCTCGGAAGAAGCGATGATTCGCCTGGATATGTCGGAATATCAGGACGTCTCGAGCATCAATCGACTCCTCGGCGCACCGGCCGGGTATGCGGGGGCTCAGGCCGGTGGATACCTGACCGACGCGGTTCGACATAACCCGTTTAGCATTGTCTTGCTTGATGAATTAGAAAAGGCCCATCCGGATATTTTAAATCTGTTCCTGCAGGTGATGGACGATGGTCGGTTAACCGACAATCTTGGACGGACTGTCGACTTTACGAATGTCATTCTTATAGCGACCTCGAATGCTGGTACGCAACACATTCAACAGCGCCTCACTGAGCAAGTCCCACTAACGACGATCAAGCAAGAGCTAGTGAGCGATGTACTACTGAAGTGGTACCGGCCGGAATTCTTAAACCGGTTTGACGCAATTGTGCTCTTTACACCATTAAACCTTCAAGAAATTGAAACGATTGTCGGGTTGATGGTGAAGGGGATTGCTGACCGTTTAGCGGCGAAAGGCGTAACTCTCCAAGCTTCCCCGGCGGCGATTGCTGAATTAGCTCGAACCGGTTTTGATCCGTTGTATGGAGCTCGACCACTTCGCCGTGCGGTCCAAGAACATGTCGATAATGCGCTGGCGCAATTTATGTTGCAAGGAAAACTCAATCGACGTGACGTTGCTATTCTTGAGCCGGGTGGCGCTATTCGGGTTGAGACTGCCACAAAGGTATAAAAAACCGTCCAGGGGTAGCGGACGGGTGAGGGGCGCTCGCAGTTTAACGGCGAGAGGCCAGTTCTCGTTGGCGGATGATCATTCGTCCTCGGTTGAGCGCCTCTTTGGCGCTGAGTCCGGGCTTTCTCATCGGCTGAGTGCTCGGCTTGGAGCGGAGGAACTGAACGATAATGAGATCGTCATCTTCGCCGACGCGGCAGATCGCCCGCCCGTTCTTGATCACGAAGATCGTCGGGTCGGCAGCGTGCATCGCTGACATCAAGTAGACGAGACCGAGATCGGCCTGACTGGTCAACCCAATCTCGAACCGTTCAGGTTCGATCCGGTGAAACCGCGGCCGATCGAGGCGCTCGAGGTACTCCCCGAAGCGGGTCAGGGTTTCCCGCCTGACCATGAACGCTGGCTTGCGCCATTCCGAGTTGATGGTGTTGACTAGGCGTCGACCGGCGGCCGTCATCTGGTCGGTGTGCCAACTCAAGTTGGTCAGGTTGACGATCCGAAGGTCGTGGTGATGGACGTGAACCGGCTGACCGGAACTGGAAAGCAGATCATGACTGCAGGTGATGACCAAAGCAAATCCATGTGGATTCGTCGCCATGCTTCCTCCGTGAAAGGTACACATCGTGGCTACCAGGGAACAGTGAACAACAACTGGCAACAGATGAAGGAGCACGATAGCATTTGACGCGGAAAAAGTCAAGATCCTTGAAGTTTTGCTCTGAAGTTGGTAGAATCAGCCCATGTCAAAAGCTTCAGCTGACATGGAAAAAATCGTCAACTTAGCGAAACGCCGCGGGTTTGTTTTTCCGTCCAGTGAGATATATGGAGGTTTAGCTGGTTTTTGGGATTGGGGACCGCTTGGTGTTCTTCTAAAAAACAATATAAAACGAGAATGGTGGCGGACTTTTGTCCAAAAAAGGAGCGATATGGTTGGTATTGATGGCACAATAATTTCCGCACCCAAGGTTTGGATGGCAAGCGGGCATGTTGATACCTTTGCTGATTTTTTAGTTGATTGCCAAAACTGTAAACACAGATTTCGTGGTGATCATTTGATTGAGCAATATACTGAGCAAAGCATTGTAGATTTTGCAATTGCTTATCTTAGCGATTGGATTGAGTCAATTAGCGAAAGATATGGTAATGCAATAGTTAAAAAAAAGATTTCTCTTGAAGACTTAAACATTAGGGTTGCTGAGTCAAGAAAAAATCTTCTCGAATCAGGTATTGATCCTGACGAGGTATTAGAGGAATCAAAAAAGAAAAAGAAATTGATAATAAAAAGTGCCTCTGATCGTCAAGAAGACCTTTCTCTTGATGCGGAATTTGAAGCTTGGAAAAGGGTAAAATCAAACATAGGAGAATTTATTAATCATTACATATATTACTCCCAAATTCCCTGTCCTTCATGCAAAAAAACTGGTGAGTTTACAAAAGCGAGAAAATTTAATTTAATGTTAAAAACCAATATTGGTCCCGTTGAAGACTCTAGTAGCACCGGGTATTTGCGTCCTGAAACCGCGCAAAGCATTTTCATTAACTTTGAAAATGTCCGTGAATCAACGAGGAAAAAGCTGCCATTTGGTATCGCCCAGATCGGCAAAGCCTTCCGGAATGAAATCACGCCTGGAAATTTTGTGTTCCGCCAACGGGAATTCGAACAAATGGAAATCGAATATTTCGTACGGCCGGGCGATGACGACGCGCATTTTTCCACCTGGGTTGAAATGTGTTATCAATGGTTCCTCTCTTTAGGACTGAAAGCCGAGCATCTGCGCAAGTTTGAACAGCCGGCCAGCGAGTTGGCGCATTACTCGAAAGCCACAACAGATATTGAATTCACCTTTCCAATTGAAAAGGGTTGGGGCGAATTAATGGGGATCGCGAATCGGACTGATTACGATTTGAAACAGCACGGGCAGCACGCGAAGGGGAGTCCCGAAGCTTTTGCGACGCCGATTGACGACGAAGGGAAAGAGAAAAAAGTCCCGTTTGTGATTGAGCCGTCGATGGGCGTTGATCGCGCGGCGCTGGCCTTTCTGCTCGATGCGTATACCATCATCGATGGTGGTCGGTCCACGACGACCGAAAGTATTAAAGACGAAGAAGTGGTGCTCAAGTTGCACCCGCGTTTAGCGCCATACACCGTGGCGATTTTACCACTCTCAAAAAAGCCGGAGCTAACCGCGATCGCGGAACCGTTGCTGGCTGAGCTGCGAAAAACGTGGATGGTTGATTATGATCAAACTGGTTCGATTGGGAAGCGCTACCGACGTCAGGACGAAATTGGTACCCCGCTGTGCGTGACCGTTGATTTCGATACGATCGAAGGTGTGAAGCGCCCAAAGGGAACCGTCACCGTCCGTGATCGCGATACCATGGAACAACATAACGTCGCTATTGATGAACTTCCGGCCTACGTGGCGGAGCGTCTCCGCTAGCTTTCTCTTGGCCGTAGGGTTGGCACTGCCGGCCCAGGCTCAAGGCTCGAATTGGACGATGTCGTTTTTTCGATCCGACATTTCTGTCCATGACGATGCAAGTATTACTGTCACCGAAACTATTCAGGCCGATTTTTCCGTCGCGAAACACGGTATCTTCCGCAACATTCCCTGGCGATACACAACTGACGATGGGGGGACGATGCAGGTCCCGGTTCAGGTTACGCGAGTGGCTAGAAACGGGGAGTCTGAACCGTACACAACCTCATACAGTGGTGACAATCTGGAAATAAAAATTGGTGACGCGGACACAACGATCACTGGTGAACAAACCTATACAATTGAGTATTCCGCCCAAGCGGCGGTGAACTTTTTTTCTGATCACGACGAGTTGTATTGGAACGCGACCGGACATGACTGGGAAGTGCCGCTCGGGGCGGTTGAGGTCTCCGTTCGACTTGATACGCTCGTTGCGAAAGATCAGCTTCAGGTTCGATGTTTGACTGGAGTCGTCGGCTCAACCGCATCGGACTGCGTGGCTACGACGGATGATTCCGCTGTTAGTGCAACAACCGTCGGACAACCGTTAACGGTGGTATTCGGTTGGCCGCCTGGCTTCGTGACGAAGCCGGAGAACTACGATCAGATCCGATCGACGGCCGGGACGACGTTAATTGAACGGATTTTCAAAACCCCAATTGTTTTTTGGGGCCTGAACGGAGCGTTCCCGTTGTTGGCGCTGATGGGGATGATGTGGCACTGGCGTCAACGCGGTCGCGATGTACCGGGCAAAGGGACCGTTATCGCGCAGTATGAGCCACCGTCGGGCCTGACGCCTGGGGAAATGGGTACCTTATACGACGAGCAGGCGAATCATCGCGACGTGATTGCGACGATGGTTGATCTCGCGGTCCGTGGTCACCTCACGATTACGCAGCTGACCACGAAGAAATTCCTTGGCACAAGCACTGACTACCAGCTCGACCAACTTCATCCGACGAAGACGACGCCTCTGAAGGATCATGAAAAGCAGATTTTGGAGGGACTGTTCAGTGGCGGAGAGCGTGTGACCTTATCAAAACTCAAAGGAACTTTTGCGGACGATGTAAAAAAAATACAGGGCTCGTTGTATGACCAGGTTCGTGATCAAGGATATTTTACGGCTAATCCAAATACGATCCGCACGCTCTATATTGTCGCCGGACTTATTGTGGCTGGGGCTGGTTTCTTCCTCGTACCCTTTTTGATCTTCGGGCCAATAGTGGTCGGCCTGGTAATTGCCGGAATAGGACCGTTCATGCCGAAGCGAACCGCCAAAGGGGCGGAAGCACTCTGGCACGCGAAAGGCTTTAAATTGTTTCTCGAGAAGGCGGAAAAATATCGGATCAAGTGGCAAGAAAAAGAAAATATTTTTGAAACCTATTTGCCGTACGCGATGGCGTTCGGGGTGGCGGATAAATGGACGAAAGCCTTCGAGGGTTTGCAAAGAGAATCGCCGGGCTGGTTTCATGGTAACGGGAACACGTTTAACACCATCATGTTTTGGTCCGCCTTGAATAGCTTTAGTACGGCCAGCGCGAAAAGCTTTGCCCCACCGGCGGCGAGTGGTGGGTCAGGCCTAGGCGGGGGCGGTTTTTCTGGCGGTGGCTTTGGCGGCGGCGGAGGCGGGTCATGGTAGTGCGACTGCGGCGCCTCGTGCGGTGGTGGTATAAAACGGATTGGGCGATTGGGCTAACAGTATTTCTCATTGCTGTTATCCCACGGCTCATCCCTAGTGGGATGTTTATGGATCCTGATTCCGCGACCCTCTGGATTGGGCGGACGAGGGGTTTTCTCGAAGCCCTGCAGGGCGGGGATCCGAACCTCTTCGCGCCGAGTGTCCATCCCGGGGTGCCGCTGATGTGGCTCACGGCGGCGGGACTTGGTTGGTGGAAACTCGTCAGTGGATTTTTTTCTGGGCCCGACCAACTCGAAGCGTTTACCTGGATGGTAAAAGTGCCGCTGGCGCTGGTGACGAGTGGTCTAGCCGTTGGAGCGTGGCGCTACCTACGTCGGTGGGCTGCTCGACCCGTGGCGATACTAACGGCCGCGATCTTTGCGCTTGATCCGCTCTACCTTGTTTTTTCTCGGTATCAACATCTCGATGCTCTCGTCACTGGTTTTGTGTTTGTTGGGCTCATCGCGACGTGGTCAGGTATTACTCAGCGACGATTCGGTGACCTGGCCGTCGGTTCCGCGCTCCTCGTGCTTGGAATACTCACACGACTGAATGGCGGACTCGCGATTGTCGTCGCGGCAATTGGCCTGGCTTTTTTTTGGCCCCGTGGAGGCAAAAGAAAAGCGTGGTTGGTTTTTTGTCTATCCGGGAGCGTGACCGCCCTGATCGTTTGGCCGGCCATTCTCTTCGGACCGCAGGGGATTATCGATCTCCTCAACAATCGGATCGGCCTCGCGCTTGTCCCGCATGAAGTCGCGCCGAATGTCGATGTGATCCCGTGGGTTCGGGGCTTGCTGTATCCCTTGTTTATCCTGACTCGTGAATTTCCACTTCTACTGGGCTTGGCCGCGGTTGGGGTAGTGAGACTCTGGCGAGGCCGAACCCCGTTCGACCGGTTTGGACAAGGACTAACTATTTTTTCGTTGGCCTATTACGCGATGCTTCTGGCCTTACCAAAAGACCTCGATCGGTACGCACTTCCACTTATCGGCCCGCTCGCACTATTTTCTGCACAAGGCATGTTGTGGATGTGGTCAAAACTGCCGACCAGGGTGTTTCGTTCCTTGTTCATTGGCCTGATGATCTTTCAACTCATACTGTTCTATCGGCTCGGTCCGTATTTCCAAACCTACCAGAATTTTTTAACGAACCTTGCGCGCCAGACGCCGCTGGGGACCTCGCAGGCGCTTGATCCGGCCTGGGGCGAGGGAATTTCGGAGGCGGTCGCGTATCTCAAAAACGGTCAGCCTACGCTGCCGCCGACAGCGGCTTGGTTTGCTGGAGTAGCTTGTTATTACGGGAGCGCCCACAAGTCGACAGAGTATCCGTTTGTTGGTCGAGATCATTTGGCGTGCCCCCCCGGCTTACGTTGGTTAGCGACTCCGCAGGACGCTACCTACCTCATTCTTTCTCGCGATCAAATTGCGCAACGGATATATCCGAAACTCCTTGATGATATCGATCGGCTTGGTTGGCAACCGGAAAAAGTTATTTCGATCAACGGCGTCCCGCATGTGTATATCTATCGTAACCAAGGAGGTTTGGCTAAGCGGTACAAACTTACCGACCAATAAGCTATGGTTAACCGGGATTCAAACGTAGTCCGAATATTCTTGCGAGCGTGGTTATGGTGCTATCGGTCGAATGTGCTACTTGGTCTAGCTGTTTTTTTATTCGCCCTAGTACCACGGGTCATGACACCGTCGGGTCAATTTCTTGATCCTGACTCGGCCGCATATTGGCTACCAAGAATAAAGGAGTTTCTAAACGGACTCCGCGGACAAGGGATCGAGCACTTAGCCCCGGCGAGCCATCCTGGTGTACCCCTGCTCTGGTTGACGGCGCCGGTTGAGTGGATTCATCAAACGTACCATCCGTGGCAAAAAATGGCTGATCCACTAGTTTCATACTTGGGAGCTTTAAAGTTCCCGATAGCGCTTGCTACAAGCGGCCTCGCGACTTTACTTTGGTCACTATTACGGCGAGTGGTCACACGATCATTGGCAATTACCACTGCTTTCGTCTTTGCGACCGATCCATTGTATTTGGTGTTTTCGCGATACCTGCACCTTGATGCATTGCTTTCAGGATTCCTAATTACCGGTCTAGTTAGTCTTTGGGTTGGACTGCGCTTGTCACGTGATCGCTGGATATTTTTAGCAGGCTGCTTGCTAGCCCTGGCAACGTTAACGAGGATTAACGGGATCATTGGGGTTGTCTTCGCGCTTGCAACCATTGCGATTGTGTCGTTGAAGAATGTACATCTTTTTTGGCGGCGTAGTATCCTTTTTCTATGCGCCTGTTTTGTGACGATTGTGGTTGTATGGCCGCCGGTAGTGGTAGTACCGTCGCATGTTTTAGCGACGCAGAACCGTAACCTAGCCATGGCCCTGAGTGTTCACGAAGTTCCACCAGGGGTCGACATTATCCCTTGGATACGTGCTTTGCTGTACCCGATTTTTTTACTGACCCGCGAGTTTCCAATTTTCCTGGTCCTTGGACTGTATGGTGTAACGGCTGGCTGGAGACAACGATTGCGAACCGAATCGTTACTGGTACGGTTGCTATCTATATTTGCTGTAACATATTGGATATTTTTGTTGCTCGGGCCCAAAAAAATTGATCGATATATTCTTCCCGAGGTCGGGCCGTTAAGTTTTTTTATTGCGTTCGGTTTGCAAACGCTCTGGTCCAAGCTGGGTCAGTGGCCCCGGTCTAACTGGGTTCGTGGAATTGTATGCTTTCTTGTGGCAGTCCAGTTGATCTTGTTCTGGAGATTAGCGCCCTATTTTCAAACCTATCAGAATGTATTCGCTGATGTATTGCGCCAAACCCCGCTACAGGCTTCGCAGGCCCTTGACCCGGCCTGGGGAGAAGGGATGGCGGAAGCGGTTGCTTATCTTAAAAATACCTCAACCGAGCTTCCTTCTACCGCTAGTTCGTTTGCTGGAGTACTTTGTGCGTTAGGGCAGACACATACGGTCGAGGCATACCCACTTTCGGCAACACCTCGTCTGTCATGTCCACCGGGATTGCGCTTGCTTGAAACACCGGCGGACGCTACCTACCTCATCCTTTCTCGCGATCAAATTGCGCAACGGATATATCCGAAACTCCTTGATGATATCGATCGGCTTGGTTGGCAACCGGAAAAAGTTATTTCGATCAACGGCGTTCCGTACATCTCTATCTACCGCAATCGCGGAGGTTTAGACGAGCACTATTCGCTGACAGGTCGATAGGTTCTATGGTATGCTGATAACCATCTATGGCTGAACTCCTTGACCCAAACGGAATCGTCCCGGTTCCGCCCAAACCAAAAATCCGTCCGATGACACTGGTGATGCTTTTATTGTATCCGATAGTCCTGGGTGTTGGGACCGCGGTAGGGTTTGTCATTGGCGTCGCCCAAGGGAAAAAGGATACGACGACCCAGCAGAATCAGAATGTGACACCAATCAACACCTCGGTCATTCCGAGCGCGAATACCAACGTGGGGACGAATACCATCAACGCCAATACCAATGTCAGTAATGTTTTTCTGAACTCCAACAGCGCTTTGAGCGGGGGAGACTACTTGCAGCTTGATGCCGCCACGACCGCCAGCCTCCAACAACAGCAGCAGCGCGACGAAGCACAATACGTCACAACCTCAGGAACGGTCACAGATCAGCTTCGTCAAAAAGATCTGATAGCTTTGAAGTACAACCTGAAAGCGTATTTTACTGTCAAAGGGAGTTACCCCTCAACCGGCGGTGCTCAGATCAAGCTCGATAAAACCGAAACGGATGTTTTTTATTCTGCCATGAAGACGTTTTATGGGGGGAGCTTTAATCATCGGATCGACCCCGAGTCGCCGACCTATTACTATGGCTACACATCTGATGGCTCGACGTTTACTTTGACCTGCTACCTCGTTGGACCAAAGCAAGTCTTTACGTTGACTCAATAATTTTTTACACATGACTACTCAGACCCTGCCGAATGGCCTGCGCGTTTTAACCGTTCCCTTACACGACACGAAGGCGGTCACTGTTTTCGTCTTTGCGAAAGTTGGCTCACGACATGAAACTCGCACCATCAATGGTATTTCCCATTTTATTGAGCACATGATGTTTAAAGGGACCAAGAAGCGACCACAAACGGCAATCATTGCTCGTGAACTCGATGGGGTCGGCGCGGCCTATAATGCCTTTACGTCAAAAGACTGGACCGGCTATTACGTGAAGCTGACCCACGAACGGACTGAATTGGCGCTCGACTTAGTTAGCGATATTTTACGCAACTCAACCTTCCCAAAAGCAGAAATCGAAAAAGAACGTGGCGCGGTCATCGAAGAGATCAATATGTATGACGACAATCCGATGATGTCGATCGACGATTTGTTTGAACGGCACGTCTTCGGCGATCACCCGGTCGGTTGGAATATCGCCGGCCCACGTGAGGTTATTAAGACCGTGACCCGCGAAACGATGATTACCTATCGCGATAAGTATTACCACGCCGGGAATATGCTGGTCGTCGTGGCCGGTCATTTGCCAGCCGATATCAACAAACGAATATTGCGCCATTTTGGTTCGGTCCGACGCCGAGCCTCAACGCCAACCGCGAAACCATATCTCGCGCCGAAAGCCGGGCCAGTCGTTACGGTTAAAACAAAAACCGTCGAGCAAACGCAAATTGGACTCGGGACCCGGTCCTTTTCTTACACTGACAAGCGGCAACCCGCTTTGCAACTCCTGTCGACGATACTTGGTGGTGGTATGAGCTCCCGATTATTCATTAAGGTTCGGGAACGGCGGGGATTGTGCTATTCGATTCATTCCAGCACCAGCCCGTACGAAGATACCGGCGCGTTTATGATTCAGGCGGGCCTGGATAATCGTCGATTAGCGATCGCCCTGAAGGTGATCGTCGGCGAGCTTCGCCGTTTAAAGACAACCCTGATTCCAGCGGCCGAGTTGCAACGCGCAAAAGATCAAATTAGTGGTCGAACGCTGATTGGTTTTGAGGATTCTGATGCGTTAGCGACGTGGTATGGCCGGCAAGCCTTGTTTTACCCGAAAGTTTCTTCACCCGAAGAAACGTTAAAAAAGATTCAGGCGGTGACGGCGAAGGATATTCAAGCGGTCGCGAAACAGCTCTTTACGCCCGCGAATCTTCGATTAGCGATTATCGGACCGATGAAA
Source organism: uncultured Gammaproteobacteria bacterium (assembly GCA_964349465.1). Taxonomy (GTDB): domain Bacteria; phylum Patescibacteriota; class Patescibacteriia; order SBBC01; family CAIJZX01; genus CAYGGC01. The sequence goes on from CAYGGC010000001.1 coordinate 136,427, forward strand.
AACGCCGATCACTTGGCGGATATTTTGCGCCAGGTCTAGCCTGGTTGCGGAATTCGGCCATTATCGGTAGACTATCCCCATGGCTCAACCCTCCACGAACGTCAATATTTCCACGACCACCATTTTTAAGGTGGTATTGATTGGTTTAGCAATTTGGTTCTTGGCGACGATTAGTCAGGTGCTGATTATCGTGTTTGTGGCTTTGGTTCTGGCGGCGGCGATCGATCCGTGGATTACCCGCCTCGAGCGGATGGGCATGGCTCGTGGTTGGGCGATGACGATTATCTTTGTTAGCGCGATGGCGCTTTTGTCGCTGATTGTTATTTTGTTCGTCCCGCTGGTCGTCGATCAGCTCGGCAAATTTACGCAGGCCTTCCCGAAACTCTACGAACGGATATTTAGTCTCTATCAGAATAACCAAGATAGCGTCGCCCTCGACACGATTCAAAAGGGTCTCCAGAACTTGAACAGCGCCCTGTCCGACGTAACGAAAGGCGTCTTTAGCAGCGTCTTTGGATTCTTTGGCGGATTGGTTTCAGTCATCAGCGTCTTGGTCTTAACCTTCTACCTGACCCTCGAAGAAAAGGGGATGAAGCGGATTGCGGTTGATCTGGCGCCGGCAAAATATCGCCCCTATCTGATTCAGTTGTTTAATCGGGTGGAAGACCGCTTGGGTGATTGGCTTCGCGGACAGATTATTCTCGGACTCATTATCGGTATGTTGACGCTGATCGGCTTGCTCGTCTTTAAAGTCGAATTCGCGGTCGTCCTAGCATTGATTGCCGGTGTGACGGAGTTGATTCCGATCATTGGTCCGTTCATTGGTGCCATTCCGGCCGTGATTGTCGCGTTCTCTCAAGACCCAGTTCTGGCCCTGATCGTCATGGGGCTCTATATCGTTATTCAACAACTCGAAAATAACCTGATCGTGCCGCGGGTTATGTCGAAAGCGACCGGCTTGAATCCGGTGATTGTGATTGTGTCTATTCTCGTCGGTGGAAAAGTCGCGGGCATTACAGGTGTAATCCTCGCCGTCCCAACGATGATTATCATCACGACGTTCCTCGAAGATTTCCTGGAAGAGAAAAAAGCCGATGATATGCGGCTCGAGCCAACGCCGAAAGGATAAATCCTCTCGCCGTGGGTAAGCTCTATATTGTCGGAACGCCAATCGGTAATTTGGAAGATCTCACGTTTCGCGCGAAACGAATATTGTCGTCGGTCAGCGTCGTTGCTTGCGAAGATACTCGCGTGACGCGGAAACTGTTATCGCACTACGAAATTGAGGTGGCGACGATTGCTGTCCACCATCACTCCACCCCAACCGAGCTCGATCGAGTTCTTGATCGGACAACTGAGGCAGACGTGGCGGTTGTGACCGACGCTGGCATGCCTGGTGTCTCGGACCCGGGCGGAAAACTCGTGGCGCGGGCCCTCGAACGAGGGATTGCTGTCGAAACGGTACCTGGTCCAAGCGCACTCACGACGGCGACATCTCTAGCGGGCTGGGCGACGGATCAGTTTTTGTTTCTCGGATTCCTACCGCACAAGAAAGGCCGCGAGACGCTCTTCAAGCGAATTGCCGAAACGGAAGAGTCGGTGATACTCTATGAATCGCCACATCGGATTCTTAAGACCCTTGAATCCTTATTGAGAATGATTCCCAATAGGCCGATCGCGGTTGCGCGTGAGCTGACGAAGATTCACGAGTCGGTGGTGCGTGGTACACCGGACATGGTCCTGAAACATTTTACTGATCACCCCGATCAGGTCCGCGGTGAAATTGTTTTGATGATAGCCCCGTTATGAAAAAAATCTCTCTCACAACAACGCTACCGTATGTAAACTCAGATCCGCACATCGGTTTTGCGCTAGAAATTATCCAAGCTGATATCATTGCACGTTGGTATGCCCAGCAAGGCTACGACATCTTTTTTAATACGGGCACAGACGAACACGGCGTCAAGATTTTTCGTAAAGCGCAAGAAGAAGGGAAAGAGGTTCAAGTCTATGTTAATGAATACGCGGCGAAGTTTGATCAATTAAAACAAGCGCTGAACCTTTCCTACAATTCATTTATTCGGACAACTGACCCGAAGCATGTCGCCGCGGCGCAGGAATTTTGGAAACAGTGTCTCGCTCACGGCGATATCTATAAAAAGCAGTACTCGGTAAAATATTGCAGTGGTTGTGAGCTCGAAAAAACTGATTCGGAACTCGATCATGGCCGATGTATTCTGCACCCCAATCTGGTCATCGAAAATATTTCTGAAGAAAACTATTTCTTCAAATTTACGAAGTATCAAGAACCACTGCTGAAACTCTACACCGAATATCCGGAATTCGTTGTGCCGGCCCACCGGCTCAAGGAAATCAAAACCTTTGTCGAAGGCGGATTGCAAGACTTCAGTATCTCGCGGTTGAAGGAGAAAATGCCGTGGGGTGTACCGGTGCCGGATGATGAAGCGCAGGTCATGTATGTCTGGTTCGACGCCTTAGTAAATTATATTTCCTGTCTTGGCTGGCCCGACAAGAAGTTTTCTGACTGGTGGCCATCGATCCAGTTTGCCGGGAAGGATAATTTGCGCCAGCAGTCGGCGATGTGGCAGGCGATGTTGATGTCCGCCGAGATCGCGCCTTCGCAGCAAATTGTGATTCATGGATTTATTACGAGTGGTGGACAGAAGATGTCGAAGTCGCTCGGGAACGTCATCGATCCGTTCAGCGTCGTCGAGAAGTACGGGACGGACGCGTTACGGTATTTCCTGGCGCGACACGTGAAACCGTTTGAAGATAGCGATTTTACCATTGAACGATTGCATGAAGTCTATAGCGCTGATTTAGCGAACGGACTCGGGAATCTTGTGTCTCGGGTGACGAATATGTTGGAAAAATATTGTGGCGGTGTATTTACACGGACCCAGATGCTTGGTTCCGAAACGCTTAACGCCTATACGAGCTCGCTCAAAAGCTATCGTTTTGATGAAGCACTAGCGACGGTTTGGAGCTTAGTTGATCAGGCGAATAAATTGATTGACGACACGGCGCCGTGGAAAATGGCAAAAGAGGGAAAAGAAGCCGAGATTCGGCCCTTGCTTAACGAGTTAGCGAATCGTATTCTCGATCTGAACGAACTACTGACGCCGTTCATGCCAGCGACGGTTGAAAAAATTACGAATGCGTTTGCGCAGCCAGTGAAGAAGGCGGAGCCATTATTTCCGCGACTTGAGGATTCGCAAAAAGGAGAGTAATCTATTTGTATGAACTGGTTTGATATCATTCTCGCGGTTTCCCTGATCGGTTTTGTGTGGGGCGGTTTTTGGACCGGCCTGATTCAATCGATTGGCGGTATTATCGGACTCTTCCTCGGACAATTGCTCGCTTCGCGGCTGTATGAACCGTTTGCCGGGGTGATCGAGCCACTCTTTAAGGGGAATACCGTCGCGGCGAAAATTGCCGCTTTTCTCTTACTCTTTTTGTTGATTACGCGATTGATCGGACTGGTTTTTATGTTGATCGAAAAAATGTTTAACCTGGTCGCGATTTTCCCGGGGATCAAAACGCTTAATCGACTCGGTGGCGCCCTCTTGGGATTTCTTGAAGGTGCCTTGTTTATCGGTATCGCCCTGCAATTTATTGTTCACTTGCCGATCAGCTTGCCATTTGCCGAGAACATTGAGAAGTCGGTTCTGGCGGGTATCGCGCTCGCGGTCAGTGGCTGGCTTGTGCCGTTGTTCCCGAAAATTCTCAAGGACGCGACGAACGCGGTTGATGCGGTGGTACCAAAATGAAACTGATCGACGTCCACGCTCATGTTCAGGCGAGCGAGTTTGATGCCGATCGTGAGGAAGTTATTCAACGAAGTCTCGACGCTGGGATCGGGATGATTGTGGTTGGCACGACGATAACCGATAGCCTCGCGGCGATTCGTTTGGCTCAAGGCCACGCAACCGATCCGGTCTACGCTGCCGTCGGCGTGCATCCGACTGATGAAGATATTGAAGGAATCCATCCGGCCCAGCTTCACGCGCTCGTCGGTGACAAGAAAGTGGTCGCGATTGGGGAGTGTGGGCTCGATTATTATCGTCTCGATCCGGATGATACCGAAACTCGCCAGCTCCAACAAGACGTGTTCGACCAGCATATTTTGCTCGCGGCTCAGTCGCACCTGCCGTTGGTTATTCATTGTCGCGACCGGGACAATGTTTATGATGCCTACGAGGATGTGCTCGTCTCGCTCGCGCGGCAGCAGTCCACGAACTTTGTCATGCATTGTTATTCTGGAACCTGGGAGATCGCGGAAAAGTTTCTCGAGCGCGGCGGTTACCTCTCGTTCACCGGGATTGTGACGTTTCCGAAAAGCGAGACGATGCAAGAGGTCGCGAAAAAAACTCCGGCTGATAAAATCCTGGTTGAAACTGACGCGCCGTTTCTCGCGCCGGTGCCGCACCGGGGCCAACGGAATGAACCGGCTAATGTGGCTGATACGGCCGCAACGATCGCGCAGCTTCGCGGAGTCAGCCTGGATGAATTTTCCGCCCAGGTCGTGAAGAATGCCCAGCAATTTTTTAAACTGCCCTAGAAGCTTTTTTGGCCGAGCCGTGGTATACTACTCTTATCAGGTATGAACTCCTCAACCAATCCAGTTATGCGGGCGTTTGTGGCCTTCCAGGAGTGGGTCACGAAGCAATGGCAGAGTGGTAACCGTGGCGGCGCCATCCTTGCCTACGCGGTCGTTGTGTTTGGTGGTTGGTGGCTTATCGAAAAGTTCTTTGGGTATTTTGTTGCCATCGGCCTCGCGGTGTATTTTCTTCGTCGTTACTTCCGTCGACCAGGGCACGCGCCGCCGCGCCCCGTCACGGCGTCCTCGCCGGGCCCGAAAGTTACCGTTATGCCTCGACCCCCAGAACCAAGTTCAACCTCAAAAAATTCTTCAACGAATTATCAGCCCCCGTCTATGAAAATCTCCGTTCGTCTCGTCAGTATCGTTATCGCCCTCGTCATCGTCGGGATCCTCTTTACCCGCTTCCTGGTGGTCATCCCAGCCGGAACGGTTGGCGTCTACTCACTCTTCGGTAAGGTCAGCCCAAATGAAATGTCGTCAGGGTTGAATCTCGTAAACCCGCTCGGCAAGGTTGAAAAAATGTCAATCCGGACTGAGCAATATACGATGAGCGTGGCCCGTGAAGAAGGGAATCGTGTTGGTGATGATTCGATCGATGCGCTCACCAAAGAAGGCTTGCAGCTGAAACTCGACATTACGGTGCTCTATAGCCTTCAATCCGCCAAAGCCTCGGATGTGTATGTTCAGCTCGGACGTGGGTTTGCCGATAAAGTTATTCGCCCGGAAATTCGCTCGGCGATTCGTGAGGTCGCGGCGCAATATGACGCAAACGCGGTCTATTCCGAAAAGCGAACGGAAATGACAACCAAGATTGACGAAGCGTTAGCGGCGTCGTTGTTACCACGCGGTATCACCGTCGAAGATGTCCTGCTCCGGAACGTGATTCTGCCGCAAAAACTTTCCGATAGCATTCAGGAAAAACTTCAAGCCGATCAAGAACAGCAACGCTACGATTTCGTGCTTCAGAAAGAAGAAAAAGAAGCCGAGCGGAAACGAATCGAAGCGGCTGGTCAACGCGATGCGCAAAAAATTATCGCTGATGGTTTGACCCCAAACTACCTGAACTATCTCTATATCCAAAATCTCAAAGAAAATAAGGGCACGGTCTATGTACCGACCGATCCGTCAAGCGGCTTACCGCTGTTCAGGGGCGTGAATCAGTAAAGACTCAAAAACCGCCGTCGTCTGACGGCGGTTTTTTATACTAAAAAAGCCCCTGAGACATCTTATGTTTCAGGAGCGTGACTAATCATTAGGCAGTAGCAGTTCATCAGCGTCTGCCGGAGAAGATCATCGTAGGCGACGCGCCTGATCCAGAGAGCTTCCTCGTAGTTATTCGTGGTTGCCGGTTCGATCGGTAAAGCTAATATCTGGTCATCGATCAATTGACCGACAGGTTTCCGATTGACGACGAAGTCCAGGTAGCGTCGATCGTGGGCGTCAGCTTCGCCAATCAAGCGGTAAGTGCTTTCATAGATCGCCAGGGCGAAATTGAGCCATTCAAGTCGTCGTTGTTTTGGCGACATCTCCTTGAAGCGGTCATCGCTCTGGTGGATGAACCTGACCATGTGCCTGACCTTACGCCAGACGCCATTCGGGTCGAGCATTTCTCGCGTTTCGAGATGCGGCGCGAGCCCGTACCAGATGATGTTAGCGAACGTAGCGTACCGCCAACGGGGCGTGCGGGGGAGGTTGCGATCGAGTGTCAGCTTAATATCTGAACTGATCCGCGCGACGTTCAGGTCAACGAGAATTCGCTGGGCCCGCAAGTAGGGGACGAACCGGTCCTGGACAGCGTCATGCAAAATGAACTGCTGACGGGCGGGTCGTTCTTTTTTCTTCCGCTTGCCGTTCTTCTCCTCGTACTCAATTGGATCGAACTCGTCGTCGATCCGCGTCCTGAGGTGCTTGCGAATTGTCGTGAGTTGCGCCCGCCAGGCGGATTGGGCGGCCTCGTCATCTTGTGGCGTGATCGGGAATGGCCAGGTTGTACGACATCGCTCTTCCTCCAAGAGCGCAAGGTAGAGCGTGTTTGCAAACTGATACGGCATGCCGCGACCAAACCCATGTTGATTGGCCGCGCGTCCCCACAGTCGAATTCTGGCTTGCTCAGACATCAGCCCAATTCGCAGGGTGGTTTGATGGGACAACTCGAAGCGGGTGGTATGCCGTTGGTTCACATCCAGTGTGGGAATATCTGTCATCTCGATACTCACGTGACCTCCTTAGTCGCGTTTGCTGAAGACAGCGTACAGCGCGGGGACAATGATGATGAGACAGGCCTGCAACAACGGTGATCAGGATAGAGATCGCCGTCAAAAAACATAACCGGATGAGGAGCATCGCCGCGATCAGTGTGGCCTGGGCGATGGTGACATCGTCGGCAGAACGGACAGTGGCACTCATACACCCTCCAGTCGTGGCGTGATGATAGGGTTTGTGTAAGGAACGACAGTCGATACTACCGTAGTTTTCGACGCTTGTCAAAGCGTCTTGGGCACGGTACACTCTGCCCATGGACATTGCTGTCATTGCCCTGATCGTCGTTTTACTGGCCGTTGTAGGCGTGATTTTTTCGCGTCTCTCCAGTACGACGAAAATCCTTCAGGAACTGAAAGATCAGAAGGGGAATGACCAGGCCTCGATCCTCCTGAATCAAAATATTCAAGGCCTCCAGCAACGCCTCGACTCGCAAAACCAGAATCTCCAGTCGACCCTCCAGAAGCAATTTGGAGACAGCGCGAAAATTATTCAGGATGTGACCGAGCGCCTAACGAAGCTTGATGAGACGAACCGCCAAGTCGTCGGTTTTGCCGATCAGCTCAAACGCCTCCAAGATACGCTCAACAACCCGAAACAGCGCGGCGTCCTCGGTGAATATTACCTTGAGACGGTATTAAAAAATGTTCTGCCACCGAAGAACTATAAACTCCAGTACAAATTTAAGGACGGAGAAATTGTCGATGCGGCGATTTTCATCCAAGATAAAATTATTCCGGTCGACGCGAAATTTTCCCTCGAAAATTATAACCGCTTAGCGGAACTGACAACCGAATCGGATCGTGAACGGGTCGAAAAAGTCTTTAAGCAGGATTTAAAGAATCGCATCGACGAAACCTCGAAGTATATTCGGCCGGGTGAGAATACGATGGACTTTGCGTTCATGTTCATTCCGGCGGAAGGGATTTATTACGATTTGCTCGTCAATAAAGTTGGCGCGGCTGGCGTTTCGTCCCGTGACCTGATCGATTACGCCTTTAAGGAAAAGCACGTCATCATTGTTTCGCCGACGTCGTTCTTCGCGTATTTGCAAACAGTGCTGCAAGGCTTACGCGCAATGCAAATCGAAGAAGGGGCGAAAGAGATTCGGAAGAACGTTGAGGTTCTGGCCAAGCATCTACAATCTTATCAAGGTTATATGGATAAGCTTGGCAACTCTCTGAATACGTCGATGAATCACTATGGCGCCGCCCAAAAAGCCTTTGAGCGGATTGATAAAGATGTCTTAAAGATTGCCGAGGCAGAAGTATCCGAATCAAAGCTGATTGAAAACAACATGGAAAATGAGCGATCCTAAGAAAAACGAGAGCCATGAAGAGGAGTTATTAACTGGTATTTCGTCTGCAGAATTTGAGATACAAATTAAAAAACTTGGAGAAGAGGCAAAGAAGAACCCAATATTAAAATCGCTAGGTACGGCATCAACGGAAATTCTTGAAGAAGTCCGGGAAAAGGATGAGTAACCTGCCATCATTAATCCTTTTAGATACGATGGCTGCGGCAGGAATTTTTTCTGATAGGCAAGAAAAACAAAAAAAGTGGGTGTCTACCATTCTACATTTGATCGCTTTTCTACCAGAAGCAGACATTACCATCCCCACACCTGTTTTTTTGGAGTTAGCGCAGTGGCATGTCAACTGGTACAAATACGTTCAGAATATCAACCAGCCGAGTATCTCTAGCAGTCCGTTACTTAAGTACGTAAGCTATAGTATTCCTAAAAAAGTATTTTATCCGGCTGCCGCCTATAAACTTTTTTGTTCAAATAAGCAAAATAAGCCAGATGAATTTCGTAAAGAAAAGAATAAGATATCATTTATTGATTCTCTTTTAGCTTCATATTGTCTAACGTATAATTACGCTCTAGTAACGGAGAATCATAATGATTTTCCGGACAAATATTTTAGTATCGTTAAAGTTGCGACCTCTCCTGAATCAACCGGCACAGAAAGGCGTCTACTCTTTTTGTTAAAACCTAATACCGAGGCATGGAGAAACGATTTATCAAGGATATAACTTCGGAAAACAAAAGCCGGTGTTGCGCAACACCGGCTTTGTGAGAGGGCGCTTCGTTTGCCCGACCCTTGGAGCGACTCAACCCTGATCTTCAACAGCTCTGTATTTACTCGTCGTTCCTCCGGCGCGTGTGACTAAAAGTCTTTTCTCGTTTCGGCCCATCGTTTCCCCATGTAGTCCTGACGGAGTTGAAGTTGGCTTTTTTGCCAGCTCTCTTCGTGGTTTGGCGCCAAACCGTTCTACTTCGGTACTGCGATTGGCGACAGTGTAGCATAGGGTTTTATTGTTGAATAGTTTACATAAGTGTCAGGTGGAAACTGGTCGCGCATTCGCTAACCTTAGCCAAAAAGTTTTACAACCCTTGCGTAAGTCGCCGGAAAGTAGTAGACTCGTGGCGCCTTTTTGGCTATGACTAGCGAAAATCCATTACAAAATAGCGGTGACGGTGGCCCTTCGGCAGGCTCAGGGCGCCCTCTGTGGACGGCCCTCAACCTTGCCTGGGAGCTCGGGTATACTATTGTTATCCCGTTAGTCCTCTTCGCCCTCGCAGGCCGGTTCGCCGATAAACAGTTCGGCACGTCGCCCTGGCTGCTCCTGGCTGGGATGGCCCTCGCGATTACGGTAACGACGATTGCGCTGGTCCGTAAGTTCTCGAAATTGATTAACGATATGAATAAAGAGATTCCGGCTCAAGGCCGGAATGACAAGAACCCTGATGGCCGCTGATCCCGTTAGAGTTGACCCATGTATTACGTCTACGTTCTACGAAGTATCAGCAGCGGTCGTCTCTACACAGGCTATACTGAAAATCTACGGAAACGCTTGAGTGAACATGTTGAAAAGAAATCTAAGTACACCAAACATCGAGGTCCATACGAACTTATTTATTACGAAGCGAGTAAACACCGATACGACGCAATGGCACGAGAGATTTATTTGAAAAGTGGAATGGGTAAACGATATCTTCGCAATCGAATGAAAAGGTTTTTCTCAAGCGTTTCCTAACTCTAACGGGATGGCCGCTGAAATCAACATCTCGCTCGCTGCTGAACCGATTGCCCACCTCGGTAGTTTTCCGATTACCAACAGCATGCTCGGGTCGTTGTTGGCTGGGGGAGTCTTAACGCTGATTGCCTGTGCCGCGGCGAAGCGCCCGAAGATGGTCCCGACGAAATTACAGAATGGCGCTGAGATGATTATCGAGTTCTTGTTGAATCTGATGGATAGCGTCACCCACGACCGGGCGAAGACGAAAAAATTCTTTCCGGTGATCGCGACGATTTTCCTGTTTATTATGTCGATGAACTGGATGGGCCTCCTGCCGATTTTCGGCACGATCGGCCTGAATGAGGTTCACGATGGTCATAAAGTCTTTATTCCGTTTCTGCGAGCCGGAACGGCTGATTTGAATATGACGATTGCGATTGCGATGATTTCCGTCATCTCAGCTCAGGTGTTCGGGGTGATGTATATCGGTATCAAGAAGCATCTGCGCAAATATTTCAATCCGAATCCGACCTTTACCTTCGTCGGGATTATTGAATTCATTTCCGAATTCACGAAAATCATTTCCTTCTCGTTCCGGTTGTTCGGGAATGTCTTCGCTGGGGAAGTGCTCCTGCTCGTGATTGCCACCCTCTTACCACTCGTCGGACCGTTGCCGTTCTACTTCCTCGAATTGTTTGTGGGGTTCATTCAGGCGTTTGTGTTCGCCCTCCTCTCCTTGGTCTTCTTCACGATTGCGTCGACCGCGGAGGAGCACTAAACTTAATTACTCGTAAATTTACTTAGTAAGAAAGGAATATTGTATGACAGAAGAAGTAGCAAAACTGTTTGCCGCCGCCGGCGCGATCGCCGTTGGTGGGATCGCCCCAGCCTTAGCCATTGGTCTCTTGGCCGCGAAAGCGATGGAAGCGATCGGCCGCAACCCAGAAGCCGCCGGTAAGATTCAGGTCCCGATGTTGATTGCTATGGCCTTCGCCGAAGCTATCGCTATCTACGGCTTGGTTGTCGCCTTGATTATCAAATTCGTTTAGTCTGACCACACAGCGGCATGGCCGAACTATTTGAAAAACTCGGGATCGACTGGAAGCTGTTAATCGCCAATACCGCGACGTTCTTTATCGTCCTGTGGGTTTTACGCAAATTCGCGTTTAAACCCTTGATGGCGGTGATGGACAAGCGTCAGAAAGCGATTGGCGATGGTTTGGATGCCGCAAAGCAATCACAGACCGAACTGAAAGCGATCCAAGATGAAAAGCAGCGCGTCATGGAGCAGGCCAAAACCGAAGCGCTCCAAATGCTCCAAGCGACGCAAGCCGACGCGGCGAAACTCCGACAACAGCTGATCGATCAGGCCCAAGCTGATGCAACAGCTCTTGCAACGAAGACCCGCGCTGAACTCGATCGACAAAAAGTCCAGATGCTCGCCGAAGCGAAAAGCGAGTTAGCTGACCTCGTGGTCAGCGCGACCGAGAAGGTCATTGGTGATCAGTTTGACGCGAAACTCAGTAAAAAACTGGCCAGCCAGGCGATTGCGGAGGTACAGAAATAGCATGGCCCAGCGCGACTTTACCAGCTACATCGCCGATCTCCTGGAGCATGAGGATATCCAGGAGCTGCGCCGAACGAACGCCCATTGGCGGCGGGATCGTTTTGCGCATAACCTCGCGGTTGGTCAGCTCGCATTTCGTTTAACCCGACTCGTCAACGGTAACCTGACGGTCGCCGCGCGCAGTGGTTTTCTCCATGACTGGTATCACGGTCATGTACCCGGCCGGAAACAATTTGTCCAGCCTGATCAGCATCATTTTCGGATTGCGCATGAAGCTGCAACAAAGTATGGCGAGCATCCACTTGTGCTGCACGCGATTCGAACCCATTTCTGGCCGTACGGTCGGGTGGTGCCGAAGACACGTGAAGCGTGGATGGTCTGGATGGCTGATAATCTGATCTGGGTTGCTGATTTAATTCACAGCGTGAAGATGACCTGGCGCGATGGACTTCATCAAGCGATCTATGGGGAGGTCCGCGCATGAAACGCTTATCGAGTCGTGATTACGCGATTGCCGTTGTTGAAGCTTGGCAAGAAGCAAAAGCGAAAGACCGCATCGAAGTTGCGCGGAAATTTCTCGAGTTACTACGTCGTCAGCGGGCAATGAAACTTCTGCCACGGATTCTGGACTGGATTACTCGGCTTGATGATCAAGCCGCAGGGCGAACCCGCGTGGTCGTGACCGGCGCGACGAAGCTTGATGCTGCATCATTAACCACAATGCTCACAAAAAAACTTGGAGCGGTCGCAGTTTCGACCGTGACGGATGAACGCGTAATTGGCGGCCTCGCCATTCGCGTCGGAGACACCGTCGTCGACGGAACTGTGGCCACTCGATTACAACGATTGCGCACCCATTTGCAACAATAATACTATGCCTGAAACTCTCGTAGACGTTTTAAAGAAAGAACTCACCACCTTCACCGATCAGGTTACGACCGCGACGGTCGGAACCGTTCTCGATGTTGGCGATGGTATCGCCCGCATCAGCGGTCTCGGCTCGGTCCAATCGCAGGAAATGATTACCTTCGCGAACGGAACCTTTGGCGTCGTCTTAAACCTAGAAGAAGATACGGTTGGCGCAATGATTCTTGGTGGTACTGAAGGGATCAAGCAGGGTGAAACCGTTACGGCCACCGGCAAGATTCTGCAGGTGCCGGTCGGTGACGCGATTATCGGTCGCGTGATTAACCCGCTCGGTGAAGCGGTCGATGGTAAAGGCTCGCTCAGCTCGAAACAGACCTATCCGGTCGAACGAATCGCGCCGGGCGTTATTACGCGTCAATCAGTCAACCAGCCGCTCCAAACGGGGATTAAAGCGATCGACGCGATGATTCCGATCGGCCGCGGTCAGCGCGAGTTGATTATCGGTGATCGTCAGACTGGAAAAACCGCCATCGCGATCGACACAATCATCAATCAAAAAGGCCAAGACGTGCTGTGCATTTATGTTGCAATTGGTCAGAAGGAATCGAAGATTGCTCGCATCGTTGGAAAGCTCGAAGAAGCTGGGGCGATGGCCTATACCACGATTGTGGTGGCCGGCGCGTCTGATCCAGCCGCCTTGTCCTATCTCGCGCCGTACGCTGGTTGCGCGATGGGTGAATACTTCATGGACAACGGCAAAGACGTTCTGATCATCTACGATGATCTTTCGAAACACGCCTGGGCCTATCGCCAAATTTCACTCTTGCTCCGCCGTCCGCCGGGTCGCGAAGCGTATCCGGGTGATATTTTCTATGCCCACTCGCGCTTACTCGAACGCGCCGCGAAACTGAATAAAGATTTTGGTGGTGGCTCGTTAACGGCACTTCCAATTATTGAAACGCAAGCCGGAGATAGCTCGGCCTATATTCCGACCAACGTCATCTCGATTACTGACGGGCAGATTTATCTTGAATCGGATCTGTTTTACCAAGGCGTTCGCCCAGCCGTGAACGCCGGGTTATCCGTCTCACGCGTCGGTTCGGCGGCGCAAACGAAAGCGATGAAAAAAGTTGCTGGAAAAATCCGTCTCGCTCTCGCACAATATCGCGAGCTCGCGGCTTTCGCTCAATTCGGTTCGGATCTTGATGATGCGACTCGCCAGCAAATTGAACGCGGTAAGCGCATTACCGAAGTGTTAAAACAAGGTCAATATTCACCACTCGATGTGCCGGGCCAAGTCTCGATTCTCTACGCTGTGAATAATGGTTTCCTTGATGCGATTGATCCAGAAGCCATTGGTACGTACGAAGCTGATCTTCACAATTACTTGAAGACCAAAGGCCGCGCCTGGGTTGAATCGATGAACGCGAAACCGGAACTGACTGAAGAGCACGAAGCCCAGCTGAAAGAACTCCTGACGGACTTTAACCAAACCCGCGCCTAAGTATGGCCGCTTCTCGCGACATTCTCCGCCGACTTCGGTCGGTTAAGAACACGAAGAAAATCACGAAAGCGATGGAGCTTGTCGCGTCCGCGAAAATGCGGAAAGTTGCTCAGGCTGTCTTGGCGAGTCGACCGTATACTGACCATGCCTGGGAATTATTACTCAACCTGGCCAAGCGGACGGATCCATCGAAGCACGCGCTCTTACAAGATCGGGCAGAGGTCAAAACGATCGGGTTGATCGTGATGACCAGCAACCGGGGATTAGTTGGCGCCTTGAATAGCAATTTGATCAACGCGGCGGTGAAAGCGGCTCGTGAATTAACGAACGCCACCGGTGCAGAAGTAAAAGTCATCTTACTTGGGTCAAAAGGCCGCGCGATGGTCACGCAATATCAATTCACCGCGGCTGCGGAATTTACGAAGCAGGAAATCGCCGCCAACGTGCGTGAGATTCGACCGATTGCGAAGATGGCGATTGATGATTTCCGGAGCGGCACGTACGATAAGATCGTGGTCGCCTATATGGACTACATTTCGACGCTCCTCCAAAAGCCACGCGTGAAACAGATTTTACCGCTGAGCGCGATCGGATTCACGAGCGGCGTAGCTGGGCTGGCTGAGTCGGTGGAACGCGCGAAAATTGTCGCTGATGAGGCGGCTGAAGAAAAACATTTTGAATATGTATTCGAACCGAATCCCGACGCCGTCCTCGAGGAGATCCTTCCGCGTCTGGTCGAAATGCAACTCTACCGCGCTGTCCTAGAAGCGAACGCCTCCGAGCAAGCGGCTCGGATGATGGCGATGCGAAACGCAACGGACGCGGCCGGAGACCTCATTGATGATTTAACGTTATCCTATAACCAAGCGCGGCAAGCCGCGATTACGCAGGACTTGGCTGAAATTTCGGCCGGTCGCGCTGCTTTAGAATCCTAATTACGCCTATGCCAAAAACCACCACCCCCACCGCGGTCGTTCACCAAGTCATCGGTCCCGTCGTCGACGTCAAATTCTCCGGCGATGTCCCACCAATTCTGACCGCGCTCCAGATTGAACGCGACGGCCAAGCGCCACTTATTCTTGAAATTCAGCAGCATACCGGTGGCGACGTCGTCCGTGCGGTGGCGATGTCTTCAACCGATGGTTTATATCGTGGCCAGGTCGTTACCAATACCGGCGCGCCGATTACCGTGCCAGTTGGTCCGGAAACGCTTGGTCGGATGTTAGGTGTGACGGGCCAGCCGATCGATGGTAAACCGGCCGTGGTGTCGAAAATGACTGCGCCGATTCACGCCGAAGCCCCGAGCTTCGCCGATCAATCAACCAAGGCGGAAATTTTTGAAACGGGGATTAAAGTTATCGACTTGATCGCGCCGTTCATGAAAGGCGGAAAAGTCGGTCTCTTCGGTGGAGCCGGAGTCGGTAAGACGGTTGTTATTACTGAACTCATTCGCAATATCGCCGCTGAACATGGTGGGTACTCTGTTTTCGCTGGCGTCGGGGAGCGAACTCGTGAAGGGAACGACCTCTACCACGAAATGAAAGAATCCGGCGTGCTTGATAAAACTGCGTTGGTCTTCGGTCAGATGAACGAACCACCGGGTGCTCGTCAACGCATTGGTTTAACCGGTTTGACGCTCGCTGAATATTTCCGCGATCAAGAGGGGAAAGATGTATTGTTCTTTGTCGATAACATTTTCCGCTTTACCCAAGCTGGTTCAGAGGTATCGGCCTTGCTCGGTCGTATTCCCTCAGCTGTCGGTTACCAGCCGAACCTCGCTGAAGAAATGGGTCAACTCCAAGAACGGATTACTTCGACCAGTAAGGGTTCGATTACCTCCGTCCAGGCCGTCTACGTTCCAGCTGACGACTTAACCGACCCAGCCCCTGCCACAACCTTCGGTCACCTTGACTCGACCGTTACCCTGTCTCGTGGTCTGTCCGAATTGGGGATTTACCCGGCCGTCGATCCGCTCGATTCGACCTCAACCATTCTCGATCCACTCATTGTCGGTGACGAACATTATGCCGTAGCTCGTGGCGTCCAAAAAGTTCTCCAACGCTACAAAGACCTCCAAGATATTATCGCTATTCTCGGCGTCGAAGAGTTATCCGATGAAGATAAACTGACTGTCGCGCGCGCACGTAAAATCCAGAAATTCCTATCGCAACCGTTCTTCGTGGCTGAAGTCTTCACTGGCATTAAGGGTCAGTATGTGCCGTTGAAAGACACGATTCGTGGTTTCAAAGAAATCCTTGATGGGAAGCACGACGATGTACCGGAACAAAATTTCTACATGAAAGGTGGAATTGAACAAATCCGCGAAGCCTAATGTCTCAGCTCAAACTCACCATTTCCACCCCGGAACGCAAAGTGCTTGAAGAAAGCATTGAGAGTATTTCTTTGCCAACGGTTGATGGTCAGATTACGATTCTGCCACACCATCTTGCGCTGACCACCGTTTTGAAAGCGGGGGAGTTGCTGGTTCGGATGAATGGCGAAGAAAAGCCGTTCGCGATTGGCGGAGGATTTGCGGAAATTCATGATGAGGGCGTGACGATTCTCGCCGATACCGCCGAAGGCGCGGCCGAAATCGACGAAGCGAAGGCTGAAGAAGCTCGCGCTCGGGCAAAAGAGCTGATGGAAGCGAAGCGTGATGACGCCGAGGAATATGCGTTCTTGGCTGCAAAACTTGAACGTGATTTGACGCGCCTCCACGTTGTCCGAAAATACAAGCATCGCGGCCATCACGGGATTACCCAAGAACCCGTCTTCAAAGAATAGGTCAACCCTCACACCAAACAACGGGGTTGCTTGGTGTGAGGGTCAAGGGTCAGCAAAAAGAGCCGGTCTTGACGAATCCGGCTTTTTGGGCTAGGGTCAAATTTCAGTTAGCTGCACTTTCTCATGATCGAAAACCCCCAATGACTGGAGGTCGTGATGATTCACGGAGTCACTGAAACTGACTATCAGCGGGTCATGGAGCTGCGGAACGCGCCGCCGAACAGTGACGGACGTCGTCCGCTTGATGAGCTGAAACCGGCTGGTTTCAATGAAGATGGCATGATCATTACCGTCAGCTGTGGTGACGGCGATCGGATCGAGGACATCCTCGGTCACAAGCGCGTCACGCACTGCTGCAAGGTCCACGCCATCTGCCAGAACGGCGGCGCTATGCTGATGTCGGAGGCGTGCCCGGCAAACTCGGAAGAGTGGCCGTGGGGTCGTTTGCTTCGTCGCTCGGTGCTCGACGCCTGTGAACTCAAGGGGACGAACCTCGTCGCGCTCGGGTCACACTACCCGTGCGGTCTGGCGAAGAAGCTCGGCATCTCGCTCGACGATGTCATTCGCCTCACGGTTGACGCCAAGCGGACGCTCAAGGCGATGCAGCCGAGCTTGGAAGTCTACTGCTTCTTCCACGTCGCGTACTACGACGGTCGGGCCCGGACCTATACCATCGATCACAAGTACACTCCCTTCTCAGAGGGAGGAATCCTTCCGCCCGCACGCGTTGCAGGAACTGGAGGAGGCTGGTAGAATCACACCAGCCTTTTTTCTTATTCTCGATTCTATGTCCCACACCGCCAAAGCCCTCCTCCTGCATTGCATTGATTATCGCTTCGTTCACGAAACGGTTCACTTTATGAAGTCGCAGGGTTTGATTGACCAATACGATGATGTTGGCGCGGCCGGAGCGGCGAAAAATCTGGTTGATCCGTATGACGCGAGTGACGTGGAATTCATTTTCCGACAAATTGAAATCGCGAAAAAACTCCATGATATTCAGGAAGTGGTGATTGTGAACCACCGCGATTGTGGCGCCTACGGAAAAGGGGTTTTCGCTACTGAAGCTGAGGAGACCGAGCGCCATACCCACGACTTGGCCAAAGCAAAAATGATGATTGAGCATCGGGTTGACGGTGTAAAGGTTCGAACCTATTTGGCGTGGTTACAAGAACCGCACGGCGTCGACTTCGATCCGATTGGGTAATCAAAAAAACCTTGACACTACCCTCGGAACAGGGTAGGACTTGGGGTAGAGAAATTACCGTTCCTTCCAACCCATACAACTCTGGAGGTGGCCTATGTTGACTGACGTGCGTTCGCTGACCGACGGTCAGCCCGGCGCCATTCTCGGCGTTGGACATACGGAGCTAGGCGAGCAGTATCGTTTCGACAACCGACGCTTCATTCTGAATCCTGAGAAGGTTCCGGGGGCGCTGTCACCGCTTGGTCGCAGACAACTTTTCATCGACCTGTCACTTGGTGCAACGCAATCCGAAGAGGAGCTCGTTGCTCTGGCTGATCAGAAGTTTATCGCGACGACGGGTATTCGGTCGCGGTATATTTTTGACGGCCCGGTGGCCGAGCTCGCGGCTATGGCTGGTCGCCAGGCGCTACGCGCTGCGCAGGTTGAAGCGTCCGAGATTGACGCGGTCATCGTCGGATCAAATACAGGTTCGGGCTATCCAAGCACAGCCGATCGAGTCAAAGTCGCGCTCGGGATTCCGTCGACGGCGCTGAGCTTCGATGTTCAGGAGGCCTGCCCGGTTGGCGCGATCGCGGTCGAGCTAGCCTGGAAACTGATTCGTGGACGTTTCCATCGACGCGTGCTCGTCATCGGCGCGGAGAAGGCCACGACCTTGGCTTCGCCGGACGATTACAAGGGCGCTAATCTCTTCGGGGATGCGGCCTTCGCCTTTGTCCTCGGCGCGAGTACGGCGGACGACTTCATCTTCTTCGAATCGGGTTCAGATCCGTACGACGACAAGGCGGAGTACATTACCCGAACGAAGGATGGTTTTTCTCAGAACGGTCGGGCGGTGCACAAGTATGTCGGAACCGTCATCCCTGACTTGCTCGGACGAACCTTCGAACGGTTACGGCTTGACCCGGCGACGGTTCATCACTTCTTCCCGCATCAGCCGTCGGCCAAGACCCTCGACTTCCTTGTCGACAACCTCAAAGGGCGCTGGCCGACCTTTAACCCGGTGATCCACCGGAACGTCGAAGAGATGGGCAACACTTCTGGGGCCTGCACCGGCTGGATGATCTCACGGGCCAAGGCGCAGGGGCAGCTCAAGCCGGGCGAGTTCTGCCTCGTTGCGACCTTCGGGTCGGGGATGAGTTGGGGCCTGTATGGGTTCATTGTTCGGTAACACACCTGTCCGCAAGGAGAGGTGTTTTTCTTATTGAGAATGATTCTCAATAACACCAGAAGAGTGGTTTCATGGTAAAATCTCTGCCTATGCCCGGCGAAATTCCATCCCAGGTCAACCCCGAACAGCAAGCTGCTATTCACCATGGCCAAGGCCCATTGTTAATTGTGGCGGGAGCAGGGACCGGAAAAACGACCGTCGTGACCGAGCGGATTGCCCATCTGATCATGGACCAGCAGGTCCCGTCGGATAATATCCTCGCCCTGACGTTTACCGACAAGGCCGCTGGAGAAATGCAGGATCGGGTTGAACGGATTTTACCGTTCGGGTATGTCGATTTATGGGTGATGACGTTCCATGGATTTGCCCAGCGACTTCTCAAAGATCACGCGCTCGACATCGGCCTGTCGAATGATTTTAAGCTTTTATCACAAACAGATCAGTGGCTACTCATTCGCGAACACCTCGATGAGTTCGACCTCGACCACTATCGGCCGCTCGGCAATCCGACCAAGTTTATTACGGCCCTGGTCAAGCATTTCTCTCGTCTGAAGGACGAAGATATTACGCCGGAGGAATACGTGAAATATGCAAAAGGGTTGGCGAAGGGCAAGGCCAAGAAATCCGATGAAGAGAAAGCCGAAGCTGAACGGACGATGGAACTTGCGAAGGCGTATTCGACGTATAACCAACTTTTACTCGACACCAATGCGCTTGATTTCGGTGATCTCATTGTCTATACCCTCCGCCTGCTTCGCGAACGCCCGGCGATTCTCAAGCACTACCAAAAACAATTTCAATATGTCCTCGTTGACGAATTCCAAGACACGAACTGGGCGCAATTTGAATTGATTAAGCGCTTGTCGGCGCCACGGAATAATTTGACCGTCGTCGGCGACGATGACCAGTCGATCTATAAATTCCGCGGCGCCTCGGTTTCGAATATTCTCGAATTCAAAAAAGATTTTCCTGACGCGGACGTCATTGTGCTAACGAAGAACTATCGAACCCGCCAATCCATTCTTGATCTTTCTTATGATTTTATCCAGCACAATAATCCGGACCGTCTCGAAGCAAAAAAGGAAGCACTGGGTGGATTGCAGATTGTGAAGAAGCTTATGTCCCAGCGCGAGGGGAAAGGTGAGATCGGCTTAATCCACGTTGAGACGCAAGAGTCGGAAGCGCGAAGCGTTGCTGAAAAAATTGATGAGCTGAAAAAATCTAATCCGGAGTTGTCCTGGGACGCGTTCTGCGTCCTCGTTCGGGCAAACGACCATGCCGAAATTTTCATTAACGAGTTTGAGCGGCGTGGTTGGCCGTATGTTTTTTTAGCCGCGCGCGGATTATTCACCAAGCCGCTAGTGATTGATCTCCTGGCCTATTTGCGTTTGCTGGATAATTATCACGAAAGCGCCGCGCTCTATCGTGTTCTCGCGATGCCGATCTGGGACATTGATCATGCGGATATTGTTGAAATCGCGTATCAGGCGAAGAAAAAAACCCAGTCGCTCTACGAAGCGATCAACGACGCTCCAGCCGGAATTTCTGAAGCGAGTCGGAAAGGGATTACCAAACTCCTGGGCCACATCGCGGCTCACTCACAATTGGCACTGGCCCAGCCGGTCGGCGAGGTGCTCTTACACTTTCTCAATGATTCTGGGTATTTGCAAGACATGACCCGGGAAGAAACCCTCCAGTCACAACAGCAATCAGCCATTCTCCGCCAACTGTTTAAGGTGATTGAAGCCTTCCAGCACGGGAATCCCGCGGTTGGTTCGAGTCACGCGACGGTAAAAAGTTTTTTGAAATATATTGAACATGTCACGGAGTCCGGTGATGCCGGAGCGCTTGAGCGAGATATGGAAGCTGGACCGGAGACGATGAAGATCATGACGGTCCACGCCGCCAAGGGCTTGGAGTTTCCGTACGTCTTTATAGGTAACGTCGTGGAACAGCGTTTTCCAGGCCAAGACCGCAAGGATCCGATTCCGGTCCCAGACGCCCTCATTCGAGAAATTTTGCCGCAAGGCGACGCCCATCTGCAGGAAGAGCGGCGACTGATGTATGTCGCGATTACTCGCGCCCGCGACGGTGTATTCTTTACCTTAGCCGAAGATTACGGCGGGACGCGGCGCAAGAAGCCCTCACCGTTTATCTATGAACTGCAACTGCTCGCGCCGCCGGTCAAAGCTGAAAAGAAACCGCCCCTGCCAGAGCGTTTGTTTACTCCCACGCCGACGCAGGTGAAGGAGTCGGCCGCCTATCAGCTCCGTGAAAAACACTATAGTTTCACGAAACTGTCGACCTATAATGATTGCCCGTGGAAATACCGCTATGCCTTCGTCCTGCAAGTACCGAAGCGGGGAAGTCATGTCCTCTCCTATGGCTCATCCATCCATAAAACGTTACAAAACTTTTTTTCACTCTGGAAACAGCGCCAGCATGATGGTATGACCGAAAAAAATCCAGTCAATCTCGAAGAACTACTGACGATGTACCGCCAATCCTTCATCGAAGAATGGTACCAATCAAAAAAAATCCGGAATGAGTATTACGCGAAAGGGGAGGCGGCGTTGAAAACATGGTATACGAAAACAGTTCAGGCTCCGCCCGACGTCCTGCGGCTTGAACAAGTCTTTAATTTGAAAGTCGACGAGTTTGTCGTGAATGGCGCGATCGATCGCATTGATCAAATTGGCGTTGATGAAAAAACGAAAAAACCACAAGTGAAAATTGTCGATTACAAAACCGGGAAGGTCAAAGAGAAATTTGAAAAGGATGATAAATATCAGCTTTTGATTTATACATTAGCAGTGAAGGATCCAAATATTCTTGACGGCGAAGTCACGGAGTTGGAATATTATTTCGTCGATGAAAATGCATCGCGGACAATGGTGCCAACCGAAAAAGACGCGACTGCGGCGCTTGATTGGGTCCGGGCCACGGTGAAAGGGATTCAATCCGGTGATTTCCGGGCGACGCCGAACGAGATGATTTGCAAATTCTGCGACTATAAGGAAATTTGCGAGTTTCGAGCAATATAAAAAATCCTTGGTGAAATAGCGGACAGGATTCTGCGAGTCTGTAATGTCCGTGTCGTTCCCGTGATACCGCCCCAGATTTTTTTTCAAAAAAAACCTACAGCAGTATGTAGGTTGAAACGGGCGCGGCTGGATCGTCCAACACCTCTCCGACTACCCCCTTGGGAGCGCTCTGGTGATGACCCATGGCTATTATTGAGCTACACGCCCGAAAAATTGAGTTGGCGGCAGGATGTGAACCTACGACCAGAAGATTTCAAGTCTTGTGCTCTACCGGGTTGAGCTACGCCAGCGAAAAGAACTTTGCTACTCTAGCAAATTCAAAATTCTTGTCAAGAAAAAACCACTTCATGAGAAGCGGTCGTTTAGCGGAGGGGAACGGGTAGGGTTTGAACCTACTCTTTCGAAATGTACTCGAACGCTTTGTGTTGGTTCTCTCCTTCCAACCCAGGGGCTGAGCCTCCCCAGGCTCAGCCCGTAGCGATAAGCTACCGCCCCCCAACCTGATCGATAACTTAATAATGGTCCAACCGAAAGCCAATGTCAAGAAAAAACTCCCGGGCCGTTACTCGGCGGGAGCGTGTTTGAGGTCGAAGCCCAGCGTGACCTCTTTCGCGTAGCCCGGTAGGTCCTCGAGGACCATGACGTCGGCCTGTGACTTCATGATCGGCAAGCCGCGGCCGCGGAGCTTATGAACGTCCTGCTGGTCTGGACGAGGGATCTTCCGGCTGGCCGGGAAGAGCGGCGTGCCGACTTCAACAACGTTGAAGACCCTGATCGTGCATCGTCGGTTGGAACCGATCCCAACCACGATGCAGCTCACTTGCACGTCCGATCCCGGTCGACAGTGTTGACCGGCATTGGTCAACGCTTCGCACGCGCAGTCGCTGACCCAGTGGACGAAGTTCCACGGCAGACGGTTGACGTCGAGCAGGTAGGCCTCGAGCAAGGGCATGATCAGCCCGGGAGTCGCTGCAGAACCGGCACAGCGCCAAGCTTCGCCGCTACTTTCGACCGTTCCACCAGACGCGATCGGCCACCGGGTGACCTGGCCTTTGATGATACGCTGCAGTACTGGGGTTCCATCAGGAATGTGCACGTGGGGCGTCGCCATGAGATCCACCTCCTTTGGGCGATTGGGAAAGGACTGCTTCCTCTTCCTCTGGTCTACTCCCGCCCTCGACGGTTGTCAAGCGGATAAAAAATCAGTATAATCTCGAAGCCTATGTCTTTAGTTCGTTTCCTCATCGTTCTGGCGATTGGCTCACTCCTGTCTTGGGCCGCCTGGGTTATGGTCCTCTTGAGTCTGGACCCGGTGAGCGGCGGATTAGTTGTGCTGGTGCTGTTCTACGTGAGTGGATCTTTGGCGCTGATCGGAACGTTGACGCTCGGTGGATTTTTTCTTCGGTATTGGTTGGAACGAGATAAAATTCCGTTTGAGCAAATTTCAACTGCCCTTCGTCAAGCCACCATTCTCACTATCGCGACCGTGATTGGCTTGTTGTTGCAGGCTGGTCGTTTACTCAATATCTGGTCGCTCATTGCCCTAGTTATCATCACCTTCATTACGGAATTTTTCTTTCTCGCCGGCCAAAGCCGACGCTCGCACGTCTCATGAATCTTCAAGAACTCACGACTGCTACCGCGACCGCTCTGTCCGACATTCGGCAGGCGGTTTCTGCGACCCAACTCGAAGCTGTGCGGGTGCGTTGGCTTGGGCGAAAAGGGCGTTTAACCGCCCTCCTCCAAGCAGTTGCAACGTTACCTGAGAGTCAGCGCCCAGCGGCCGGGCGAGCGGCAAATGAAGCTAAGCAGAAACTTGACCAGGCGTTCCGCGAACAAGAAAAAGTTGTTGGCGTAAACGTCGTGGCGCAGTCGTTTGACCCGGCGTTACCCGGTGAGCACCTTGAGCGCGGCCATCTTCATCCGTTAACGAGCTTCGCGCGCCAAGTGACAGAAGTGTGGCGGTCGTTTGGGTATGATGTCCACGAAGGTCCTGAACTCGAAGAAGTGAAAAATAACTTTGACGGATTGAATGTTCCACCTGACCACCCGGCGCGAGACGTACAGGATACCTTTTTCATTAAGGGCCACGACCATCTTGTTTTACGGACACATGCTTCAGCCGTGCAACTGCGCGCTCTGAAGCACGCCCAGCCGCCCCTCAAAGTCGTTGAGATTGGTAAAGTCTATCGACATGAAGCAACGGACGCGACGCATGAATCGATGTTTATGCAGTGTGACGGCGTGCTGATCGATCGGCACGTCACCATGGCGCATCTTGTCACCACATTAAACACCTTCATTGATCGTCTATTCCCAGGCGCGAAAACGCGCATTCGGCCGAGCTTTTTTCCGTTCGTTGAACCCGGGATTGAGCTCGATATGTGGTGGGAACAACCGGGTAAAAGCGGTCGCTGGCTTGAACTCCTTGGCGCTGGACTCGTCCATCCGAACGTGATTACCGCGATGGGTTTAAAACCGAGTGAATGGCAGGGCTTTGCGTTTGGGATGGGACTTGATCGGTTAGCGATGCTCCAGTACGGCATTCCCGATGTACGACTTTTTTATAGCGGTGAATTAGATTTTCTCCAACAGTTTTAATGTATGCGCGTTCCACTCGTTTGGTTACAACATTTCCTCCCATCACTGCCGCCGACTGAAAAACTTGTCGAGGTATTAATGATGCACGGGCTCGAAGTCGAGTCAGTCATTGACCAATCAAACGATTTTGCCAACGTGGTAGTGGGTGAGATTATTGGAATTCGGCCACACCCGGATGCTGATAAGTTACGGATCGCTGAGGTCATTATCGCGCCAGGTGCGAAGCCTCAGGATATTGTGTGCGGCGCGCCGAATATTGCCGTGGGCCAGAAAGCGCCAGTCGCTCTCTTAGGGGCTCAGCTCCCGAACGGTCTAACAATCGCTCGGCGGGCAATTCGGGGCGTTGAATCGAATGGCATGCTCTGCGCGGCCGATGAACTCGGTTTGGGGAATGACCATAGTGGCATTTTGGTTCTTGATCCGGCGACGAAGCCGGGTACTCCGTTTGCCAAGGCCGTTGGGCTGGACGACGTTGTCCTTGATCTCGCGTTACCAGCGAACCGCGCCGACCTTATGTCGATGCGTGGGTTAGCGCGCGAAATCGCCGCGATTCTCGGGATCGCTTTCAAAGAGCCAGCCATCAAACTGCAGGAAAGTGGCGGGCGAACGTCCGCATCGGTGCGCGCAAATGTCGCATCATTCAAACTAGCCTCGGTCTACGCTCTGCGGATGATTCGCGGTGTGTCGGTCCAACCATCGCCGTCGTGGTTACAAGGGTATCTGCGGCAGGCGGGCCTGCGACCAATCAACTCAATCGTCGACGTGACGAACGCGGTGATGCTGGAATATGGTCAGCCGCTCCACGCCTTCGACGCAGCGAAAGTACAAGGGAAAATCACCGTTCGAAGTGCTAAAGCCGGTGAGTCGCTCATCACCCTCGATGGTCAAACTCGCCACCTCGATCCGAGCATGACGATCATCGCTGATACGTCCGGTCCGATCGCGTTGGCGGGCGTGATGGGTGGGCAGGCGACGGAAGTAACTGCGTCCACCACCGATGTTATTCTTGAAGCGGCAATTTTTGATCCGGTCTCGGTTCGGAAAACATCACGCACGCTTGGATTGATCTCCGAAGCTTCAAAGCGTTTTGAAAAAGGCCTGTGGTTATCCTTGCCGGTTGAAGCGATCATGGCCGCTGCCGCGTTGATGCAGAGTTTGAGCGGCGGGAAGGTTGAACATGGCGCGGTGGTGATCGGGAGTTCAAAAATGAAGCCGACCGTTATTGCGTTCAAGCCCGAGGACGCGTCTGAACGCTTAGGTCTACCCGTCTCGGTAAAAAAAATCAAGAGCATTCTGACGCACCTTGGGTTCGAGGTGACCGGAGCGAAAGTGTGGCATGTCACAGTCCCGGACTGGCGCCTCGATGTTCGACAGCCAGAAGACCTCGTGGACGAGATCGGACGGATTGTTGGGTACAGTGATCTGCCGAAATTTTTCCCCCAAGTCAACGCGATTCCACAAGCCCTTCCGCGCTTGGTGGCCTTCAAGGAACGTGTTCGCGATCTTCTCGTTGATCTCGGGTTAACCGAAGTGATGACCCATTCGTATTATGGTCAGGCTGAACAGCAAGTCGTTGGTGGGGAACATATTGCAATCGCGAACCCACTCGATACGTCTCAGGCCTACTTACGCCGCAGTCTCACCCCAGCCATAAAAAAAATCTTAGAGCAAGCTGTCGATGCTGGACACGCTCTCCGGGTGTTTGAAATGAGTCGAGTGTTCGCCTCAGTGGAAAATATTGAACGTGGACAGGATTGGAAGCTAGCTATTGGCGTCGCCCAAAAGGTTCAGCCCGGGACACCGCCCGCGTGGAAAACGTTAGGGATTCTGCGCCAGCTCAGCGATGGTCTGCCGATTGATCAACCTGTTCTGGAGACAGCCGAAAGTGAGATTCGGAAGGGGTATGTCATGTCCTGGATTCAGATCGATATTCAGTCGATGGCCCAAAAGCAACAACCGAAAAAATATATTGAACATTCAAAATTTCCAACAGTTGATCGAGATATTTCAATGTTTGTTCCGGCCGGTTTTGGCTTTGAACGTGTCCAGCAGGCGATGGCCGAGCTCCCCGCCGGGGATCGCGAGTTACTGCGCAGGGACTTGTTGAGCGGTGAGTGGTTTGCTAAGGACGAGCACACCTCTTTAAAAGTTCACATCGTGTTTCAGGCGATGGATCGGACGCTGACCAAGCCGGAAATCGATGCCGTCATGAGCCGTTTGACTTCGGCCCTGACCAGTTTTGGAGCGACTATCCGTTAGCCGATTGTCATGAACCCAGAAGCCGGATTTGCGCCAGCCGAAGGGATGACCGAAACTCCACCGCGGGAGGTAGCGGAATTGTTATTGATCACGAATCAAGACATTCGTGACCTCGTGTCGGAAGACTTGCAACGTCTTCATGATGAACTTGTTCCACAGCTCGGCAAACCAGAGAAACCTTCGACCGGTTTTGCGGGCTATGTTGAACATCTTCCGCCGCCGTTGCAGCAGCGCGTTCGGAAGAATCCGGCGGTCGCGACGGAGCATTTACGAACATATCTTGAAACTGGTCTCCAGACACTTCGGACCCGCGAAAAACATAAGGCCGAGCAGGCGGTTGTGGGCGAGGTTCGGCGTGAAATGACGGGCGCGGAAAAACGGTTTGCGCAGCAGGCGGAACTGGTGGTGGAGCGGAACTTTTCGGCGTGGAACGCGAGTCGTCTCGTCGTTGATCGTGAAGGACGGCCGGGGCACTTGTACCCTGAAGATCAAGCCCATGTTGATATGATTGATGCGAAGCGAGATATCGCGCGGGCGAAAGGGGAAGAGTTTTTTGAATTAACGGATCGGTTTGAAGTAGGCTTTGCCCAGGGCCTCAACCACTTTGAGGTTTTTGGCGATCAGGTTGAAGTGGTGGTCCACCCATCATCGAAATATGATGATTATGCTCGCGGGGTCGATATGATCGCCCAGATTCAACTGTCTGATGAAGCAAAAACAGAAATCATCCTTGGGATTGATTTTACGATTAGTTCGACGAAGGAACAGTTAGCCGAAAAATTACTCCGAAACAAATCCCAGCCGCTCCGACGGACAAAATACGCGACCGCGGCTGTACCGAATAACCTTAAGTATCTTCCGGTAGTATTAGCGGTCGATCGACGTCGAGCTGAGCGAATTTCGAAACACGAGGCGATGGTCCAAGTTACCGCCGAGGTTCGTGGTGGTGAAGCTATGATGGCAGAATCGACGGCCGACCTCGAGCGGTACCATGACGAAGCGGTGTTCAAATACGCGGTTCTAGAAGAAGTTATAGCACAGCTCCATGTTCAGCGCGAAGTTTTAGAAGATCGTGGCGTAAATGATTCCTCAGTAATGGACTATCAAACAGCGATCGATTATTTCGAAGGAGTATTAGCAGACAGAAAAAATCTCCAGTCCATGGCTGGAGTGGAGAAGAAGCGTGATGAAGGGGTGTTTCTGGTGGCCGATGAAGCCTTTATTCGGTCCGCTTCGGCCCGACGGGTCGGCGGCGCGGCGTCACCTGCTCTCTGACGGCTGAAACTCGGGCCAGTTCCTGATCGGGTACTTGATCAGCGACCGGCTCCTCGTTGGCAGTCCTTGGCGGAGTAGTCCCATCCGTGGGAGCGTGCTGCTGCTGCGGTCGTTTGTTGGGCACGACGCTCCCTCCTTGTATCTGAAAGTACGAAACGGCTCGGAAATGAGCTGCCGAAACCTAGCAAAAATACAGGTTTTTGTCAAGATTCCGATGCTTGTCGATACTCGGCCTTTTATGCTATCCTTAGCGTATTCTTGATGATTTGATCGACTACTTTTTCTATGGCCGAAAAGGATAAAAAACCCAAAAAATCCAGCGAATACGGAGCTGCTCAGATTACCGTTCTGGAAGGTCTTGACCCGGTCCGCAAGCGCCCGGGGATGTATATCGGAAACACCGCAACCGAAGGGCTGCATCATTTGATTTGGGAAGTCGTCGATAACTCGATCGACGAAGCGATGGCAGGGTATTGTGATCGGATAACGATTACCTTGATGGCGGGGAACCGCGTGAGTGTTGAAGATAATGGTCGCGGTATTCCGGTCGAGGTCCATAAAACAACGAAAAAATCCACCCT
Organism: uncultured Gammaproteobacteria bacterium; assembly: GCA_964349465.1. GTDB lineage: Bacteria > Patescibacteriota > Patescibacteriia > SBBC01 > CAIJZX01 > CAYGGC01. Next base: position 165,191 of record CAYGGC010000001.1, read on the forward strand.
CGAAACGGTGTTGACCGTTCTCCACGCGGGTGGAAAATTCGGCGATGGTGGGTATAAGGTTTCCGGTGGTTTGCACGGCGTCGGGGTCTCAGTCGTCAATGCGCTCTCCACCTACGTCAAAGCTGAAGTGAAGCGTGAGGGGAAACTCTGGGAACAGGAATACAAGCGCGGGAAGCCGCAAGGTAAGGTTAAAGCTGTCGGCCCAGCCCGCGGTACCGGGACAACGATCACGTTTGAGCCGGATGGTGAAATTTTTTCGACTCTCGAATTTAATCGCGACTATATTCTTGACCACCTCCGTCAACAAACTTACCTGACGAAGGGCGTGATGCTAATTGTCCGTGATGAACGGACGAAACCGCATTTCTCCTACAGCTTTTACTTCGAAGGTGGCGTCGCGTCGTACGTGAAGCACCTCAATCACACGAAAGAACCGAAGCACGAAAATGTTTTCTACGTCGATAAAGAAGATGGCAAGATCGCGGTTGAAGCGGCCTTGCAGTATACCGATGACTACAAGGAAACCGTCTTCTCGTTTGCCAACAATATTTTTACGACTGAAGGTGGTTCCCACCTTGTCGGCTTCCGGACGGCGCTGACCCGCACAATTAACGCCTACGCGCGAAATAAAGGGTACCTGAAAGAAAAGGATGAAAACCTTTCGGGTGAAGATATTCGCGAAGGCCTGACCGGTATCATCAGCATCAAACTCCCGGAACCGCAGTTCGAGGGTCAAACGAAAGCGAAGCTTGGGAATGCGGAAGTGAAGCCAGTCGTTGATTCGATTGTGGCCGAAGCGTTCGCGACCTATCTCGAAGAGCACCCGCGCGACGCGGAACAAATTATTGGCAAAGCGATTTTAGCCGCCCGCGCTCGCGTCGCGGCGCGCGCCGCTCGTGATTCCGTCCTCCGCAAGGGCGCGCTTGATGGGTTTGCTTTACCGGGAAAACTCGCCGACTGTTCTTCGAAAGATCCGCTCCAATCCGAACTGTATTTGGTTGAGGGTGACTCGGCCGGTGGCAGCGCGAAGCAAGGCCGCAACCGCGAGTTCCAAGCAATTCTCCCGCTACGCGGAAAAATCCTGAACGTTGAACGTGCTCGCCTCGATAAAATGCTGGCGAATAACGAAATCAAATCGTTAATTATCGCGCTAGGAACTGGGCTAGGGGAGCAGTTCGATATTTCCGGTTTGCGCTATCACCGTATCATTATTATGACCGACGCGGACGTTGACGGCGCGCACATTCGGACATTGCTGTTAACGCTTTTTTACCGCTTCTTCCCGCAACTTATCAACGCCGGCAATCTCTATATTGCCCAGCCACCGCTGTACCGCGCCCAAAAGGGGAAAGAAGTACACTACGTTTATAACGAAGAAGCGCTTGAGAAGATTAAAAAAGAATTCGAGAAACAGGCCGCCGAAAAACCAGCCAAAGCGTTGAAAGGTAAGGTCCCGAAAGGCGCGAAAGAAGTCACCCTGAAGCTTGATGGTTCAGTTGAGGGGTTGCCTGCCGACGGCGAAGAAACTGGCGGTGTTGAAACGGTCCAATCCGGTATCCCGGGCGTCTCAATTCAGCGCTATAAGGGTCTCGGTGAAATGAATCCCGACCAGTTGTGGGAAACAACAATGGATCCGACCCGCCGCGTCATGCGTCAAGTAACCGTGGACGATGCTGCGAAGGCTGATGAAATCTTCGATATTCTGATGGGGGCTGATGTCGCGCCACGTAAGCGCTTCATTCATACCCAGGCGAAAAATGTAAAGAACTTAGACATCTAAGGTGGACCAAGACCTCTCACAACGCCTCGCGACTCTCGAAGCCAAAGTCGATAAAGTTTGGCATTCGGTTGAGCAAACCCGGAAAATGTATTTGTGGTCGCTGATCATCGGTGCGGCGCTTTTTATTCTGCCGTTGATTGGGATTGGGTTAGTCATTCCGCAGTACCTCCAATCGCTTAACCTTGATGCGTTCCTCGGCTCATAACAGAGCCTCCAGCGTCTTTTGATATCGGAGTATATAGGTCATGAACTCCCGCAACATCCTTGGTCACGTCATTATTGCGCTCTTCAGCTTCCTAGCCGCGTTTTTTGGCGTCTTTAATGTGCTGTTCTCCGATATCTTTGGCTTAGGTCAGCAGTACATCGCGATTTTCATGGTTTTAGTGATGTACGGTGTGCTGTCAGGCTTAGCACATCTCGTTTGGCCAGTGCACGGATGGGTGTGGGTTCGCTGGTTGGTGATTCCCGCGCTGCTGCTTGGTGGGTTCTATCTCTTTCAGGAATTCAGCTCGTTGAGCTGGTATGGCGTCGCGGTGCTTATTGCCGTGGTCATTGGCGCAACGCTCGGGCGAGAAATCATCAGTCGAAAACGCGGTGCCTAAGAGGAGCGCGTTCGGCGCCTCTCACCTGCGCGCCTATTGTCTCGACCGTCTTGGCGCTTCAGAAGATTATCCGTTTGGTCCTGACGTCGCGGTCTATCGGGTGAAGAAAAAAATATTTGCCCTCGCGTCACTCGACGAGGAGCCGTTTCAGTTTAACTTGAAATGTGATCCAGAGTATGCGCAAGCTCTCCGAAAAAACTATCCACAAATTACGCCGGGGTATCATATGAACAAGCGGCACTGGAATACCATTATTCCTGATTCTGATATGCCGCTTGACCTGATTCACGAAATGATTGATCATTCATACCAGCTCGTTGCCCCGCGGTCCCGCTGAAGGCCAGGTCTGACCCCACGGAGGAAGTCATGGAATGGTGGCAGATGCCGTTCGCGTGTCTCATTGTCATTCTGGCCTGGTTGCCCGCCGCAATCATCTTGTGGACCTGGCCGGTCGAAGTCGATCCGCCGCCGGGTGGTCGTGAATACAAACCAGTACCCTTGCCTCTGGCCGCATAGTGCCTGGGCTTTTTTTGCCCGAAAATAACGATCTTGACGGTTGAGCGTAACTGTTGTAGAGTGTATCCATCGGGCCTCGCAAGGCCTGTTTAGAGTCGACAATCATCATGGCAATCCGCATTTTCAGCTATTTCCGCGAATCTCGCGAAGAACTTAAGAAAGTTGTTTGGCCGACCCGTAAGGAGACGCAGAACAACACGATGCTGGTTATCGGGATCAGCTTGTTTGTGGCAGTTTTTCTGGGCCTTCTCGACCTCGGACTCAATTATCTCTTGAATACATTTATCATCCGCTAACGGTATGGCGAAGCAAACATTACAACAAGGCCGACGCTGGTACGTGCTCCACACCTATTCTGGGTACGAAGAAAACGTGTCGCGCAACTTAAAACAGCGTATCGAGTCGATGGACATGGAAGACAAGATCTACAATGTCCTGATTCCAACCGAAAATCGCATTAAGATTAAGAACGGGAAGCGTAAAATCGTCACCGAAAAGATTTTTCCTGGCTATGTCTTGGTGGAAATGGTCGTGACGGATGACTCCTGGTACGTTGTACGAAATACGCCGAACGTGACCGGATTCGTTGGGTCCGGCACAACCCCGACACCAATCTCTGAAACGGAAGTCAAAGAACTCCTGCAACGCATGGGCGTCGCCGAACCGAAGTACAAGATCGACGTCGAAACTGGATCGGCTGTGCGGATTACCGACGGTCCATTCAAAGAGTTTGAAGGGAAAGTTTCCGAAGTTGACGAAGGCCGTGGCAAGGTCAAAGTCTTGGTCTCGATGTTCGGACGCGAAACCCCGGTCGAACTCGATTTCCTTCAAATCAAGAAAGTCTAACGTTTTCGTTCAGCCGGGCGCGCTTCTCGCTCGATCGAACACCCACTCATCTCTCACATCTCTATGGCTAAGAAAGTTAAGGTTCTCCTCAAACTCCAACTACCGGGCGGTAAAGCGACGCCAGGTCAGCAAATTGGTACGGCCCTTGGGCCCCACGGCGTCAACATGGCCGAATTCGTTAAAAAGTTTAACGACGCGTCGGCTGATCGCAACGGCGAATTGACCCCGGTGGAAATTACGATCTTCGAAGATCGGACCTATACCTTTATTCTCAAAACCGCTCCGGCAGCGACGCTCTTAATGAAGGCGGCGAATATCGAAAAAGGTAGTGGCGACCCGCTCCGCAATAAAGTCGGTAAGGTCACGAAGGCCCAGATTAAAGAAATTGCCGAAAAGAAAATGCCCGACCTGAACGCAAAAGACGTTGAGGGCGCGATGCGGATCATTGAAGGGACCGCTCGCAATATGGGGATTGTCGTCGAAGGTTAATTCTCTAAGACCACGCGTATGGAAAGTTTAGCCTGGCTCGCGGTGCTTGTACCGCTCCTCGGTGTGGCGATGGTGGTGGTGTTTATCGTGGCGATTGTCCAAGAGGGAAAGGCGGAACGGCGCGGTGGCTTTAAGCAAGCCTTCTTTACGATGGTGACACTGGTCATGCTCGGAATTTCAGTCGGTGCGACGATTGGATTGCTCAATACTACCATGCGGAATGTGATTTTCCGTGGTGAAGGGAATACAAATCGTTTCAACGCTCCGCCGTATTTATACTTACCGAGCGCCCCAAGCGTTGCGACTCCTGAGGGGGTCAAGTCCTCCGTGGCTCCAACGATTGCTCCGTATACATGTGCTTCTGAGTGCCAATTTTCTGCAGATGATAAAGCCGCGGTGAAAAGCTGGAAAGCCGAATATAAGCGGTGGCAAACAAATAGCACTGTAAGCTATGCATATCGTCGCGATTTAGCGGTTATCTTGCCGTTCTTGATCGTCGCACTGCCGCTGTTCTTCGTTTTTTTCCGATTGATGCAAAAAGGCGCGGTTATCGAATTGACAGAAACGAAAAAACTCAGCCCGATCCGATCACTGTATTTCTACTTTATTGCCTTCTCTGGATTATTGGTCGCGGTGATTGGCGCCGGCGGTCTCGTCAATCTTGGACTGAATCAAGCCTTACGAGTCAATGAAGCAGATATTCAAACAGTCCCTGCATTATCGCTTGACACCGTAACGGTAAAAAATATTATTACCTGCGCGACAGCCTGTGACTTCACGACTGATGACGTAGCGATGGCTGAACGATGGGTGACGGACGCTGAAAAGTTCTCAACCGAGCAAACACTTTCAAAGGGAAAAATTGGTAGCGACCTATCAAATTTCTTGCCCTTACTCTTAATCGGTTTCCCATTATTCTGGTTCCACTTCAACCGTATTCGCAAAGAAACTCAAGACCATCAATCAACACCGGCCACTTCATAATTTCATTTGTGGGACCTCGTCGGCCGGACGGGGATTTGAACCACGAAAGGACAGTTGTATGCACAGTAAACGATACCAGGCAGCGAAAACCTTAGTCGAAGTCGGGAAGACCTACACGTTGACCGAGGCCGTTGCCTTGGCGAAACAAACTGCCTCGACGAAGTTTGATGGCAGTATTGAAATCCATCTTCGTCTCGGGATTGACCCGACGAAGGGTGATCAAGCCGTCCGCGGCACGGTTGAACTTCCGCACGGGTCCGGGAAGAAGGTTCGTGTGGCCGTGATTGCGAAAGGTCCGGCGGCAAAAGCCGCAAAGGATGCGGGCGCTGATATCGTGGGTGACGATGATTTGATTGCTGAGATTAAGAAGAACGAAAGCATTGCGGCTGATGTCGTGATTGCTACGCCAGATATGATGAAACTGCTCGCGCCGGTGGCCAAAATCCTAGGGACCAAAGGCCTGATGCCGAACCCGAAGAACGAGACGGTGACCGCCGACCCAGGCAAAGCCGTGGCGGCCTGGCAGAAAGGGAAAGTCCCGTTCCGCTCGGATAACACGGCCAACGTTCACGCGATTATCGGCAAGCCAAGTTTTTCACCAGAGCAACTTGAGGCTAATATTACCGCTTTCATGGAGGCGGTAAAAAAAGTGAAGCCAACAACCATGAAAGGTACCTATATAAAGTCGATCACCATGGCCGCCTCGATGGGGCCAGGAATCAAAGTCACGGTCTAACCTGCTGACATCTGATGATACAACGCCCCGCCTTTGGCGGGGCGTTGTTGTTAGTGTTGACGAACTAGGATTGAAAGCGTAAGATCAGCCCGATTTGCCCTTTCCTAAAGGAGGTACCCAGGTGCAGAACCACCATCGTCGACGCGGTAAGATCCGCGGTTTTGCCGGCAATATGGGCTCTGGCAAGACCAGCCGGTTGATCGGCGTGGCCTACGAGCCGAGCAAGCAGGCGAGCGGAGTCATCTTTCTTCAGCCGCCCGAAGCGAATCGAGCGGACACCAAGACCCGAGTCGAGTCACGCATCCACGCCCGGTACGAAGGAGCGATTCCGGTCACGACGCCGGCCGACATTGCTCGGGAAGTGCGGGCCACGCGGGCGCGCAACATCTTCCTCGAAGAGATTCAGTTCTTCGGGAAGGATGAAGCGATGATCAACGAGTTTCAGAAGCTGATGCTCGAGTTGCGTGACGAGGGCTACAACATCTACTGGTCGGGTTTGCCGCTCGATTTCCGCGGCGACCCGTTCGAGGTGGTCGCCTTCATGATGGCCTTGTCGGGGGTCCTCGAGATGCTCCAGGTCGAGTGCGCGCATTGCCAAGCGGTACCGGCGCCCTTGCCCCAGCGGCTCGAGTTCAACCAGCCGGTGCCGCACGGTCACCCGCGGTTTCTGGCTGACACCTCTGAACACAACAACGCCGGGATCACCTACGAACCGCGCTGCGAAGGCTGCCACATCGTTCTCGATGACTGGAACACTCATTCACGAGCGATTCACGACGCCCTCCAGGCGCAGAAGCCGGCCTAACAACTCTCATAGCAATGGGAGTTTTTTCTTGCCTTGCCCAGCCCCACTTTTTTGTTAAGGAAAAAAGTGGGGCTGGGCTTGCCGATGGTTTTGGGGTGTGATAGAGTCATCCGGCCAAGAAACTGGAGGGCTTGGTGACAAGCCCTTTGACAATCACGTCAAACCCACGGAGGAACTATGCCCGAAGGGAATTTCATCGTCTTTTCCGGCGGCGAGGGGAGCGGAAAAACAACCGCGCTCGATCGACTGAAGGAAGAGTATCCACATCTCATTACGACTCGCGAACCTGGAGGGACAGAGTTCGGGCAGCGCCTGCGCCACATGCTCGTCAATGAGCCGGAGCGCGATGCGGCCACTGAGCTACTTCTCTTCTTCACCGATCGGGCTCATCACGTCCAGACGGTCATCCGACCGGCGCTGGCGGCTCATGAGACGATCATCTCCGACCGCTACTGGATGGACTCGTTTGCCTACCAGTGGTGGGGGCGGATGGGTATTCGCGACCAGAATACCTACCCGAATTTCGGCAACCTGTTCTGGCCGTTCCATTTCCCGACGCCACGGGCCTGGCTCTGGTTCGATGTCCAGCCGGAAATCGGGCTGGCGCGGAAGGCGGTGGCCACGGATCGTAATCGCCTTGATGATTTGCCGGTGGATTTTCACCAGCAGGTCAGGGCGGGATTCGAGTATCTGTTCGAACACTGTCTGAATGAAGAAACCAGTCACCGGATCGACGCCAACCAGTCTCCGGATAACGTCTACGCGAGCGTCAAAGCGGCGCTCAAACCGTACCTGCGTGCCTAGGAGGGAAGATGATCACGACGAAGGGGACGGAACTCCCGATCCTGGATCTGGATGGTTTTCCGGCCATTCACGTCCCGGTCCTTCAGACTGCGGCTGGAACGCCGTATCTGCGCGAACCGGGCGTGGCTTTGCTCGCCAAGCCGGATGTCAGCCTGGCTGGGATGCAGGGTTTCCTCGAGGGCTACGATCCGAACTTCAAGTTCGAGGAGTATCTCAACGATCCTGACATCTTGCCCCCCGCGGAGACGCTGCTCAAGGCGGCTGGCCAGACCTGCTACGCGAGCTGGGGTCCGGGACGTTCCTGGAACAAGGATGCGGCCAAGTATCTCGATCACATCAAGTCGTCGGGACACGGCTCGGTTCTCGAGCACGCCAACTTCTCGTTCCTGCTCTACGGCATTTCCCGCAGCAATTCCCACGAAGGGGTTCGCCATCGGGCCGGCACGGCCTTCTCGCAGCTGAGCCAGCGCTACGTCTCGGGCCGGGTTCTGCGGTTCGTCGAGCGGCCGTCTTACGTCGCGAGCGAGAAGCTCCACGCGCGCTTCGAGCGCCGGATCGACTTCCTGGCCAAGGAGTACGCGGAGATCAGTGAAGAGCTCTACGCCATGCAGGCGGCGGGTGAGAATGCGATCCTGTCGGCCGATCAGAAGACCGATCTGCGCAAGAAGGTCCAGCAGGAAGCGCGTTCGGTTCTCCCGAACGAGACGGAGACCGTCATGGTCCTGACCGGCAACGTGCGGTCGTGGCGACACATGATCGAGATGCGCGCCAACGGGGGCGCTGAAGTGGAGATTCGGGGCACCTTCTACCGGCTCTTCCACTGCCTGAAGCTGGTCGCGCCGTTGCTCTTCAACGACTACGAGATCGTCCAGCAGCCGGACGGCACCTGCGTCGTGGCGACGCCGTATCGCAAGGTGTAGCCATGTTCCTGACCTGCAAGGAAGCTCGCCGGATCGTCCGACGGTTTCGCAAGGGCGATCGTCCACGTCCCGTAGTGCACCTCATTTTCCGGGCCTCGGCTCATGTCGATAACTGTGGGTGTGAATTCTGCTCGGCCGTTGTGGTCGAGATGGAGCGTGCACCCCAGCCGACGCCCGACGTTCTGTCCTTTCCGGCGCACCGCGCACCAACCGTTTCCACGGCCCGTTGAAGTCTGACGGGCCTTTTTTCTTTGCTAAAACTCTGGTAAACTACGCCTACTATGGAACTTGAAGCAGTCATCGGTCTGGAAGTCCACGTCCAGCTGAAAACGAAGTCAAAAATGTTCTGTCGCTGCGATAATCGCGACGACCAGCCGCCGAATTCCGCGATCTGTCCGGTTTGTTCAGGTCAGCCGGGGGCGTTGCCGGTGCCGAATGCGCAAGCGATCGACTGGGCGGTAAAAACCTCCTTAGCCCTCGGCTGTGCGATCAATCAGGAATCGAAATTTGATCGCAAAAACTATTTCTATCCGGACCTCCCAAAGGGATATCAGATTAGCCAGTACGACAAACCATTTGGCCATGACGGAACTCTGACCTTCCCAGTTGCTGGTGTCCCAACCACCATTCGTATCAATCGTCTCCATCTGGAAGAAGACGCCGGGAAGTTGATGCATTCCGGAAGCGCCACACTGGTTGATCTGAATCGTTCCGGAACTCCGCTGTGTGAAATTGTGAGCGAGCCAGATTTTCGCACCCCAGCTCAAGCGAAGGCCTACCTGGAAGAGATGCAGCTGATCATGCGCTACCTTGGTGTGTCCGATGCGGATATGGAAAAGGGGCATTTGCGTTGCGATGCGAATATTTCCTTGCGCCCGGTTGGCGAAGAGAAGCTCTATCCGAAAACGGAAATTAAAAACCTGAATTCGTTTCGTTCGGTTGAGCGGGCCTTGCAGTATGAAATTGACCGCCAGACGAAACTTTGGAACGCGGGAACTCCGGTTATGCAGCAGTCGACGCGTGGCTGGGATGATGGTGGACAAAAAACGACCGACCAGCGCGCAAAAGAAGATGCGGCTGACTATCGTTACTTCCCGGAGCCAGACCTTCCACCGGTTATGATTTCCGATGATCATCTGGCTCGACTTCTCGCGGAAGTTCCAGAATTGCCAGCCGCGCGGCGTGAACGGTTTATGGACATGTATCGTCTGACCACAACGCAAGCGGATGGATTGGTAGCGGAAAAAACCCTAGCGAACTACTTCGAAGAAGTTGTTTCGGAATTCCGTGATTATGCGGAAACTGAAATTGGGGCCGACAAAGCGAGTGCCCTGTGGGAAGCCGAAAAGGGGAAAGAGACCGCAGTTATCGCGAACTGGCTCCTGAACCGCATTTCAGGCGAACGGCGGGCCGCTGAAGGCCTTCCTGTGCCAGCGGTTGACCTTGGTCGACTCCTGTGGATGGTTCATCAGAATGTGATTAATATTCCCTCAGCCGTCCAGGTGTACGATCACATGATTGCTACGAAAAAAGGACCGCATCAACTTGTGAAAGATCTCGGCCTCGAGCAAGTCAGCGATACCGGCGAACTCGAAAAAATCCTCCAGGAGATTATCGCTGCCAATGAAAATGTCGTCGCCGAAGTGAAAAGTGGTAAGGCCCCAGCCGCCCAGTTCCTCGTTGGGCAAGCAATGAAAGCGACGAAAGGTAAAGCGAACCCACAGATGATTCAGGAGCTATTAAAGAAGCTCTTAGGGACGTAGAAATTTTTTCACGAGCGGTATCGCTTGCGTCGGCGTCACCCACACAATATCCTGGTCACGTTTCCACCAGGTCATTTGGCGTTTGGCGAAGTGACGTATGGCCGAGTTCAACTGCGCGACCATTTCCGGTTTCGTTATGTTCTTTTGCAGATACGCAGCGAGATAGCGGTACTCAAGCCCAAAAGCATCAAGGCGTTTCCATGACAAACCTTGTCGATGAAGTTGTCGAACCTCGTTGATCATGCCAGCTTGCAGGCGCCGATCAACACGCCGAGCAATATTTGTATGCAGTTTCGGTTTGGAAATTTTTGTCCCGAGTTGTAAAATGTCGAAGGGCGGAAGGACAGGGAATGTCCGAGTTTTTTTGTCATTGGCAACTTCAATCGCCCGTATGAGGCGGCGGCGGTTGGCTGGGTCAATTGTTTTTGCGCGCTCCGGGTTTTTCTTCTTGAGCATGGCGATCAAGAGCGGCGTGGATTTTTTCTCCAACCGCCGCCGCAGAGCCGGATTCGGCGGGACGGGGGAGTAGGCGCCCGGTTTCGTTAGCGCGTCGATGTAAAAGGGTGACCCACCGACCAGGAAGATTGGCGTGCGAGCGGGAATATGTTGTAAGACACGGGCCACATCACGAACGTACCGATCGACCGAGTATTGTCCGCGCGGCGCGGCGACATCAAGAAGAAAGTGGGGGACGCCGTCCATTTCTCGCTTGGTCACCTTTCCGGTTCCGAGGTTCAAACCGCTGTAGACCTGACGTGAATCGGCGGAAATAATCACCCCGTGAAACTTTTTCGCGAGGCGAACCCCGAGCGCGGATTTTCCGCTAGCGGTTGGGCCGAGGATAATGATGAGTTGACGATCCATGGGTGCAGTATATCATGCGAAAAGGCTGCTCGTGATCAGTGCTATAACCCTTATTGTAAGTAGTTCAGCAGTTCAGTGAGCTTGTTGATGCGTCGGACTGATCGAGGTAATCGTTGCGGGGCCCAGCCTTGACCGCCAATCACGAGCAGTGTCTTAGTTGGGCAGGCGGCGATAAATTTTTGTAGATAGTCGCGGTTCACTCGTTGCGCATAGGTGTTCGTGATGCTCACCATAGCCGGTTGCAGGTCCTTTGTCGCTCGAAGGAGCTCCTCGACTGGGGTATTTGCGCCGAGGATTTCTCGCTGGTACCCGCATTGCTTAAAGATCAACGCAGCCATTTGTAGCGGGAGTTCATGGAAGTCGCCGCGGACGCAGGCCATGATGACTTTCGGTGGACGCGACTGGTTTGGTTCGGGGATGAGATTTTCAAGCCGAAGCAGGTCTTGGCGGATGCGAAAACTCATGCGGTGCTCTTCAACAATTGTCAGACTTCCTTGGGACCAGAGGTCGCCAATCATCCGTAAGGTTGGAGCGATAATATCCTCCAGAATCGTAACCAAAGGAGTTCCGGTTACGTACTTATGTTCAATCAAATCTGTCGCTTCGATATCACGATGATCCCGAAGGAGCAGAAAATATGAACCCGGACCTTCAATCGGGACTACTTCGCGTTTCAATCGCTTCAGGACATAGGACCGAGGAGCGAGATGCGGAAACCGTTGTATAAATACATCAAGCTGTTTTCGGCTCGTCCGACGATGCCCCCCAGGCGTGACCGATGAGGGGATAATACTTTTATCAATCCAACGCTTGATGGTCGAGACATTAACGTCAAAAAGGCGGGCTAGTTGGGGCGGACTAAAATGCACGTTTTGCATGTTTCAATAGTACCGGGTATTATCTTTTTACGCAAGTCGACTTATTCACTCAATGACAACCAGATATGAAAAGTTCTGCATGGGTGGTCATCATCGTTATCCTCGCGGCGGGAATTGGAGCTTGGGCTCTTGTTTCATCCGGGTCGAACAAGGAGACGAAAGAAATTGAAACCACAAAAACATCTTCAGAAACAACTAACCCAACTACTCCTATGGAAAAAAATATTGTTGAAACCGCGATTGCGGCTGGTTCCTTCAAAACACTTGTGACCGCCGTCCAGGCCGCCGGACTCGTTGAAACCTTAAGTGGTCCAGGACCCTTTACGGTCTTTGCCCCAACCGATGAAGCGTTCGCAAAGCTCCCAGCCGGGACGCTCGAAGCCTTGCTCGCTGACAAAGCCAAGCTCGCCTCGATTCTGACCTATCACGTCGTGTCTGGAAAAGTGATGGCCGCCGATGTGGTTAAACTGACCTCAGCCAAAACAGTTCAAGGTCAATCGGTCACGATTAGCACGACGGATGGTGTGACGGTTGATAACGCGAACGTTATTCAAACGGACATCGAAACCTCGAACGGCGTGATCCACGTGATCGACGCGGTCATCTTACCAAAGGAATAAACACTTTTTTCTCTAGCGCCCCGCGTTCGCGAGGCGCTAGAGAATACTCTTGAAAGGAGGTGAGAACAATGAAAAACAATTTTATGGATATGTTGATGATGACCTTACTCGTCGTCGGTGGTCTAAACTGGGGCTTGGTCGGGGTCGCAAAATTTGATCTCGTCGCCGCGATCGTTGGGAAAACATTTGGCGAAGTGAACGTGGTGAGCCAGATCGTGTATACTCTCGTCGGTATCGCCGCGATCTACACCGCGGTTCGGATGATGACTCGTCCACGACAAGCGTAATGTCTTCTCACGAATACACAGCTCCACCCGCCAGTACACTGGCGGGTGGTTTGTAGTGTTTGGTTATGAGCTTGTTCTAAAGTGTGAGCGAGCGCTTGGTAACCAGTCCCTGGGTTTTCGTGACCCAGGCTTTCAGCGTTACGGTCTGAACTACTTTTTTCCCGCGAACACGGATCGCTATTTTTTTCAGCGCCTTTTCCTTATCGCCAAGGACAATCATATAAGGAACTTTTTGCTTTTCGGCTTTGCGGATTTTATAGCCGACGGTTTCGTCAGCATCATCGAGGTGGGCCCGGAGACCAGCTTCCTTGAGAAGCTTGAGGAGTTTTTTCCCCGAGGCGTTATGTTTCTTGGCGACGGTTGCGATTTGGACTTGCACCGGGGCGAGCCACAGTGGGAATGCTCCGCCAAAGTGCTCGATCAAGACCGCGAGGTAGCGCTCAATCGAGCCCATGATCGCGGCGTGGAGCATGACAACTCGTTCATGATCACCTTGTTCGTTGACGCAGGTCAGGTTGAAACGATCCGGCATGTTGAAGTCGAGTTGGATCGTCGCGACCTGCCACTCACGGCCGAGCGAGTCCTTGGCCATAAAATCAATTTTTGGACCATAGAAGGCGGCTTCACCAATTGCTTCGGTCACCGACAGCTTGGCTTTTTTTGCAAAGGCCCGGAGGGTTTGCTCGGCTTCTTTCCAGCGGACGGGCTCACCGAGATATTTTTCTGGGTGGGCTGGATCGTGCAGTGACAGCCGAGGCGTGAGGCTGAAACCGGCGGCTTTATAGAACGTCGCGATAATTTTCCAGATCTTCATCATTTCATCGACCACTTGGGAATCGCGGCAGAACACGTGGGCGTCATCTTGGGTAATCGATCGAACGCGGGAGAGTCCAGCCAGCTCGCCAGTTTGTTCATCGCGATAGACTTTCGTGGTCGACGAATACCGTTGGGGTAATTCGCGGTAGGAATGCTGTTTGCGCGCGTAGATTTGCGTGTGGTGCGGGCAGTTCATCGGCTTCATCGCGAACTCATGCCCTTCACGAGTGGTAATCCGGAACAATTCATCTTTAAATTTGGCCCAGTGGCCACTCGTTTCATACAGGTCTTTTTTCGTGATGTGCGGAATATCAACGCGGTCATAACCGGCCGCCTGCCGTAATTCCCAGACAAAGCCATCTAGGAGGTCACGAATGAGTGTGCCTTTTGGTGTCCAGAGGGGTAGACCGCTACCAACCAGTTCCGAAAAAGTGAAGAGGTCCAGTTCGGGGCCGAGGATTTTATGATCGCGTTTTTTTGCTTCCGCTTGCTGGATTTGGTAGGCGTCGAGTTCCGCTTTGGTATTGAAGGCGAGGCCATAAATGCGTTGTAGCATCGGCTTCGTGCTATCACCGCGCCAGTAGGCCCCAGCTGCATGACTCAGCTGAAAAGCGTCAGGATTCATCTCGCCGGTGTTCGCGACGTGCCCGCCTCGGCAGAGGTCGATAAATTTTCCGACGCGGTACCAGGTTACCGTCTCACCCTTTTTTTTGAGTTCTTCGAAGAGCTCTTGCTTGAAGGGTTGGTCAGCGAGGTATTCATGAACGCCGGGCGTGTTTACGTCGATCTGCTCCATCGGTAGGCGCTGCTTGATCAGGTGCTTCATCCGTTTTTCCAGCGGTTTCAAATCTTCTTGCGTCACTGGCCGACCGATATCAAGATCATAGTAGAAGCCGGTATCAATTGACGGGCCGATCGCAAATTTCGCTTGCGGGAAGGTGTCTTGGATCGCATGGGCGAGTAGGTGAGCGAGGGTGTGGCGGACGTGGTCGAGGGCGGGTGTTGACATATGATGTAGGAGAGGTCTAGGGTAAAGTATATTTGGTGTTCCGGCTGCTCATTCCAAAGGGGGTTCAGATGGAGCTTTGGATGGTTGTAGTTTTGGGCTATCTCGTCCTCTTAGGACTGGCTTTTCTTGAGGACTCGCGGGCGTTGTCGCGGCGAGACCGGTTGCGCTTGGAAGCGTCGAGGGCGGCCCGGAGACCGTCGCCGAATTGGCGACCGGTAGCCGGAGAGCGCATAACGCTTTTCCGAACGAATCGATCGCCTGATCTCGTGGCTGAGATTCTCCGGGCGACAGCTCGGAACTATGCCGAAGTTGCGAGCGAGTATAACCTATTGGTCCAGGTTCAGGAGCTCGAGGTTCCTCAGCGGCGTGGCCCGGTGGAGGGCCGCCTGACCTTCGAGGTTGTTTCTGTGCCGACTACCTAGTGGTCGGCTTTTTTATGCAAATGAACCAACCATCAAGAAATGATGCTTGGGGCCCGGCGTAAGCGCCGGACGGTTCCACCCAGGTTCTCGCAGCGAGCGAGACTTTCGAATTGTCTATAGTTTAGGCCGTTTGGGCTCCTAGAGAGGGATTTGACTTGGTAAGTCAAACAATCACTATGAGGATAGTCTAGCGCAACCGCCCGAAGCCGTCAAAACTAGGGGACGAGGAGATCGAGATGAATTTTACTTGGGTCGTCCACCGCCGCTGATCGCCACCACGGACTAATGTCGACCGTCGCTGTGGCCACATGTTCGTTAGCTAACAGTTTTTTGATGATGGCTTCACGACTGAGGCCGGCAAATTGACTGGCGGCGAGTTGTGATGCATCCGCCCGGATTTGGCTCAGCCCCTCAACCGTGACCACGACTGTCGCGCTCGTGGAGGTAGGTTGTGATTCGATGGCGAGTACAGGTGTTTCGATTGAGGCAATTTCTTGGCCATCGGTTAAGGTGCTGGCGAGTCGCTGACGAATGAGCTTGTCGAGCTCTTGTTGGTCATAGGTAATCGTGATCCCTTTCATAGTGACGGTGACTGCGTAGGTACTGGCCGCTTCTTCAGCTGCCGGAACAGTGGCGACTGATACTGGGACGAGAGACTTAAAGACACCCGCCGACCCGGTCCCGAATTTTTCGCGGACTGCTTCTTCGCCAGCGTTGCTCGCGGCGGTGAGATTTTCTAAGGAGAGTGACCCCGATTGGCCAACCAGTCCACCGGAAAATGAGGCCGTGCTTTCACCAAAAATCAGAGCCTGGTTTGCTGGTCGGAGAGCCACAATCGTGAATCGACCTGGTGGAACATTGCCATCCTCACCGAGCGGATCAGCGACGGCGGTCGCGGTGACTTGGCCTTTCGCCGGAACATCAAGTCGAGTCGTGGTCCGAACAATGACGCCGTTGGCGTGTTCTAGTCGAGTCCCGGCCGCGAGCGGTTGGGGCGCGCTCGACGTGTTTTTGATAATGACCGTTCCGGAGGCGTGAGCTGGTACCTCGGCGCCGCTGACGCTGGGCGCGGCTGTGACCGTCGCGGACACATCCTCCGTGGTCACCGTTCCAATCAGTCCAAGGTCACCCTCGGCCTCTGGGCCAACCGTTACCGAAAACGTCGTAGTGAGCGAGGAGAGGGCGGGCGTGACCCGAATGACGGTGTTGCCACTGCTAGCGTAGACGACGCCGGCGATGACGATTATTGCTAAACTACAAAATACGATGAGGACCGGGCGATAGAAGGCTTGGATGTGTGATTGGCGAAGGGTGGGCATAGGTTACTCCAGTATACACTGTCCGAGGAGTTGTTCGAGAGCTAGGCGTAGTTCCGGCGTCAGGGTGATCCGGTGTTGGGTTGGGACGAGCTTTTCCGCCGCTCCTTTCCTGACTACTAATTCGACCGCTTGCTCCCCAGGTGAGGCGATCAACAGCGCTTTCAGTTCATCAAAGGTAGACGGTGTTATCGTGTCCATCTGAACGACAATCTGGACCGGACCGTTGGCTTCATCCGGGCCGAGGGTTGATAGGTCAATCACTTTAACGCGATCGGCTAGAATTTTCCATTCACCATCCTTGTGTGATGTTTGACCCTCAACCAGTACCACCGAATTTTCGTTCCAAAGGTGCGCACTTTCGGTAAAGAGTCGAGGGAAGACAACAATCTCAATCCCACCACTTAAGTCTTCGATGCGAACGAAAGCCATCGCCGCATTTGTTTTGGTTGTAATCCGTTTCATCTTCGTGATTAATCCGCCGACGCGAACTTTTTGTTTTGAACGCTCGCCTAAACCACTAATCGGTTGAGCGATCGACGCAAGGTGGCGTCGATAGGGCGTCAGCGGGTGATCGGTGATATAGAGGCCAAGGAGCTCCCGTTCCCAGGTCCCGCGTTGACCGGACGAGGCGGCTTCAGCCGCGCGGAGGCGAAGTTTCGGGGCATGGGTCGTTGGGAGTTGGGCAAATAAATTCGTTTGTCCGTTACTGGCCTCTTCGTCAGCTCCCTTCGCGAATCGTAGTAATTCATTCGTGTTCGCCAACAATTGTTGCCGCTCACCGAAGGCGTCGAGCGCGCCGACTTTTGCTAAGCTTTCGAGTGATTTTTTATTGAGGTCCTTGTGTTGCACGCGACTGAGAAAATCTTCGAGATTGACGAATGGTCCGTTAGTTTTTCGCTCAGCGATGGTGGCGTGCACTAAATTTTCCCCGACGTTTTTGATCGCGCTGAGACCGAATCGGATTCTTGTCCCTTGACCAGTTTCATCATTGACGACTGTAAAACTCGCGAAGCTTTCATTGATATCAGGCGGAAGTACGGTCAGATTCATTTTTCGGGCTTCTTCGATTTCCAGGGCGATGCGGTCCGCATTGTGCTGATCGGATGTGAGGAGCGCGGCCATAAATTCGGCCGGGTAATTCGCCTTGAAGAAGGCGGTTTGATAGGCGATGACCGCGTAACAGGCGGCGTGTGATCGGTTGAACCCGTAGCGTGCGAATGGTTCGATGAAGTCGAAGATTTTTTCAGCGACGGATTTTGTGGTGCCACCCTTGACCGCGCCGGCGACGAAACGATCGCGCTGTTCTTTCAGGAGTTTGGCAATTTTTTTTCCGACCGCTTTTCGTAGAACGTCGGCTTCGCCCAACGTAAACCCGGCAATGTCGCGGGCCATTTGCATGACTTGCTCTTGATAGACCGCGACGCCGTAGGTTTTATTTAAAATTGGCTCGAGACGAGGATCGAGATATTCGGGTTTATATTTCCCGCGTTTGCCGGCGATGAATTGCGGAATGAGTTCCATCGGGCCTGGACGGTAGAGGGCGACCATGGCGATAATGTCTTCCAGGCTGGTTGGTTTCAGTTCCCGTAAATAGCGGCGCATGCCGCCTGATTCAAGCTGGAAGACGCCGACCGTATCGCCGCGCTGGAGGAGTTTAAAGGCTGGCTTGTTATCGAACGGAATATGGTCAAGATCAATCGTTTCGCCTCTGGTCTGGCGGATAATAGTGATACAATTTTCCAAAATGGTCAGGTTTGATAAACCAAGAAAGTCCATTTTCAATAAGCCCAGGTCTTCAACCGGATGGAGTGAGTACTGGGAAATGATTGAGTCGTCATCCGGTCCGGCGTATTGGAGCGGGACGTGTTGTTCAAGCGGTTCTTTCGTGATGACAACGCCGCAGGCATGGCGAGAGGAGTGACGCGCGACGCCTTCGAGTTTACGGGCGCTATCGAGTAATCGTTTTGCCTCCGGGTCGTTTTCGTAAATATCTTTTAACTCCGGGACCGTCGCAATCGCTTGATCGAGGGTCGTAAACATCGGAATGAGTTTTGCGACTTTGTCGCAATACGCATACGAAACCCCTAACACGCGACCAACGTCGCGGATAGCCGCCCGGGCCGCCATCGTTCCAAAGGTAATGATTTGCGCGACATGATCTTTGCCGTATTTCGATTCAACATATCGGAGCACTTCGTCTCGACGCGTATCCGCGAAGTCGATATCGATATCGGGCATGGCGATCCGTTCGGGATTCAAAAAACGTTCAAACAGTAGATCGTATTTGATCGGATCGACGTTCGTGATATTGAGGAGATACGAGACAATCGAGCCAGCGGCTGAACCACGTCCCGGACCGACGACAATCTGTTGCGCTTTTGCCCAGTTCACGAAGTCTTGAACGATTAAAAAATACGCCGCAAAGCCAGTTTTTTCGATAACCGCCAATTCGTATTCGAGACGTTCACGGATGACCGGGGTTTCTTGGCCGTAGCGCCCGGGAATACCTTCTTCTGCTAAGTGACGTAAAAACTGCTCGGTGGTTTGTCCAGCTGGAACATCGTAGTGGGGGAGTTGAACCTGGCCGAGCTGAATCGTGACGTTGCACCGTTCGGCGATCGACATCGTTTGCTCAATCGCACCAGCGTCGTCGGGGAAGAGTTGTCGCATCTGCTCCTCGGTTTTGAGCGACAAATCTTCGGAGCGCATTGACATCCGCTCGGTATCATCGAGCTGCTTTTTCATGTGAATACACAGCAGAATGTCTTGTGCTTCAGCATCGTCGGGTTGCAGATAATGACTATCGGCGGTGACAACAAGCGGCGCACCGGTGGTCGTCGAAAGTTTGCGTAAGGCGGTGTTGACGGTCTGCTGGTCCGGCAAGCTCGGGTGATCTTGCATTTCCAAAAAGAAATTGTTGACGCCGAAAATCTCTTGATATTTTTTTATCACCTCGGCGCCCTTCTTTTCTCCGTCGGCGACGATGGCGGTAGCTACCTCACCCTTCAGACAGGCGCTCAAGGCAATTAAACCCTCGGCGTGTTGCCGGAGGAGTTCGTGATCGACGCGGGGGCGGTAATAATACCCATCAAGATGGGCTTTCGTGACTAACTTGATCAGGTTTTTATAGCCAATGTCGTTCTCGGCGAGCAAAATCAAGTGATAGTTTTTTTCATCGATTTTTGCTCGTTTTTCCGTGTGCCCATACGGCGCGACATAGGTTTCGACCCCAATGATCGGTTTAATTCCGGCAGCCGTGCATTTTTGGTAAAACTCAATAATTCCATAGAGTGAACCATGGTCGGTTAAGGCCAGCGACGTCGCGCCTTGGTCTTTCGCCGTCTGCACTAACTCATCGATCTTGGGGAGACCGTCGAGGAGGGAATAGTGACTATGGGTATGAAGATTGACGAAGCGGTTAGGCATACGAGAGGATCCACCGTCGCACCAGATGCGACGGCAGCAGCGTCATCGTTCCACCGGGATTTAAAAATCGTCCGTGGAATCGGATGCTCGCGCGCTGGGGCGGCGCTTGGCGCGCCGGCTAACAAAAAACCCAATTAACTCTTTCAAGCCGCCGGCCAAGGCGGTGAGTTGGAGATGGGTCGAGGAAATTTTATCTTGGATAGTTCGGAGGATCTCATCAATCATTCCAAGGCGATGCCGGAAGTCTTCAACGAGGCCGTTGAACGAACGGAAGAGCTTCAGGAATGACATAAACGTCCAGACCATCGTAACGGTGAACGCGGCGGCGGCCACGGCCAAGCTATAGAAGAGGACATCGCGGGAAATCATGTTTGGAGTATATCACACTCTCTTTTGCTCGTCATGGCGGTTGCCACCTCGGCCTGATTTTGGTAGGCTCACCACGTGGCAAAACCTCGCGGCGACCTACAATTAGCGATTGGCTATTGGATTGTCAGTCATAAAGATCAGCTCCGGACCTGGTGGGCGGTGTCGTTATTGGCCGTGATTGGCGGGAGCTTACTCTGGGCGATTGCCTTTTTTTCCGTTTTCTTTATTCAACAAGCGAGTTTAGAAAAAGCCATTGCCGCCAGCGGCGCCAAGCTTTCATCGTACCGACAGTCGGCCGCGCTCGCGCCGACGGATATTCAGATCTCAGCCGTGACCGTCTTGCGACGTGATGCGACCCATGTTGACGTGGTAGTGATCGCTTCGAATCCAAATACCGCGTGGGGCATCAAATCGGCCGAGGTTGAATGGCGAGTTGCGGGTCTGACGCTACCAAGTCAAACTGTTTTCCTCAACCCTTCGAGCACGCGCCCGATCATGGCCTTAAATGTGGAAGTGGATGATGCAAGCACCGTCCAAGCGACGGCTGAAATACGCGCTGTTGTGTGGGCTCGAGCCTCGGCCGCGCCGCTTCCGGATCCGCAATTTATCACCTCAGAGTTGGCACTTTCTTCTCGGACTGTGCTAGGCGCGGATGGTAATAGTTTCTTTACCGTGAATGTCCGCGGCGACATTCGTAACCAATCAGTCTACAATTTTTTCCGCGTGGTGGTTCCGTTGGTGGTGAAGTCGGGTGAAGCCATCGTCGCGGTTGATCAAATCACCCAAACAAATTGGCCGACCTTGTCCTCGAAGTCGTTGAACACGACCTGGGCATATCCGGTCAGTGGCGCGACATCGGTTGAAGCCTGGCCGCAAGTAAGCCGCTTTGACGCGGCTAATCTGTATCGCTAAGCATGGCGCGACTCGGGACCAGACAACTGATCCGCGGTGTTGATATCGGATTACTAACGATTACGATCCTGCTGGTTTTATTTGGTTTGGCGGCGCTGTACAGCTTTTCCTTAACCGGGGCGGGGGACCGTTCACTGCTGTACCGCCAAGCCTTCATCGCCGCGCTGGGGTTTGCCGGAGTTTTTGTCTTCATGCGACTCGACTACCGCGGCCTCGTGGCGATGCACTGGGTGCTCTATGCGGTGAGTCTCGCGCTCCTGGGAGCGGTGCTGGTTTTTGGCCAAACCGTTCGTGGGACAACTGGTTGGTTTAGCTTTGGATTTTTTCAGGTCCAGCCGGTTGAGCTCGTTAAAGTCTTAATGGCGTTAGTCTTGGCAAAATTTTTAACCGATCGGGCTGATCGGATTGGGGAGTGGCGGACAATTATATTGAGTGGCGTGCTGATGGCCGGTCCGGTTGGGCTGGTGATGCTCCAGCCTGACCTCGGGTCAGCCATTGTCCTGATTGGGATGTGGTTTGGGGTGATGGTGGCGTTGCCGATTCCCCGAAGAAAAATTGGGTTGCTGATGGCGGCGATGGCGATGGCAGCCGTGATCGCCTGGAGTTTTTTTCTCCAGCCATACCAACACGATCGCATTCTGGATTTTTTATCACCATCGCGCGATCCGCTGGGAACTGGTTATAATGTCCGCCAAGCGGTTACGGCGATCGGGTCTGGTGGTTGGTTTGGTCGGGGACTCGGCCTTGGCCCTCAGTCCCAGCTGAACTTCCTGCCAGAACGGCAAACTGACTTTATTTTTGCCACCGTTGGCGAAGAGCTGGGCTTTGTCGGGGCGGCCAGCTTATTAATCCTGTTCGGACTCTTTTTTTGGCGGATTGGGCGGCTCGCCAGCCACGGGCGTGACATGATTGGCCTCATTATTGCGGTCGCGTTGACCTCGATGTTTTTCTTACACGTCCTGATCAATATCGGAATGAATCTAGGTATTTTTCCGGTCACTGGGCTCCCTTTGCCCTTCTTGAGCTATGGTGGTAGCTCGCTGGCGGCCTGCCTCTTGGCCGTTGGCTTATTGGAAAGTATCATCATCCGACAACGGACCACCCCGCTCTAGAGTTCGGAGTTGACGGCCTTGACGAAGTTTGGTAGAGTGCAGGGCGTCTAGCGCTCTATGTTTGCTACCCCACAACACCAGCCTGGCTCGGGAAAGGACTTACAGATCCTGAGTACCTGTCCGTTGTGTCACGCCCAATATAACCCGATCAAAACGCAGATTGTCGCTGAACGGGATGACGCCCATCTCCTGTACTTGGAGTGCCGCCAATGCGGCAGCGCGGTGGTCGCCGTGGTGACCAACAGCGCCCAGGGCCTGACCTCGGTTGGCACGGTCACTGATCTGACCAGTCGGGAAGTGACCATGTTGCCAGCGAAAGGGGCGGTTACTCACGATGACGTGATTGCCTTCTATGCCTGGTTAGCTCGGGATACCGGCGTACCACAGACGCTAACGAATTTCATTTCTCGTTGAACAAGGACGAATTGTATGGACATCATTGTATTGAAGGCTGACCGCCGAACGGTCGAAGGAAAAGCGACGAAGAAGCTGCGTCAAGCGAATACCATTCCGGCCGTCATCTATGGCCACGACGTCAAGAGTCAAATGTTGGCGGTTGATGCGATTGCGTTTCAAAAAGCCTATCGCGTGGCCGGTTCTTCCAGTTTGGT
The DNA here is from genome assembly GCA_964349465.1 of uncultured Gammaproteobacteria bacterium. Classification (GTDB taxonomy): domain Bacteria; phylum Patescibacteriota; class Patescibacteriia; order SBBC01; family CAIJZX01; genus CAYGGC01. Next base: position 188,081 of record CAYGGC010000001.1, read on the forward strand.
TGATTTGGTGATTGACGAGGCAGCCCCAACGAAAGTCCTGATTCACGCCGTTCAACAGCACCCGACGAAAACGACGCCAATCCATATTGATTTCTACCAAGTGACGATGACCGAGAAGTTGCAAACCGACATCGAATTGCACTTCATCGGCGACTCCGCGGCGGTGAAAGAATCTGGTGGGATCCTGATCCGGACCATCGATAAGATCAAGGTTGAGTGTTTACCTGGCGACTTAGTCCCATCGATTGATGTCGACCTGTCAGCCCTGAAAACCTTTGAAGATCGCATTCATGTTCGCGATATTGCCGTGCCGAAGGGTATGACTGTCCTCGATGGTGGTGATGAAGTCGTCGCCAGCGTCACGCCGCCGCGAAGCGAAGAAGAGCTCGCCTCGTTGAGCGAAAAAGTTGACGTCGACGTCACCGCGGTTGAAAAAGTCGAGACGAAGAAGAAGGATGATGAAGAGGCCGCTGAGGCTGAACCGGCCAAAGACAGCAAATAATCAACTCCCTATGGCAAAAAAAACCAAAGCTGAAAAACCACTTACCCCAACAACTCCAGAACCCGATCTTGAACCAGAACTTGACCGCCCGGAAGACTCCGAGGCGGTTGAGGCTGTGGCCGTGAACGGGAAAGCAAATGGTAAGGCCAAGCCAAAAAAGCCGGCCGAACCAATTGATCTGAAGAAACCTGCAGATTCGACCGGCACACCAAAACCACTCGTCGTGAAATCAGCTGATGCAGTGAAAGCGACCAAGCGGAAAATGCCGCTGTGGGCTTGGATCGTGATTGGCGTGGTCGTCCTCGTCGGTGTCGCGGGGCTGGGAATGGCTTTGCTTGGCGGGACGGATGATGACCAGGTGACGACCAATACGGCGAACACGAATGAAGCGATTCTGGTTGACGGCGTCCCACGCGCCATTGATGGCGTCATGGTCCCGGCGAATCGGGCTCGGACAAATACGTACGCGGTCATGATTGAGAATATCGCCGAATCGCGACCACCATCTGGCCTCAACAAGGCCAGCGTAGTCTACGAAGCTTTGGCGGAAGGTGGTATTACGCGCTTCCTGGCGCTGTTTCCGGTTGGCGATGAAATTACCGAAATTGGACCGGTTCGATCGGCTCGCAAGTACTATATTACGTACGCCGAAGAATATAGACCGTTGTATATCCACGCTGGCGGCAGTCCAAACGCGCTTGAATATTTGAAATCGTCGACCACCAACGTTATCGATTTCAATCAGTTCCGACATGGTCCGAATTTCTGGCGAGAGAAGACGCGTCGGGCTCCGCATAACCTGTACACCTCAACCGAGTTGTTACTGCGCGGGTTGCGTGACGTCGCCCCGGATGTGCAGCCAACCTTTACGCCTTGGACGTTTAAAGATGAGCCGAGTGTTTCGTCGTTGCCGGCGACGACAAAAGATATCGTCATCAACTACTCATCGTTCAACTACAAAACGACCTTCAAGTACGATCGCGGGCAGAATCAGTATGTTCGCTACCAGGGTGATACGGAACACGTTACCAAGGATGGTGGGAAAATCCAGCCGAAAAATATCGTCGTCTTGTTCGTGAAAACCGGTTTGCTTGATGGTGATAAGCAGCGGCTGGATATGGAAACGATTGGTGAAGGAAAACTCTTGATGTTCCGCGACGGTACGGCCATTACCGGGACATGGAAAAAACCTTCAGCCGCTGAACGGACGAAGTTCCTTGATGCGAACGGAGAAGAACTTGCCTTGAATCCCGGAATGACCTGGGTTTCCGTGGTCCCGACGGACCGCACGGTCGAGTACTAAACTGTTCAAGCCAATACCACCCCGCCTCGACGCGGGGTGGTTTTATTTTTTGGCGATAAGTCCGCGGATACGATGACCGTCGGTGATGGTGCTGACGATAAAGTTTTGCAGTCGGAGCCAGTAGCCGACCGTATCGGCCTGTGTTGGGAGGAGTTCTAAGGCAACGAGCGTCACTGTCGGCACTTGCTGTAGTTGCTGAATCAGCGCGCTGACGAGCGTGAGGCCGTCCTGACCGCCGTGCAGCGCTGAAACCGGTTCATGGCGGATGGATGGTTCGTTCATCTCGGCGGCTGGGAGATAGGGGAGATTGGCGATGATGGTGGTAACGTTATCATCAGTTCGCAGTGGCTCGAGGAGCGATCCAATGCGCCAATCAACTCGCCGCAAAAGATTCAACCGACGGGCATTGCTCGTGGCTGTTGTGAGGGCGGGGACGGAGGTATCGGTCGCGATGACTCGGCTCTGTGGGGCGTGTTTGGCGACGGCCAGGGCGATCGCACCACTACCAGTTCCAATGTCCGCAATGACTGCTGACTGGCCCTGAAGGTCCATAATAACCTCCTCTACCAGGAGTTCAGTAAACGGACGGGGGATGAGGGTATGTGGCGTGACCTTGAGTTCAAAATCCATAAATGCTTGCCGACCGGTGAGGTAGGCGACCGGTATCCGGCGCTGGCGGAGGGCAATCAGACGGAGAAAAAAATCTACGACGTTGGCGTCGCAGACGGCGAGGGCGTGTTGGAGAAGCTCGGTCCGAGTAAGGTTCAGGGCTGACCCTAGCAGGAGTTCAGCATCGAGCGCCGGGGAGTCAGAATAAGTCTGCAGACGGGCTGTGCCCTGGCGAAGAAGCTGGGCGACCGTGATCATACCGCCGCTTTAGCGTCGCGAGCGGCGCGGCGCAGGTGAGCGATCAGGTCGCCGATTTGACCGTCGAGGAACTGCGGGATCCCATGCGCGGTGAATTTCACGCGGTGGTCGGTGATCCGGTCTTGGGGAAAATTATACGTCCGGATTTTTTCCGAACGGTCGCCGGTCCCGATTTGTCCTTTCCGAAGATCGGAATTACGCTGACGCTCGTCCTCATCTTTTTTCGCTTGCAACCTCGCGCGCATGACTTGCATAGCTTTAATGCGGTTTTGGGTTTGCGAGCGTTCATCCTGCATCGAAACAGTAATCCCGGTCGGGATGTGAGTCATGCGAATAGCCGAATACGTGGTGTTGACCGATTGTCCGCCGGCACCGCTTGAGGTGGAGGCGATAATCTTTAAATCTTTTGGATCAATGACCAGTTCCGATTCTTCGATCAGCGGGACGACCGCAACCGTGACGGTCGAGGTGTGGACACGACCATTTTTTTCAGTATCTGGGACGCGTTGAACCCGATGGACGCCGCTCTCAAATTTTAACTGACCAAAGACATCGGTGCCGTGGACTTCGAAAATAACTTCTTTCATGCCGCCGATGCCGGTCTGGCTATTCGAGATCAGTGTTGTTGACCAGCCCTGGCGCTCGGCGTAGCGGCCGTACATCCGAAACAACTCAGCCGCAAAAAGGGCGGCTTCGTCGCCCCCAGCGCCGGCCCGGATTTCAACAATCGCGTCTTTACTATCGTTTGGTTCGGGTGGAATCAGCGCGTCTTCAACTTTTTCTCGTAATGAGGTAACGCGCGCCTGAAGCGTGACCAGCTCAGCGGTGGCCATGGCTTGTAGCTCAGGATCAGAGCTGTCGGCGGCTGTTTGTTCAGTTTCGGACAGCGCTTTTTCTGCCTGGTCAAGGTCGTTTGCAAGGCTCAAGGTCACGCCAAGGTTGGCGTAGCGTTGACCGTATTTTTTCAGGTCAGCTTGGCTTAACGAACCAGCGCCCTGGAGTTTTTGCTCCAAGTCTTGGTATTCCAGTCGAAGGCGGGTGAGGGCGGGGTTGTCCATAGACATGTAGTATAAACCAAACCACCCCGTCCTTCGACCCCAGGGGGGGGCTCAGGAGGGTGGAGGTGGAAATATATCGTTATTCTTCGTCGCGGGTCGCCTTGGCGACTTTTTTGGCCTTCTTGGTGGCCAATTTCTCGCGTTTGCTGCGGATGGTTTTACCGGCGCCGCTCTTCGAAACGAGCTTGGTGAAGCGGTCAACGCGGCCAGCCGTGTCAACAAGGTTCTGTTTTCCGGTGTAGAACGGGTGGCAATTTGAGCAAATTTCCACGCGCAACTCGGAGACGGTTGAGCCGGTGGTAAAGGTCTTGCCGCAGGCGCAGACGACCTTGGCTTCGCTGGTGTAGGTAGGATGGATGCCGGTTTTCATATGCTGGACGAGTATACCGGATCGGGTTCTCCTTGTCAAGAATCAGTCCTTATGGTACACTCCTGCGCGCTCCTTATGGGGCACGATTTATCACTCATACACTTCGATCCGGCGCTCCTGTGGCGGTTTTCCGCCTCATAGCCGGGTTCCCTCGAAGCGTAGCGGTCCCGAGCTTTTTCGGGAAGAAGGACAATACGTATGCGCGAAACCTCACTGTTAGAGATGCTCCAGCATGGTGTCCATTTTGGCCACCAGCAGAGCCGACGGCATCCAAAAATGGATCCGTTCATCTTCACCACTCGTGGTGGAATTTCGGTTATCAACTTAGAGAAGACGAAAGTCGCTTTGACCCAAGCCAGCGCGTTTGTGCGTGATTTGGTGGCGAACGGTGGCTCGATCGTTTTTGTTGGGACGAAGAAACAAGCTCGTGAAATTGTTCAGCAAGCGGCGCTTCAAGCGGCCATGCCATACGTGGTTGATCGCTGGATTGGTGGCTTATTCACGAACTTCGGAAATGTCCGTGAACTTATTAAAAAACTTCATCGCCTGAAGCAGGAACGGATGACCGGCGACTGGAACAAGTATACGAAGAAAGAACAGCTCGACCTCCAAGAAGAAGTTGATCGTTTGGAAAAGCTGGTCGGTGGCGTCGCCTCGCTGGAACGTCTGCCGGACGCGATTTTCGTGGTTGATGTGAAGAACGAAAAGACGGCGATCCGTGAAGCGGTCAAAACGAAGATCCCGGTGGTGGCGATGTGCGATACGAACATCAACCCAGCACCAATCAACTATGTCATCCCAGCCAACGACGACGCGACAAAATCGATTGCGTATGTCTGTAACGTCCTGGTTGAAGCGGTTCAAGCCGGTCGGGCCGAACAAGAAAAGCGCCTCCTCGCCCAAGCGCGAGCAGTCGCCGAAGCTGCCGCCGCTCCCGCGGTTACCCAATAAGTAAATTTTCGAACGATATGAACATTACAACGGCGGATATTCAAAAACTCCGCGAGCAAACTGGTGTTGGCATGATGGACGCGAAGAAAGCCCTGACCGCGGCCGACGGCGACATGACGGCAGCCGTTGAAGCGCTTCGTAAGAAGGGTCAAAAAATCGCCGCTTCGAAGAGTGACCGGGCAGTCAAAGAGGGTGCGGTTGGAACGTATATTCATAGCAATGGTAAAATCGCCGCCTTGGTTGCGGTGGCCTGTGAAACCGACTTTGTTGCTCGCACTGACGCATTTCAACAGCTGATTAAAGATCTGGCGATGCACGTCGCGGCGATGAACCCTGCCTATCTGAAGCCCGAAGATGTACCGGCGGAAGTCGTTGCGAAGGAGCAAGAAATTTATCGCGAACAACTCATCGCCGAAGGTAAGCCAGAAGCGATGCTGGAGAAGATTCTGCCAGGCAAGCTCAAGAAATTCTACAGCGACGTCTGTTTCCTTGAGCAAGCCTTCGTCAAAGATGATAGTCAAACAATCGCTCAGTTGGTTGAATTGACGATCGCCAAGCTTGGTGAGAACATTCAGGTCACGGCCTTTAGTCGATTAGCTGTCTAGACTATGGTCCTAACGATGATCGCGCTCGGAGTACTCGTGATCAGCTTGATCGGCTTAGTCGTCGTCATTGTTAGGAAATTTCCCACACTTGCGACCATTGATACTGGCGCGACGAGCGCGGCCATTGCTGAACGGAAAAGCTCGCTTCTTGAACAACGGTTAAAGCGGAAGTTTCAATCGGCCTTCGGGGCAGTCAAGACACGCGGCACGCCCGCGGTTGGTAAGGCGAAAGCGCTCTGGTCCCAGACCCAAAAGAAACTGGTTGACCTTGAGCACGAATACAAGGTGCGATCATTGCCGGTCTTTCTCAACCGTCGCCAACGTCAACAGATGAACGATGAGATTAGCGAGATTCTGGCGCAGGCAGTGGCTCTGCGGGATGACGGTGAGTACGCCGCGGCTGAAGATAAAGCCTTACAGGCGATTCGCTTAGAACCACGGTCCGTTCCGGCCTTCGAACTCCTCGGCGAGCTCTATATGACCATGAAAGAATATGGTCACGCCAAAGAGGTCTTCCACTATCTGCTCAAATTGACCGGTGAATCTGATGCAATTTATGAGCATATGGCTGAAGCGGATTTAGCGGACGGACGGCTCGAAGACGCGCAAACAGAACTTGAAAAGGCGGCTGACCTCAACCCAAAAATCACCGCCTACCACCTCGATCTCGCCCGCGTGTACCGACAGCTCCAGCTTTGGCCAAAAGCTCTGGCCAGCATCGAACAAGCGTTGAGTCTTGAGCCGAATAGTCCAAAAATTCTTGATGAATACATTGACATTAGTCTCGGATATGGTAAAAAAGACTTCGCGGCTGATGGGATTCGCCGGATGAAAGAAGTAAACCCAGAAAATTCAAAAATTGCCGATTGGGAATCGCAGGTATCAACAATGTCCGAATCGATCGTTCATTCACAGCCAGAGTAGCAAGTGTAGAGCATGCCGTTGTAGCCCCGATGTTTCGCCCGGCGAAAATCGGGATCCCGAATCTCGCAAAGCGAGACTTCGGGACTCAGTACAAATGTTTGTAGAGCAGTGTGGTAGAATCACAACCTACGCCGTTGTAGCTCAGTTGGTAGAGCATCTCCATGGTAAGGAGAAGGTCACCGGTCCGATTCCGGTCAACGGCTCCATGATTTCAAGATTAAAGGTACGTACAGTATTCACGGGCAGGTGTCCATACAAGCTCGTTACAGGAATTCTTTACTAGGGCAGTTAACGAAGTGGTCAAACGTGGCTGACTGTAAATCAGCTGGCCTTGCGC
>CAYGGC010000001.1:195097-210350 GCA_964349465.1 uncultured Gammaproteobacteria bacterium
GGGCAGTTAACGAAGTGGTCAAACGTGGCTGACTGTAAATCAGCTGGCCTTGCGCCTTCGTAGGTTCGAATCCTACACTGCCCACCAGACAAGCATCCCCAAGAAGACCACGGCCTGTGCTAGACTACATACACGCCGATGTAGCTCAGTGGTAGAGCAACACTTTTGTAAAGTGAAGGTCGTCGGTCCGATCCCGACCATCGGCTCCAGAAAAAAATTTCCAACAATTGATTTATCCGAACTACGCGTATGTCCCAAGACAATCTGATCAAGTTGCAGTGCACCGAGTGCAAGCACATCAACTACCACACCAAGCGGAATAAGAAAATGGTCAAGGCAAAACTTGATCTGAAGAAGTATTGCAAGTGGTGCAAAAAGCGCCAGCCGCATAAAGAAGCGAAGTAAGCTTCGTCTCGCCTCGGGCGGGGCGCTACGGGGGTATAGTGAAATGGCTATCACTACGGTCTCCAAAACCGTCATTCTAGGTTCGAATCCTAGTGCCCCTGCCAGAAATTTTTTCGGTATCAACCCGGGCAACTTGCGGGACTATGACTAAATACATTTTTGATTTCGATGATGTGTTATTTTTTAATACGAAAAAATTCAAAAAACACATGTATGATTGTTTTGCCGGCGTCGGGATTTCAGAAGATGTAGTTAAAAAATATTATTTGGAAGAACGCGACAAAGGTTTTGTAGTGAGGAATTTAGTAGAAGCTGTTTTACAAGGAGAAAAAGTCATCTCGATCGGTTCTAGGGAATTAACAGAAAGGATCATGGTTGCATGTACGGAGTTTATAAACCATGAGTTGCTCGATCGAATAAAACATATCGGACGGGAAAATTGTTACTTGGTCACCCACGGGGTCGTTGAGTACCAACTTGAAAAAATACAGCGAACAGGAATTGAACCTCTTTTTGCTGGTATCAGCATAATTCAGGGGACAAAAAAGGAAAGCATAGAAAAGATTTGTGAGCAGTATAAAGATGATAAAGTGGTTTTCGTGGACGATAAAGAAAAAAGATTTGAGGATCTCGATTATGTAAAATATCCAAATTTAAGAACAGTATTATACCGTGGTCAGAAAAGCACGCCTGAAATTTTTTCTGTAACCACGTAGATCAACGTTTGGAAGGATCTTGTGTAAAAAGGACGAGGAGTCAGAGAGGTTGTCACTTTATTGGCAAATAAGTATGGTGATAATTCTCTATTGCTTCGGCTTGCAGTCAAGCTGTTTTTGTGGTAGCATAAGCCGTCTTTTCCTTATCCCGCTATGGCTAACGACCCCGCACAATCGCTTCGCGATATACGGGGCAAGTAACTTTCTGATATATAACAATGGCGAATGATAATGTAGTTGTCAGGTTCTCCGATGTAACCTTCGAATACGAACACGGCAAAAAACTGCTCGACGCGGTAAATTTTTCTGTTCGCTCCGGTAGTCGCATTACCTTGATGGGTCAGAACGGGGCGGGAAAGAGTACGATTTTCAAAATGATCACGAAGGAGCTTGAGCCAACCGAGGGGCAAGTTTCGCCGGCCCCAAACGCGTCGGTGGCGATTGCCCGGCAGGTCATGCCGAAAGAAGCGCTTGGGTTAACAATCCGGGAGTATTTTGGTACCGCATTTGCTCATATCGATTACGCCCTCGAGAAGAAAATTCAAGAAGTATTTGAAGTTGTCCATCTCGACTTGCCGCTTGATCGGCTGGTTAAGGAATTATCGGGCGGACAACAGGCACGGCTCCTCTTGGCGCATGCCCTCATTCAGCATCCGGACATTCTACTTCTGGACGAGCCGACGAATAATCTTGATCAGTACGGCATCGATCACCTGACTGGTTTTTTGATGACCTACGATAAAACGGTTATCGTTATTTCCCACGATGCTGATTTCTTGAATGCCTTTTCCGACGGCGTTTTGTACCTTGACGTTCATACCCGCCAGGTTGAACAATACACCGGCGACTATAACGACGTGGTTGAAGAAATTAAGGCCCGAATCGAGCGCGAAAATTTACAGAACGCGCGAATGCAACGACAAATTAAAGAAAAGCGCGCCCAAGCCGAAGTCTTTGCGCATAAAGGGGGAAAACTGCGCGGTGTGGCGAAACGGATGCGAGGGATTGCCGAAGAGGCGGAAGAAAATCTGGTGGAAGTTCGGAAGGAAGATAAAACGATTCGGCCGTTTACGATTCCGGCTCAGGAGTTCGATCTCCACTTTGATGGCCAGGTCGTCAACATTGAATCGGCGACAGTTATCCGTCACCACAAGGCTAAAGAAAAACCGCTCAACCTGGTCGTTCGGAAAAGCATGCATGTCCTGATTGCCGGACCGAACGGGATTGGCAAAAGCACGTTGTTAAAAAAAATGGTTGAACGTTCGTCACCGCATATCACGATTGCGCCGGAGATTATTGTCGGCTATTACCAGCAAGATTTCGGGAATCTGAACGGCGAGCAAACCGCCTTTGATGCGTTGAAGGAAGTGATGGAGGAGAACGACGAGCACAAACTCCGTTCAACCGCGGCTGGATTTTTACTCGATGGTGGATTGCTCGGCAACACAATTGAATCTTTATCAGAAGGTCAAAAAGGCCTCTTGTCATTCTGTCGGTTAGTGCTGATGAAACCAGGATTATTGATTCTCGACGAGCCGACCAACCACATCAACTTCCGTCATTTACCCATTTTGGCTGAGGCGCTCGATCAGTACCAGGGCGCGATGATTATGGTCTCACACATTCCGGACTTTGTGAGCCAGGTCCGGATTGATACGGTGGTTGATCTCGAGCAATAAGATATGGCTGATCAGTACGACGTCATCGTGGTGGGCGGCGGCGCGGCTGGCATGATGGCCGCGGTGCGGGCGGCGGAACGCGGGCGGCGAGTTTTGCTACTCGAAAAAAATAAGCAACTTGGAAAAAAACTGGCGATGACCGGCGGCGGCCGATGTAATATCATGAATGCCGAAGAAGACATTCATCGTTTACTGGACCATTACGGAGAAGCCGCCAAGTTTTTATATTCACCCTTTGCTCAGTTCGGTGTTTCCGAAACACACGATTTTTTTGAACGGCATGGGCTGCCGCTCGTGACGCAGGCGCACTTACGGGTTTTTCCGAAAACCGAGAGAGCAGTTGATGTTGTAAAACTTTTTGAAAAATTACTACAAACGAGCGGTGTTGAAGTTCGGACTGGTGTGACGGTGCGCCGAATACTATGGTCAAAAAAATCAATCACTGGTGTTGAGATTGAGGGTGAGGTTTTGACTGCGGAATCGTATATTGTCGCGACGGGCGGAGTTTCACATCCGGAAACCGGTTCAACTGGTGATGGGTTTCACTGGCTCCAAAATAGTGGTCATGACGTCCGTCAGCCAACGCCGACGATCGTCCCGCTCGCGGTCGCTGATGCGTGGGTTACGTCGCTCGCCGGTATCACTCTGTCTGACGTAAAAATAACTTTTTTTCTCAACGGGAAGAAAGAATTGAAATTGCGCGGGCGCATCCTCCTGACACATTTTGGTTTGTCTGGACCGCTTATTCTGAACGCAGCGGGCGATGTTGCTGACTTGTTGCACGACGGTGAGGTCACAGCAATGATTGATACGCATCCGGATCGCGATTTGGGTGCGCTTGATCGGTATTTGACCGAGACGTTTGACGCGAACAAAAACAAGGAACTCAAAAATGTCATGAAAGTGATCGCCCCGACCGGGACAGCCGACGCGGTGTTGAGTCTCGTGCCGTCGATTGATCCGGCGACGAAAGTGCACAGCATCACGAAGGCGCAACGTAAAATGCTGGTTGATCTACTGAAAGCTTTGCCGGTCCATATCACCGGGCTGATGGGCTATGATCGGGCGGTGGTGGCTGATGGTGGTGTCGCGTTAACGGGGATTGATCCGAAGACGATGCGGTCGCGTCAGTACCCGAATCTCTACTTGACCGGTGACCTGCTCGATATTAGCCGACCGTCGGGCGGCTACTCGTTGCAACTGTGCTGGACGAGCGGTTGGGTGGCGGGGAGTAACGCGTAAGAAAAAAGGAGTCAGGGGAGACTCCTTGAGAAACGATGCCCGCGGCTATGTGTGCCGAAGGGCGGATTCACGTTGTTTGGCCCACCGATCGAGCCTGATCACCCATGATCTCGGTTGCTGTTGGGGATGGAAATCCCGGATGGTAGCGAGGCGACCGGACAACAGTAAATTCTTCGGTTGGAAGTACGTACCGAAGACCCAGTCGGCGACGGGTAATCCGAAGAAACCGGAGATCGCTTCGTTCCATGCGACGTTCGCGTGGTGATAATGGTGGAAGCCGTAGACCCGCGTCCAGAACCAGCCGAAGCGCTGATGAGTGACCGCACGTTCCCACCATTCGTACGGGTAGTGTTCGATGGCGTGAAATACCTCATAGCCGATCATCGACCAGGCGATTGCGGCGTATCCACCCGTCATGATTGGGGCGTTCGGGAGGACGCTTTGAACCGCTAGAAGTATCGGTGTGAAGAGGGCCCAGAAGGCGGCCAGGGCGTAGACGGGAAACGCTGCGTCCTCGTATTGTTCCTCGCTGGTGATCGGATACCGATTGAGAACGACTTGTCCGGGTTGGTTGGGCACCCGCTCTAGCCGAATCGGTGTCAGCGCATGATGGTTTCGATGGCCCCGCGAAAAACGGGTTAGGGCTCGATGGAGGGTGCAATGCAATACGTAGCGATGAAACCCCCATTCGAAGAAACAGATACCTAGGTGGACAGCCAAGAAGGTCGCGATGAAGGGGCCCCAGCCGGCGTGTTGTTGTCGTTCCCACGCAGGCCGGAACAGCCAGGCAAAACCTGTATAGAGTACGGCCAGCTGTAACGCGACCTGGAAGAGAAATCTCCTGATCGAAAACCGCGCGGATGGCGTGGTCATAAGGAACCTCCTCTCGGGTCTGAGTTGGAATGTGCGAGGCACGATAGTGTGCGTCGAGACTCTACCATCGGCAGTTGCAACTGTCTATCAGCGTTGTCGAGAAAATGTTGTATACTATTAGCATGACTGAAGCCGAAGCGAAACTGCAACTTGAACACGAAGGCTTTCGGAATGTCAGCGCCTGGCTCGACTCCCCAGACTTTACCTATCCAGAGCACGCCCATCCCACTGGAACTGTTCATATAATTATTGACGGTGAAATGGTGGTGACGATGGATGGCATGATTTATGATGTACAAGCCGGTGATCGCATTGAGATTCAGGCCGATCAAGCACATATTGCCCGGATGGGCCCGTTGGGCTGTACTTATGTGACGGGAGAAAAATAATGTATGACTAACCCACAACTGCAAAATCTTTGCCGCCAGATTCGTCAGGATATTCTGGTGAGTACAACCGCCGCTGGTTCAGGTCATCCGTCATCGTCATTGTCCGCGGTGGAGTTAATGACCGCATTGATGTTCGGCGGAATATTCCGGGCTGACCTCAAAAAGCCGACTCATCCGGCGAATGATTATCTTGTGTTTTCAAAAGGCCATGCCGCGCCATTGCTCTACGCGCTCTACGCCGCGGCTGGCGTTGTGACACCACAGGAACTCCTCACACTCCGTCGGGCCGGTAGCCGCCTCCAAGGCCATCCGATGCCAGATTTTCCTTATACCGAGATTCCCACTGGCTCACTCGGTCAGGGTTTATCGGCGGGACTGGGGATGGCGATAGCCGCTCAACTAGATCGGTCACCAGCGCGTGTCTATGTGCTCCTGGGGGACAGTGAAATGGCTGAAGGTTCAGTCTGGGAGGCTATGCAGCTCGCCGCGGCGCGCCGGGTTGATAATCTTGTCGCGGTGCTCGATGTCAATCGGCTCGGACAAAGTGGTCCAACGATGCTCGGAAAAAATGTTCGCGGATACGAAGCTCGTGTACAAAGTTTTGGTTGGAAGACGATCGTCATCGATGGACATAACCTCGCCGCGGTTAGTCGCGCGTATCGCGAAGCCGTTGGTGCAAAGGGTCGACCGACAATGATTATCGCTGCAACAGAGAAAGGGCACGGGCTGTCCCTGATGGCCGGAAAATCCGGTTGGCATGGCCAGGTTCTCAAACCGGAAAAATTACCGGCCGCCTTGACGGAAGTTGGCGCGAAACCATCCCGGGTGGTTGCCAAGATTGCTCGGCCACGAGCCTTTTCTCGGCGGCTAAAAACGGCTAAAAAACCTTCGTTTCTGGCCTACCCGGTCAGTAGTCGCATCTCACCCCGAAAGGCCTTTGGAGAGGCTCTGGTGGCCCTAGGGAAGGCCTGGCCAGGGTTGATTGTTCTTGATGGCGAGGTCAAGAATTCAACCTATACAGAAGCGTTTTCGAAAGCCTACCCGGAACGGTTTATTGAAGCCTATATTGCTGAACAGAATATGGTGGGTATGGCGAGTGGGATCGCAGCGCCTGGGAAGCTCCCGCTGGTTGCAACCTTCGCGGCGTTCTTGACTCGAGCCTTTGATCAGCTTCGGATGAACAGCTATGCCGGAACTCATCAGGTGTACGTCGGGACGCATGCCGGCGTGCATATTGGCCAAGATGGCGCCTCGCAAATGGGCCTCGAGGATATCGCCATGTTCAGGAGCTTGGATGGTGCAACGATTCTCTCGCCGGCTGACGCAATTGCGACGCAACATCTTCTAGCGCTATTCGGCGGAGCGACTGGGATCAATTACCTCCGCCTGACTCGGGCGGATCTGCCGATCTTGTATTCGGGCCGGGAAAAATTCCGAATCGGCGGAAGTCATACCTGGCGTCACAGTCGAAAAGATGTCGCGACGATTGTTGCGACCGGAGTGACCGTCTTCGAGGCGTTGAAAGCCGCAAACCAACTAGCCGATGAAAAAATTTCTGTGCGAGTCATCGATTGTTATTCTGTCCAGCCGATTGATCAGGCAGCTCTACGCAAAGCTGCGCGCGTGACGAAACATCTGATCGTTGTTGAAGATCATCGCCCGAACGGGGGATTAGCCGACGCGGTTCGTCAGGCGGTTGATGGTTTCGGTGCGCGGGTCACGAGCCTGGCCGTTCACGGCGTCCCACATTCCGCGACACCCGAGCAACAACTCCGGCATCATCAGATCGACGCGGCCGCGATTATTGCTGCAGTAAAAAAGTAGTCCATAACAAAACACCCCCGCCAAGGGCGAGGGATGCTTTGTGTTAGATCGTCGCTTACTGCGAGAATCCGCCGGTGCGCGGCGCGCGTGGTTCGAGCGGACGAGCTTCGTTGACCGTCAGAGTGCGGCCCTCGAAATCCTTACCGTTGAACATCGCGATCGCGGCTTGCGCTTCTTCTTCGGTCGCCATTTCGACGAAGCCGAAACCTTTTGAGCGGCCGGACATGCGATCCATGATGATCGTGGCCGAGGTCACGTTACCAGCTTGAGCGAAGGCCGCTTGAAGAGCGTCCTGGGTCGTGCTGTACGGAAGACCACCGACGTAGAGTTTGGTTGCCATAGTTTGAGAGAGGAGTGCGAATAAAGTCGTAAGTCGACCTTTTCGTCCTGGGCTTTCGGAGAACCGGAAACGGGAACTTTGCTTACCAGGCCAGTATACAGGAGAATCGTATAGGCGTATAGGCTTGCTAACCTTGCGTATTTCGCGGGTTTTTGGTAGTCTTCAGCGGCATATTTTCGGCGTCGTAAAGCCCGCACGTGCAGTCTGTCCGTGCACACAAGACAATTTTTGCTGCTGTGAACGGGGTGTGGCGCAGTTGGTAGCGCGCATCGTTCGGGACGATGAGGCCGTGGGTTCAAGTCCCGCCACCCCGACCACGGCAGCAAAAAATTCATATCATATTTGTGTGGGGTTCGGGACGATGAGGTCGTGGGGCGATCATAACGAACATCATCAATCACGATTATCCAATGACCGGATCATCACGACTGTTTACTGGAATCATCGCCTGGATACCGCTGGCGGTTGTTTTTTCGGTGGCACTTGGGAGCACGTATGTTGGGTTGCAGCAGGTATATCGTCAAGGGGCGAACGATCCGCAGATTCAGATGGCCGAAGATATCGCTGAAAGAATTCGTCTCGGGGCAGATCCGCGTTCAATTATCCCAGCGGAAAAAGTTGATATAGCAAAAAGCCTTGCCCCGTATGTTTACATTTTTGATGCGGGCCTGAATATACTTGGTACATCGGCTGAGCTTCAGGCTCTACAAGTTTTGCCACCACGCGGCTCGCTCGAATCAGCACTTGAGCATGGCCAAAATCGTGTGACCTGGGAACCATCAGCTGGACAACGCCAGGCCCTGGTCGTTATCCGTGGTGAGGGTGTACGTTCTGACATCATTGCGGTCGGTCGTTCACTCCGCGAAACTGAAGCGCGGGAAGCGGATCTACTCGTCTTGTTTTTTGTGGCTTGGACAGTGGGCTTATCCCTATCGCTTGGCGCAGTCATTCTCAAATACCACCTTCAACCATGATTACAAATCACGGCGTTCGACATCTCGCAATTATCATGGATGGAAATCGGCGTTGGGCCAAGCGTCGCGGGTTGCCGACATTAGCTGGCCATCGTCGCGGGTATGATGTTGTCTTAAAAATGGGCGATTGGTGTCTCGACCGTGGGATCGAGATTTTAACGGTCTATGCCTTTTCGGCGGAGAACTGGAATCGCTCAAAAAAAGAAGTCGACTATTTGATGAAGCTCTTGTC
The DNA here is from genome assembly GCA_964349465.1 of uncultured Gammaproteobacteria bacterium. GTDB lineage: Bacteria > Patescibacteriota > Patescibacteriia > SBBC01 > CAIJZX01 > CAYGGC01. The sequence goes on from CAYGGC010000001.1 coordinate 203,772, forward strand.
CCTCGCGTTAACGAAAGAAGTTGATGGGCTTCATAAAAAAAATATTCGCATTTCCGTTATCGGCCGAATCCATGAGTTGCCAAAACGGTTGCAACAGTATATCGCGACCGCGATGGCCGTGACAAAAAATAATACTCGCGGGACATTGCAGTTGGTTGTGAACTATGGCGGACGCGGGGAAATTGTTGATGCGGTAAAAAAAGTTGTCCGGACAGCGAAGTCGAGTTCCGCCATTACGGAAAAATCCATCAGCGAAGCGCTGTATACAGCGCTCCAGCCTGACCCAGAGCTGATTCTTCGCACCTCCGGTGAACAGCGTTTGAGTGGCTTTTTACCATGGCAGAGCGTTTACAGTGAACTTCTCTTTGTCGAAAAAAATTGGCCGGATTTTTCCGAACAAGATCTTGATTTAGCACTGAGTGAATTTAAACGTCGACAACGGCGGTTTGGAGTCTAAAAAAAGAGCCCGGAGATATCTCTAGGCTCGGAGTTTACGACGTGGCCAAAGGCCAAGCGTATTCTTTTGGTTCGCCAGTGATGGGGATAGGCTTGCCCAGTCGGTCGGTACAGAAGGGGCAGTGGGACATCGACACGATCCGGTGGAGAAGCTTGGATGATGGATGGCCGAGCTTTTGCCGATGGGGACAAACAATACATTGGCCTTGTTGTACGGTGCGATGCATCGTTGGATGCTTGGCGAGCCAAGCGAGCACATGTGGTGTGCCGATAAACGTCATAATTAATCACCTCCTTTTAGGTGGCCCGGCCCAGGAACTATGCGCTTGTAGGTCATAGGTGTCTAGACGACAGACGAAGAAAAAAATGCTATACTACGACTCTATGCTGGGTCGCGTCGCGCTAACATTGGGACTGGGGGGAATCCTGTGGTCCGTTTTTGCTGTTCCGGCTTCGGCCCAAAGTGCCAACGAAACAACCCAGTCGTTGCCCCAACGGGCCGTCGTTACTCAGGTTCGGACATCAGCGGTTGAGGGCGAGGTGATAACAATCTACGACGTTCGTTTTACCCAAGGACCACAAAAGGGAAGTCTGGTGGTTATTGGTGACAATGAAACGGTTCCAGTTATTGGGGTAAAAACGTACCGGGTTGGTGATCGGGTCTTAGTGAATGCGATCGATCATATTGATGGTTCAAAAAAATATCTGATTACCGACTTTGATCGCCGGTCGGGACTGCTCTGGCTCGTTATTGCCTTTATGGTCAGCGTCATCTGGCTTAGTCGCTGGCGTGGTGTTCGGTCGCTGGTCGGCTTGGCGTTTTCCTACGCCGTGATTGTGCTCTGGATTGTGCCATTGATTGCGCAAGGCTACCAACCTGTGACCGTGTCCCTTGTTGGGGCGACAGCAATTCTACTAATTTCATTTTTCATTACTGAAGGATTTGGGCGGCATACATTAGCAGCGGCGACGGGAACAGTCGGTGCGATGTTGATTATTGGTGGACTCAGTATTGCCGCGATGAACTTTACGCATTTGACCGGTGCTTCGAGCGAAGAAGCATTTTATCTGCAGACCGACCCAAACCCGATTGATGTTCGCGGCTTGTTGTTAGCCGGAATTATTATCGGGACGATTGGGATGCTTGATGATATTGCGATTTCCCAAGTTGCGACTGTCGGCGAACTCCGTCGCGCGAATCCGCGGATGCCGCGCCGTCAGCTCTATAACGCGGCGTTGCGCGTTGGGCGGAGTCACTTAGGCGCGATTGTGAATACGTTGTTATTGGCCTATACCGGTTCTGCGCTGCCACTATTAGTATTATTTTCCCAAGGACAAAATCCAGCTGGATTTGTTATCAATGGTGAAATTGTCGCGACCGAGATTGTTCGCGCGGTCGTCGGGAGCTTAGGAATTATCCTGGCCGTTCCGATTACGACTGCCTTAGCCGTCTGGTTCAAGGTGGTCTCTGACCATCCCGTTGAGGAAGGGCATGGACACGCATGAGCGATTTATTTGACCAGCAATTCCAGGACGATCTGGCCAGGTTTGCGCCGTTGGCGGATCGGATGCGGCCGCAGACCCTAGAACAGTTTTTTGGACAAGATCAGGTCATCGGCCCGGAGACGATTCTGCGGCGTGCCGTGGAAAACGATGAGTTGTTTTCGATTATTCTTTGGGGCCCGCCGGGCACCGGCAAGACAACCTTGGCGCGGATTATTACTGCTCGAACGAAATCTACGTTCGTGGGATTATCCGGCGTGATGAGTAGTAAAGATGATCTCGTGACGGCCGTGAAGCAGGCCGCCGATCGCCGTAAATTCCAAAAACAGCGAACCATTCTTTTTGTCGACGAAATTCATCGGTGGAACAAAGCGCAACAAGACGCGCTGTTGCCGTACGTTGAAAATGGTATTGTCACGCTCATCGGTGCGACGACCGAAAATCCGAGTTTTGAAGTGATTGGTCCGTTGCTCTCGCGGGCAAAAGTGTTTGTCCTTGAACGTCTGACGCCCGACCATCTCAAAAAAATTATTCAGCAAGCCTTGGACGACAAGGTCCGTGGCTACGGAGCGATGAAGATCATTGTTGAACCGCAAGCGATGGAACTTCTGTCGACCGCGGCGAATGGCGATGCTCGAACGGCGCTCGCGACGCTCGAGATCGCAGTCAAAGCCACGACGGTCACCAATGGGAGTAAAACCATTACCGCCGCAACAATCACCGAGGCGTTCCAAAAACCACAACTTCTCTACGATAAAAAAGGCGAGGAACATTACAATATTATTTCGGCTTTTATTAAGTCGATGCGCGGATCAGATCCAGACGCGGCGTTGTATTGGCTCGGCCGGATGGTCGAAGCTGGGGAGGATCCGCTGTTTATCGCGCGGCGGATGGTTATTTTTGCATCCGAGGATGTCTCGATGGCTGACCCACACGCGCTGCCACTAGCAATGGCCGCCTTTACGGCTTGTGACAGTATCGGGTATCCTGAGTGCGCGATTACCTTATCGCATGTCGTGGTCTATCTCGCGACCTGTCCGAAATCGAACGAAACCTACGTTGCCTATGGGGCGGCGCTAGAGGATGTGCGGTCGCATGGCAATGACGCCGTACCGCTCCATCTCCGGAACGCGCCCACGAAGCTGATGAAAGATATTGGCTATCACCGGGGCTACAAATACTCCCACGATGATGAATCAGTTCAACAGTTCTTACCCGACGACCTGAAGGACGCGACCTATTACCAACCAAAAGCCAATCCTTTTCGAACGACATGAAAATCCATTTTAAACCCTTTACGTTTGGTCGGATGGAGTTGTGGATGGTCGCGCTGATCGTTGTGTTGTCGGTGCTCGGCCTTCTTATTACTTCTGTCCCGCTCATCGCGACGCTCTACGGGCGTTTGACGGATACCTGGACGGCCGTGGCGTTGCGGTACGGGTATCTCGGCGCGTTTGGAGCGGCGCTGATCGGAAGTACGAGCGCGACCGTCTTTTTTCCATATACGATTATTGTTTTCTTTTTAGCCACACAAGGTCTGAATCCATTTTGGCTGGGAATTTTGATGGGACTCGGCGCTGGGATAGGACAGATGGCTGGATATTTCATTGGTCGTTGGGGCGCGCGGTGGTTCCAGCAAAAAAAACCGGAAACGTACGACGCCTTGGAACGGATTATTCACGAGCGGCCCGGGATGATTGCGCTCCTGATTATCATCTTTGGTTCGACGCCATTACCGGATGATTTAATGATGATCCCGCTGGGCATGTTACGGTACCCGTGGTGGCGCGCCTGGTTACCGTCGACGATCGGAAAATGCGTTGCCGGGTTGTTTGTGACCTATTCAAGTTTCTTCCTTTCCCGCTCACTCGATACCGGAACGGCAGCGAGTGCGACTGGACTCGTGTCGCAGTTTATTACCATCGGCGGGCTAGCCCTGATCGGGTATGTTATGTTCCGCCTCGATTGGACGAAAATTATGCATCAACTTCTCGACAACTCATCTTCACCACGACCATGACACCCGACCGTTGGCTTGATACCAAAGCGATGATTCTCGAAAAGTTTACCGTTCATGCCCAAGGCGTCGATCGCCTTGAGGAAGGACCGGGGACACTTGAGTATCTAGAATTTACCTCGCCGGTTGGCGAGATGCGTCTCGAGTATGAACTTCGTCCGCGGATTACCGGCAAGCACGCGCTGGGTGGCCATAAAGTCGGCGTCGGCGGTCGCGTCGCGTACGAATACAGCCCCGATGAACAAGTGGGGCATGTGACCGTGCTGAAGAAAATTGGAACCGGCTGGCAAGAACTGGACGACGCGAGCGGGTTGATCGGGTAAGGTATGCCCGAGCTCCCGGAAGTTGAAACCATTGCGCGCGAATTGCAGGAGGTGATGCCGGCTAGCCGGATCACTGGTCTTCAGGTCGGCTTACCGAAAATGATCAAACTGCCGTTGAGCAAATTTCGGCGGGGTGTGGTTGGTGCTCGTGTTACGAAGGTTCATCGCCGCGCAAAATTACTACTGATCGACCTGTCGTCAGGCCAAACGATTGTGATTCATCTAAAAATGGCTGGCCAGCTTATTTGGCGGGCAACCTCAGGCCGGCTCCGCGTTGGTGGCCATCCGATTCCGCAAGGCACGGAGAATCTTCCGAATAAATACAGCCACGTCATATTTGTGACAAATCACGGAACCCTCTTTTTTAACGATCAGCGCCAATTCGGTTTTGTGAAGCTTGTTGCGACAAAAGAGCTTGAATATTGGCTTGAGGAGCAAGGCTACGGACCGGAGCCCCTAACTGATGATTTTACGCTCAGTGTCTTTGAGAATATTCTGAAGCGCCATCGGGTCAAGCGGGTGAAGCCCACCTTGCTCGATCAAACCGTCATCGCTGGTATCGGAAATATTTATGCCGACGAAGCGTTATTCTACGCGAAGGTTCGGCCGACGCGGCGAATTAAAACACTCAGTCCAACCGAACGACGCGCGCTGTGGAAAGGGATCCGCCATGTCATGAACCTCTCGATTCGAAAAAAAGGCACGACGGCTGATGCCTATCGAACCGCGAACGGCCAAAAAGGGGGCATGATGCCGTTCTTACGCGTCTATGGACGCGATGGCAAACCGTGTAAACGCTGTGATGGAGTGATAACCAAAATCACCCTCGCTGGGCGGGGGACGCATTATTGTGCGAGTTGTCAGGGTTGAGGAAATGGCTTTGATAAATAAATTCTACTTATTGCAGAACAATGCTATCTACCCGAGGCTCAAAGGAGTATGGGTATTCACTGCCTGGCGTAGAATTAATCATTTTTCCGCAAGCCTTTACAAATCCAACGCAAGCTGTTATTCCTTGGCGAGTTTCACAAAGGGAAGGGATTGCATTTTGAGGTAATCGAGCATGTAATGCGGTTAGATTTTTTTCATAAGCGTTTTCTACTTGGTTTTTCAATAAGGGCGCATTAGATGTTCCATTGTCAAAGTAAAGGCCTTGTATGCACACTTCATGGTTTAGTAAATATTTTGCATCCAGTAATGCCTGGGGAATGAACAGCGGTTCTGCAAGAGTTCCTGTGCGTACGACAGTTCCATCTAGTTTATTTCGTTCCAGATATGGTTTTGACATGTAAATGCTTTGCGTTTCATCCTGTTGAGAGATGCTCACCGGCTCAAGCCGAGAGCCAAACTCAGAATAATTTCCAACTCGAAGATGTCCGCATATCGTCAAATTCCCAGCACACTGCGTTCCTATCTCACATCTAATTTTTGATAAAATTGTACTTGGCTCAAGTAGTACTTTTTGCCCCGGTCCCATTGTTTCTACATCGTCCGTACCAGATCGAACGAACATTTTTTGATCATTTTTTTCAACTCGTCCGTAAAGGCATAGATCGATGTCATTATATTTTTGAAGCTCTTGCACAATTTCACTAATTGTTGCCGAAAAGAAAATTTTTTCAACACCACTTACATTCACATGCATATAGTCACCGCTAAACTGGGTATTCTTGGTTTTTCCTAAACCATAGGGATAAACCTTTTTTTGAATCGCTGAAAGCGACTGGTTAATAATTATTGTCACTACCCAGGTAGACAACACGATTCCTAGTATGAGAAATGCCGATCTCAATACTGACGGAGCAGAATTGTTCTTTTTTGCTTCCCGATGGGCCAGAATTATTTGAATTATAAAAGTTGCGAGAGAGAGTAGGTATGCTATTGCGTACCCAAGAAGGAAGACTATTCCTCCCATCCCGCTATTATCAAGTGTTACATCAAAAACACTGATAGCAGCCGGAATGTATAGGACAACGTAATTGATTATATAATTAAGAAGGGCTTGTTTTTTTGTCCTTTTCTTAAAAGGAAAGTAAGAAAAACTTGCAAGGCAAATAGCGGCAACTATGGTCGGAGCAATAAGGAAAAGCGTAAATGACATTTTTGTATGACTTAGTGGCCCAAAAATAAAACCCCCCCTAGTTCCTTATATTTTCTTCAAGCTAAATAAAGATATTGAATGTTATTCATGTATTGCCTAAAACCACCACCCGTACAATGTTAATGCCAAGGCTAAGCCAATAATGCCGCCGACAATCGCTTGCAGTGGCGTATGACCGA
>CAYGGC010000002.1:0-116871 GCA_964349465.1 uncultured Gammaproteobacteria bacterium
CCGCCATATTCTCTTCTTTGATCATGACTGGCGGAACGACCATCACAAATCCTTCCGGCAGTAGCGTTTGCTGGGCGTATTGAATCAAGGCAAATTCAAGCTGGGCAATCGGGCCGACGAGGTAGCCAAACCGTGATCCCGAGACTTTCGAAGCCCGTTTCAGGTCGATCAAGCCCCGCTCTTCCGTTAACGCTAAGTAGTCTTTTGGGTCTGCAATAATCGGTTTTTTACCGACTTCGCGCAGGACGACATTCGCGCTCTCATCGTCGCCATCCGGCACATCGGCCTTCGGCGGATTGGGCACACGAATCGTTTTTGGCGCGGTTTCGCTCAGGTTTTTTTTCAACTCCGCGATACGATCTGAGATTGGTTTCAGCTCAGCGATCTTGGCCTTTTTTTCAGCTGATGCAAGCTTTGGAATTTCTTTACTCGCAGCGTTAATAGTCGCCTGCAATGTTTCTAATTCTTGCTGCGACGACTTTTGGTCGTTGGTAGCTTGGTTTTGTAGTTGCGCTAACAATCCAGAGAATTTCTGACCACGCCGTTGTATTCCGTCGAGAATATACTGATCAACCATATTACTCCTGTTCAGGTTTAAGCGTCGGAAAAAGTATTACATCTTTCAGCGTTTTTTGATTGGTCAGGACCGCTGTTAGGCGATCAATCCCGATCCCCAGGCCAGACGTTGGCGGCATCCCATATTCAAGGGAGCGGATATAGGCCTCGTCAATTGGTTGAGCCTCATCATCCCCTTTTGCTCGGAGCTGTTCTTGCGCTTCGAACCGTTCACGCTGGTCGACCGGATCGTTCAACTCGCTAAACGCATTCCCAAGTTCGGTGCCAGCGATTAAGAGCTGAAAACGCTCGGTATACTTCGGATTCCCTGGAACTTTTTTTGCTAGGGGCGACAATTCTAGTGGGTATTCGTAGACAAAGGCTGGGCCGCTAAAGCCTGGGCGGCAGTGTGTTTTAAAAATCTCATCAATCACTTTCGGCCGTGTCATCCCGTCCGGAATATCCGTTTTTGCTTTACGGGCCGCCGCCACGAGCGCCTCATCGTCGAGCGCATCAATATCAATCTTGGTCATGTGTTCAATGGCTTCACGATATTTGAATCGCGGAAATGGTTTTGTTAAGGGAAAACCCTTATCACCGATCATGATTTCTGGTTTACCGTTCACGGCCGTCGCGACTGCGATCAACAGATCCTCCGTCAGGTTCATCATCCATTCAAAATCCGTAAACGAAGCGTAGCATTCCATCATCGTAAATTCCGGATTGTGGTCACGATCGATCCCTTCATTCCGAAAATTCCGTCCGATTTCAAAAACACGGCCGAGTCCACCGACAATGAGACGTTTGAGATACAGTTCCGGTGCCACACGCAAAAATAAATCCATGTCGAGGGCGTTGTGGTGGGTGGTGAACGGTTTTGCCGTCGCGCCACCGGCGATGACATGGAGCATCGGAGTTTCAACTTCCGTAAACGCGTTCTCGTTTAAAAAATTTCGGACCGTCGCTAAAATTTTCCCGCGCGTGACAAACACTTTTTTTACGTCCTCGTTCGATAAGAGATCAAGCTCGCGAAAACGATAACGCGTTTCTATATCACTTAAGCCATGCCATTCAGACGGCAGTGGTCGCAGGGCTTTTGCTAACCAATGCAAGCTCGAAGCATCAACCGTTTTCTCCCCGCGCTTGGTGATAAATGTCACGCCCGCGACTTCAAGAAAATCTCCAAGGTCAATCTGGGCGGTCAGCTCTGCAAACGTTTCTAAATTTTTCTTTTGAAGAAAAACTTGAAGCTGCCCGGTTTCATCTTCGAGACGCAAAAAGGCCGATCCACCCTGGACTCGGATAGCCCGAACCCGCCCAGCAATCGTCACGCTTTGTCCGTCTTGCCACCCAGCCACAGTTACCTGAATCGTTGCGGTCCGGCTCGTCCGCGGTGGATACGGATTTGTCCCCGCCGTCATCATATCGGCCCGGCGTTTTCGGCGAATTTCTTCTTGGTCGAGGCGCTCAGTCATAGGCCAAGTATAGCCAAAAAACGGCCTGACGACAAGCGCTTGACGAAAAAACACCCCTTAGGGTAGGCTCACCTATAGACCGTTCATTCTCGGCGCGAACGACCAGGGAGGGAGCCATGCGACGATTGGTCTGGTTGATAGTCTGGTGCAGCTTCGCGATTGGCAGCAGTCTGCTGTACGCCAAGTATTTCCAGGCACAAAGCCTCTGGGAAAGCAGCCTGATGCACATCGGGGCCATTCGGATCCTTATGCTCCTCACTGACCACCTCCTGATTGGGAGTCCGGCCGTTCGCATCACCCTGACGGTGATGGTGATCTGGGCATTTCTCGGGTTGGTTGTTCGAACCGTTGCTCCGCGCAAGTAACGGTTATTTTTCTTGGTCGAGGCGCTTTTTCTTCCACGTTTGCCACGCCGTATCCTCGGTCATTAAACGCTCAACCTGATCACGCAAAAAGTCTGCCTTGGTCGTTTTTGTGTTATGCGTTTTGTAGTCTAAATAGCCATCCTGGCTAGCCGTTAACCGTAGGGTAAATTTTAGACGCGGGACTTCTTTCACAACTTGTCCGGCGACAGACCGCAAAAATTCCAAGACCACGGTCGAGACATGCTCGGCCTGATAGGACGCCACTGTTATATATTTTGGTAACTCCTGGCGATTCACATGGGTAAAAATATCCGGAACTGTCCCGCGTTGATAGAGATACAGCGTTGGTTTTTTGGTTGCGAGGGCGTGAGCCATTAAGAAGCCGACTTCTGGCGCGGCGTGTGTTCCTTCAATAATAAACGCGTTCATCTGGTCCATCAGCGGCGTATCGGAGGCTTGGGCCGCTTCGCTAACTTCCGTCGAAACCTGAATTTCTTCGCTCGCCACGTTCGAGGATACCCAGACATCAGTCTGACGTAGCGCCGTTAAAATATCGCCGTTGGTTTGACGATGATCGAGTCGAGCTGTAAGTGACGAAAAAAAGTAGACGTGCATATTAGCGACCAATCGTCAGAAATTTCTTTTTCATCTGGGCCAGCACCGTCGATTGACCAAGTACCCACATAAAGGTGACGAGCGCGGTCGTCCGCGAGACGCCCGGGACAATCAGGCCGGCTGGGACAGTGGTTTGACTAGGCGCATAAATGCCGAGCGGTACCGGTAAGCGCTTGGCGATATCAGGCAGGGCCGACTGCAGTGCGTGCCATGACTCATGGGACGAAAGAAACACGCCCGAGGCCCCGCTCGCCATACTGACAATTTGATCGGCCGTCATCCCTGGGAAAAACTCAATCGCGGTCACACGCGATTCAATCTTGGGTAAAATTTTTAATGGCCGCTGACTGCGACGAACTTGTTCCCCAAACAAGCGAATCCCGAAATCAATTTTCCCGAGCGTCTGCCCATCAAGCCGAGATCGCTCCCCCGTCATCCGACGGATCACGCTCGTCCCCCGAAAAACATGACTCCCATAGACAACAACCACTTCACCAACATCGGAAATCGCGACCTGAATCGCGTTAATAAAACTTGCCTTCGCGCCATACTCTTTTGTCGTCGGCCAAGCTTCGCGTTGCCCTTGCCGACGCTCGTGTGGCGCAGGTAAGGGTGAGCCAACGACGACCACCGGCTTACCAAGTACTGGCAGCATAAGCTGAAGCGCGGTCGCGCCAGCCGTAACTGATTCGAGGGCATGAAGAACAACAAAACCATCGACTTCGTCGTAATGATCAGAAATTGTTTTAACGGTTGCAGACCAATCGGTTGGCCCGATTGGTTGCTCGCCAGACGCGACAAACCAGCCGACCGTATCTCCAATAATCTCAGCTTCCGTCATGCGAGCTAACCACGGCTGAATATCCGAAGACTTCGTGACGGTTGTAACATCACGGTCGCGCCCATCAAGGGTCGAACCGCCAACGAAGATTAACCCAATTGTCGCCCGAGGAGATTTTGCCATAGCGCCGTCTTCAATAGCTGCGACGGCTCTTAATATATAGCATTTTTAGCTCTATCTGACAAGACCAGCTATCCCCAACCCCTAGGCGGCTGTTGGTGGGTTAGCCCGTAAGGCTACCACGCCAAGCTTCGCGATCCGAAACAAACGTACGGTCGTCAGGCCGATAAACCCAAAAAGTGCTAAGAGTATCCCACCCATCAGCCACGGGTTCAGGCCGTCACTTAAGCCCAAGCTGACGCTCAGCGTTGTTAAGCTAATATGCGCAAACAGGATGTTGATGAAGAGCATCATCACCACGGCCAGATGGCGTAGGATACGATACAGCTGACCACGATACGGTTCAGGCATCATCGTGATCATGACTGTGCTCGGAATATTCGAGTATTGCGGATGACGATAGATCCACCAGAACAACCCGGTCAACCCAACTTGCAACAGGGCCGGCAAGATAACGGTCCAGACTGTTCGATCAACATACGCATCCGGTTGACCGGATGGACCAAAGTGGCCAGGAATTTTGGCTGGGAGATCCGGATATACCCAGATCGCCATCGCCCAGGTCAAGACCATCACCGTCAGCGACAAACCGACAAAGACTCGATCAGGAATCGCGCGAAATGCTATGTTCATAGGTCGACTGTACCATACGTTCTTCGTTCGGGTAAAGTATTGTTTTCCTTGCCGAGGAACGGTACACTACGACCATGCGACGTCGACCACTTTTGGCTATCTTAATTCTAACCGTCAGCTGGGCTGGGTGGTTTAGCCTGAGCGTTTGGCAGCGCCATGTTCACCTCCTGAGTTCTCAATTTGACCTCGGGATTATGGATCAGGTCGTCTGGCAAACCATCCATGGCCATTTTTTTCAGATGACCAGCCCGGTTTTGGGCATCCTCCAATCCCGCGCGGCGATTCATGGGGATCTATTTCTTCTCGCGCTGACACCCTTCTACGCACTGTGGGCTGATCCGCGAACACTGGTGCTGATACAAGTTGCGGCGCTCGCTAGCGGCACGCTTCCGTTGTGGCTTCTCGCCCGTCGACGATTACCAGAAATTTGGGCCGTGGTCGTAGCTGGGCTCTACCTTGTTCAACCAGGCTTAGCTTGGACCGCTCTGTTTGACCTTCATGCCGTGGTTTTTACTACGCCACTACTGCTCTGGGCGGTGTGGGCCGCAACCACGCGTCGATGGGTCTGGATGTGGATCTTTTTTTTCGCCGCCCTCACCACGAAAGAAGAGGTCGGCTTAGTCGTGGCTATGACCGCGTTGGTATTGGGGTGGAAAAAAATTCTTACTTGGCGAAACGCGATCGCCGTCGGGAGCGTCAGTCTGATCTGGGTCGCGGTTATGACCGCGCTGGTCCTGCCCCACTACGCGGATAACGATGCCCATTTCGCCATCAGCTATTTTGCTGAATATGGACAAAGCGTTCCAGAAATATTTCTCGGCATCCTTCGTCACCCGATAATTTTTTCACGTGACCTTCTGACACCAATCACTGTTGGATACATAATAATCATGACTGGAGCAACGGGGCTCGTCGCCTGGCGAAAACCTCTGTGGCTCGTCGCCGCTGTACCGACGTTCGTGATGAATATGATCAGCAATGATCCAAATATGCATGCACTCTATTATCAATATACCGCCACGATCACCCCATTCGTGATGTTGGCTATGATTGATGGCTTCGATAGGCTAACCAATCTTCGTTCGCATCCGTTGATGAAATTCTGGACCGTGACCTGGGTTGGTGTTATGGTCTGGCTCTGGGTTCCTCTCCCGGGAATGCGTCATCATCATGATGCCGTTCGCGTTTTTACCAAGAACCCCTACGAAGAAACCGTCCGCCGGATGGCCGACGAGATTCCGCCGAACGTCGCTCTTGCAGTTTCCAATGATCTTGGTCCACAATTTAGCCGGCGAGACCGCATTTGGGTGTTCCCGAACGCGCTAGATCGAGCGGAAGGCGTTGTTGTCCTACTCGGCCGCGAGCGGGATATTCTTCCACAGGCGGAGCTGGTTACGCAGGTTGAAATATTGAAACAGAGCGCGCACTGGCGTTTAGTCGAAGCTGAGAACGATCAGCTTTTCTATTTCACAAGGACCAATAATCGCTAATCTTAGCGATTATTTTTGCTTACCCCATAAAAAAGCCAATAAATATAGGCGATTCGCTTTTTTTTTGCTATACTCTTTGAGTATTTATTACTAAATCTGCAGGAACGCCTATGGCAGACAAACCAATGAGCAAATCCGCTCTGATCGGATACCTCGCTGAGAAGTCGGGAATGAGTAAGAAAGATGTGGCCGCGACATGGGACCTCATCGTTGACACGGCTTACAAGCAAGCCAAATCGGCTGGTGAAATCACCTTGCCAGGTCTCGGGAAACTGATGAAGAAGCAGCGAGCTGCTCGCCAAGGCCGCAACCCTGCGACCGGCGAAACGATCCAGATTCCGGCCAAGACGGTCGTGAAATTCCGGGTTGCGAAAGCCGCCAAGGACGCGATCCTCGGTAAATAAGATTTCGTCTCGAACCCTCCCACACCGGACTCCGGTGTGGGAGTTGTTTTTTACCCCCTACCCAAGATCAACGACTTGCTGTTTTGTCGGCACAATCACGGCCCAATCCGGATGTCGAGCCTTCAGATTCGCCTGAAAGGCCGTCGCCCGATCAGCTTCCCCATGAACCAGGAACACCTGCTGGACCCCCTGAATACTCTCAGCAAAGGCTGTCAATTCAGCCCCATCAGCATGAGCACTTAAGTCGTTGAGAATTTTAATCTCGGCTTGGACCGGCACCTCCGCCCCAAACATCCGAATCGATTTGATACCACTAACCAACCGACGCCCAAGCGTGCCAGTTGCTTGATAACCAGTAAAGACAATCTGATTTGTTGACTGCGGTAAGGTGTTTCGCAGGTGATGTAATACTCGCCCACCAGTCGCCATGCCAGAAGCTGAAATAATTACGAGCGGACCGCCGCGACTATTGAGTGCTTTTGACTCCTCGACTGTTTCAGTAAACTCGAGGTTCGAAAACACTAACGGGTTTTCATTCGGATAAGCAAAATCACTGCGCGATTCGCGATCATAATCTTGTTGGTGACGCTGAAAAACGGCTGTCACGCGAGAAGCTAATGGGCTATCGATGACAATCGGAATGCGTGGAAGTTTACCCTGATCGGTGAGCTGGTGAAGGATATAGATCAATTCTTGTGTTCGACCAAGCGAAAAAGCCGGCAAAATGACCTTGCCATGGCGTGCAACCGCGATCGTCATTATCTTGATCAGTTGGCCTTCAACATCATGGACCGGGTGGTGCAGTCGCATGCCGTAGGTACTTTCCATAATCAGCGCTTCGGCTGATTCAGTAACCGGATCAGGGTCGCGCAGCAGCGGTGCATTTGCCCGCCCGAGGTCACCGGTGTATACCAAACGGCGCGTCTTGCCACCCTCTTGGCCCTGGAGGACAACCACCGCGGAACCAAGAATGTGTCCAGCATCATAGAGTTTTAGGCCAATCTCAGGAAGTATTTGAAGGAAGTCTCCACCCAGATGCGCATACCGAACTCGTTCAAACAGCTGCATCACCGGCGGAATATCTTGTTGAGTGTACAGCGGTTGAATTGGATCTGTTTGTTGCGGATGATGGCGCTGCCAGTAGATGGCGTCCTGCTCTTGAATTTTTGCCGCGTCAAGAAGAATGAGTTCGGCTAGATCACGGGTCGCGCCGGTACTGTAAATCGGTCCCGTAAAACCATTTTTGACCAGGATCGGCAACATCCCAACGTGATCAAGGTGGGCGTGGGAGACAATGACCGCGTCTATCGTACGAGCATCAAACGGCAACCGCTGAGCGTTTAATTCATCAGCTTGATGGCTCCCCTGCCACAAACCGCAATCAAGTAAGATCCGACGACCGGCAAGCTCCAGAATATGTTTCGAACCTGTTACTTCCGAGGCCGCCCCAAAAAAAGAAATACGCATACGTTACAACCGGTCATGTGCTAAGTGTCGAAGATCGTGTTCACGGTGTTTTGTCATTTTCTTGCCCGAGCGGAGAGCGGCGACCAGATTCCCGAGGTGCTGCCCAGCGGTTAATTGCGGCACCAAGACATAGTCCGCTCCTAAAGCGTACAGATGCTTTGCCTCGTTTTCATTTTCGGCCCTAGCGATGACGCTAATTTTTTTATCAGAACCAAGTTTTGCAACTAACGCAATGTTGTCTTCGTACGAAGGACTGGTCGAAATTACTAACGATAGTTTCTTCCGATCAAATAACTCAAACACATCGGGATCGGTTAAATCACCATACACAGCCGCGTACCCCCGACGTCGGAGGTGATGAACCACTTCGGGGTCAAAATCGACGACCGCGACCTGGCTCTTCGGTAGATGCTCAAGAACCTGTTCACCAGTCCGGTGAGCACCGATGAGAATAATCGGTCGTCGAATTGTCTCACCAGGCATATCTTCGCGACGACGTTGTCGACGCTCGAAGAAGCGCAAGATGGGGTCAAGTATCCGATACAGCTGTTCCGCATGGACCACACCAAAAGACGATAGGGTCATGGTAGCCACTAGAATAATCGTGATGAGCGTCGCGAAGCTTGGTTCAAGCTGGCCCGTTGCTACGCCCGCCGTGACGAGGACGAGTGAAAATTCCGACACCTGGCCCATTGTAATGCCGGTCAAAAAGGCTGTCCGGCGATGATACCCAAGGCTCGTCATCAAGACAAAGACAATCAGCGGCTTCCCGACTAAGACAAACAGGCTCAGAATCGCGATCAGCCAGCCCGAGTCGGTTGTCCCGGCCGTGGCGGCCGTCATACCGAGCGTTACAAAGAAAAGCAATAAGAAAAAGTCACGTAACGGCCGAATGCGGTTAGCGATATGAAAATGCTCTGAGGCGTTTGCTAATGCGAGACCCGCGAGAAAGCCGCCAATTTCAATCGATAGTCCAAGGCCTTTGACGACCGTCACAATCACGAAGAGCCAGGCTAAACTGGCAACGAGAACGAGTTCTGGCGACCGGGCAATAAAACGAAATATGGATGGCATCACCCAACGGCTCAGCAGCACCATCGTGACGACCAATGCCACGCCCTTCGAAATCGTCAATCCAATCGCGCCGCCCGAAAAACCCCCACCCGACTGCCAACCAGCCAGCACCAACAACGCCAGCATCGCCGCGACATCCTGAAACACCAGCACGCCGATGCTTAACTTTCCGTAGAGACTATTGAGATCATGTTTTTCGGAAATCAATTTAACAATAACAATTGTACTGGAGAGCGCTAGGCCAAATCCAATGTATGTGGCAACCGTAATGGATTGCCCAAGCAAAAGCGTAACCGCAAAGCCAATCGCCGAGGTAATGACCACTTGACCAAGCGCAATCATCCCAGCCGAAGGCCCAACGTATCGCAAGGAGCTGAGTTTTATTTCTAGACCCACTAAAAACAGTAAGAACATCACCCCCAGGTTACTGAACAACTCGTAGGTGCCATTCGTCGTTGGGGTCAGGCCAAACACCCCAAGAATCAAGCCAACTGCTAAGTACGCCAGTACTAATGGCTGACGCAAGGCTTTCGCAACCATGCCAAAAACCGCAGCTAATCCGAGAACGACCGCGAGTTCAATAATTTCTGGCCCCATGGAATACTTGTGTTGGTCTTTATTTTTTTAGTATCACAGAAAAACCGTTATTAATTCATTCCCCCATAAATAAACAACGTCGCGATAATGGCAACGGTCATGATGACAATGAAAGCGGCTTTACCCATGCCGGTAGTATAGCAAACTATGGGCGGATCGTCTTGAGGAGGCGGACGAGTTCAGGAAAGTGCCCTTGGGTAAAATGACCACGTCGTGATAAGGTGTGAACCTTCGCGTTGGGTAACGCCCGGTGATATGCTGTCATCTCGGAAAACGACACGAGCGGATCACTGGCGCTCTGGAAGAGAAAAACCAGCGGCGCTTGCTTGGCGAGCTTGGTAAGAGGTTTGACGAGCCGAAAATCGCCAATCCCCTTTGTACGATTGTGCGGGGCGGCCACTAAAATGATCGCGCCAATCTTTTTTGGCCACTGATTTTCACTAAAATATTTCGCAAGAAAAATACCCCCGAGTGAGTGGCCTATGAAAAGCGTACCCGATGTGATAAACGGCCGGTACTTTTCAAACCAAACTTTCCACTCACCATATCGCGCGTTGCCCTTATTCGGCATCGCCGGTTGCACGACCTGCCAACCGCGTCCCAGGTCACTTTGGAGGTTCGCTTTCCAACCCAGACGCGGTTTTAACGAGGCCCGTGTAATGTTCATCGACCGCAAAAAGGCCAGATACTCTCGCCGCGAAGTAAATGAATCACCGCCATGAATAATAACCACCTGTTTCATGATGAGAGTATAGCAAAAAACCACCGAGTTGGGTGGTTTCGTGCCGTCTCTTCAGCGTCCTGATTATTCCTGTGAAAAATCCCACATCGTCTTGATCGCGGCACTCGACAGACCAGTTTTTGCGGTTATGCTCGCAAGGATGTCGGACGTATTTGTCGATGAAATTTCCCATTCTGACTCGATACCGTTCGTCACGGTTTTAATTTCCGTTGAACCGTCGCTGCTCTTGACTCGCACCCGGATAACGGATGTCCCAGCCGACGTCGTGTCATCGCTCACGTTTGTATTCTGGTTGATGGAATCATCACCCCGGTCATCGCTACCATCATCGTCTGACCGATTAACGATTGCCGCACCATTCGTGTTACGGTTGCTGTTGCGATTACTCGACGAATTCTTGTTCGAGGTGCTCGTCCCATTAACAGCTCGATTGCTGTTACGAGCGTTATTATTATTTCTTGAGTCTTCACCAGCGTCATCCTCATCATCTTGATCTCCACTGGTCGACCCTGCTCTATTCAGTAAAGCACGGATATCGTCGATCGGTAGGCCAGTTTTTCCGACAATCTCAACCAGGAGCGCTTCCGAGGACGTGGCGGTCGACGTCCATTCCCACTTCGATCGGCCAACTTCAACTTTTACTTTTGACTGTGTCCCTTCGGTCTTGATTTCGAGCTTGATTCGGCTATCGCGATCCCCTTGCAACGTCCGTAAGCGGGCTTCAACTTTGGCGAGGGCGCTCGCGCCCGCACCGGATTTCTTCGTCTCCAGCTCAACTTTCACTCGCGAAACCGTGGTTAATGCTTGATCAAGGGCCCGGTCGGATAGCTCGACCGCTTCGGCCGCGTGTTCCGATTTTTCGTTTTCCAGTTCCATTTTTTCACCGAATCGTTCTTCGGCAATTTTCGCTTCATAGGTTGCCTTGCCGGCCGCGCCTGGCGTTAAGGCAAGACGTAGCCGCTCAGTGGCCTGGTCCCACCCAAAGAGAGCATCCCCTGGCTTAGCGGCATTAGCAATGGAGGTTGTGCCTAATCCTAGAGCGAGAATAATTGAGGCAATTGCAGCAGTAAACATAGGTCGGGGGGGTAAAGAAATAAACCATCCGTTCGCCCTGGTAGACCGTGTCGCCTGGTCTTCTGTTACACGATCAAACTCCGCCAATAACACTGGTTGGATTTTTTTTGTCGCGTCGTCCGAGAGCACCGGTCGATCGGACGCTCGGAGTTGCGCAATAAGTTCTTGTTCGTTCATACAGTGGCAATAGCTTTTTTGAGGGCGTTGAGCGATCGATGTTGCAGGACGCGGACGTTGATAGTAGAAATTTTCATCGCCGCAGCGATTTCTTCCGTTTCAAAGTCTTCGTGATATCGTAAATGTAAAATTGTTTGGTACTTTTCCGGTAATGACCGTAAAGCGGTTTCGATCTGTTGGTGTTGAAACGGATCAACAACATCAGGATGTTCGGCAATTATCTCTGGCGCGTCATCAAGCGTCACGGTTCGGCCCTGCTGCCGATAGTAGTCTATCAAACGGAATCGGGCGATTTGAAAGAGCCAGGTAGTAAATTTCGCATCCGTCTGAACGGTATACCGTGGCAAGGCCCGAATCATTTCAAGAAAAGTGGTTTGGAGAAGGTCCTCGGCCACTTCACGATTGGAAGTGCGCATTAACAGATAGCGGTATATTCGGTCCTTCAGGGCCGAAAAAATAGCGGCTACAGCCTCCCGGTCACCGCTCTGGGCCTGGCGTACGACGGCCGCAATATCAACTGACAACTGGTCCATAATGTCTATATCGTACCATACAGCACAACGTTACACCCTCTGGTTGGGTGTAACGTTGTGCTCGTGGACTTGCTTAGCGATTCCCTGATGGGCGACTCGGCCGACTGACCGCGCGATATGGAGCACGACGGGGTGGTGTCGGTTTCTTGAGGGCGCCGTAATTTTTTTTCTTCGACATATAGGTAACGATGTTGCTTGATTAGGCCGCGTGCGCCGGAACGAGACTGCGGTAGACCTTCGTAGCGGCCAGTTGGACAACCGGAATGGCTACCAAGATCCCAACCCCGAGAGCCAAGAAGCCCAGGAGCATAATACCGATACATTGGAGATCGAAGAGGAACAGTGACATTTTTTTGCCCTGCGTCAGGCGGCTGCTTTCCTTCATCGCTTCGATGACGCCGAGTTTACGGTCAATGATTAGTTGAATAACGAATTGGTATTTTAAGGCGAAGTAAATCCCCGGGATGATCAGTAAGAGCGCCATCACGGCGGTAATCAGTCCAACTAAAAGGGTTGCGCCCAAGACTGGCAAAAAACGATCGAGCTTGGAGAATAAGACGCTGAAGGCTGGTTTTGGGCCATCAACATATTGCAAAAATAAGGCGGTTGAACCAGCTGTCACCCAGGTTGAGAGGAGTAAGCCAATCGCATCGAGACTGGAAGCCTCGTTTTTTGTACTACCAACGCTACTAACGACCAGCACCACAAATGCGATGCCAACAAAATACCAAAAATCTTTTTTGACTGATGCTGTGCCGTAGCTAAAAACCCCTTTTGTGTCAAGAACCTGCGCAGGCGTATCCATAAAATCCAACAACGTTACCTTAGTAAAAATCAACTATACTGGTCCAAGAATAGGTGTTTATGGTCGTGCTGTCAAGATTTTCAGACCAGTGACTGCTGACGTAACGTAGCCCGTTGCGTTCGGTAGTCAGGCAAAATCGACTCAACAAGGGACCAGAATTTCGACGAGTGATTATGCTCTTTTGTATGCGCCAATTCATGAACAACGATGTATCGTTGGAGGTTTTCGGGAAGTGTGCTCATCCGGGCGTTAAAGCTGATATTCCCTTTCTCAGTGCAACTTCCCCACCTCGTCCGCTGGTGGCGAATGCTTATTTTTGCAACGCGAAAACCATACCGCCGCGAGTACTCATCAGTGAGTTGATGAGCCAGCGCTCTGGCAACTTTCGCCTGCTGGCGTAGTTCGTTTGCGGTCGGTTTTTCTGTCACTGGCAACCTACCCAGGACCGAATAAATCCACTCAGCTTTGTCCGCCACGAACCGTTCAGCGACACGATCTGAAAAATGCTTGGGCATTGAGACACGTATTGCTCTGTCGCGGCCAATCAAAATCCGTACCCGTTTCGCTCGCGGATGTCGCCGAATCGTATAGTTAATCGGTTGGGCGTCTTCATGACTACCAGGTGTCAGTCTCATATTTCTAGTATAGCAGGAACAGGAAGGTAAAAAGAAAAACCCCGTCTTTTCGGCGCGGGGCAAGCCTTTGTAGTTCGGTTAAGCGGCTTGGTCGAGAAGTTCCTCGACCGTGAGGAGCAACGTGCTCGTGCTGAACGGTTTGGTGATGTACCGATCAGCCCCCGCCGCCAGACCCATGGTCCGATCGACCGGGGTGGCCTGGGTGCTGAGCATGACAATCGGTAGTCGCAAGCCAGCGAAAGCCACGCGGACGTCGTTGACGAGCATTAAGCTCGTTTCTGGCATCGGACTTAAATCACCGATGATGACCGCGTGCGGATGGTCATCGCTCAGCAACTGACTGAGTGTACCAAAACCATTGTCGGACGTCGTTACACGCCAACCAGCCAGCTCGAAGACCGTCGTTATCAAGGTGCGATGACTGTGGTCTTCATCAACAAACAGCAGGTGCTTGTTCATAATCTGCCCATGTCCATTCTGGGCGGCTTTAGGGGGGGGTTCACTCCTGAAGGTACCATCAACGGATGGACTCCGTTGACCACGCAGACTACACGAAAATAGCCGGTTTGTCAAGTGAGCACAGGTCGAGACACCGCTAGTATATAGCCAACGATAAAAGATACTTTCCTAACGTTTCGCTTTGGCGGGAGACGTTTTCGCTACTGTACTTGCTAAACTAGCATCAATCTCCTTCATTCGAATCTTGATCAATTGTTGAATCATGCTGAGCGGCAATGTTGACCTTAATGGAAATTGCAAGGTTGAGCGGCCTGCCTGATACTTCGCCACCTGCTTTTTGAGAGCCGCCGGAACCTGCCGCGGTACGACAAAAACACTCACATGCGTTCGGAAAGCGCCAAAATAGATCATCCGGCCTTTGTAGCCCGGCGAGCGATATTCGTAAAATGGTAGACGGTAACTAATCATTTCCTTCGCCTGTGGCGCTGTTGCCTTAATTATTCGGCGCAACTGCTTCATCATCGTCCGGGCCGTCGGCGGAAAGGATTGAATGTATTGGTGAACTGTAGTAATAGCTGGCATATTACGAATTCACGTGCACCATCTCGTCGGTTAGTTTTGGTCGTGGCGCTAGTCGCCCGAACGATATGGCTAAAGCGAGTGCCACTGGCGCCGTCAACCATTTTTCCCAGGGACTACTTGAAAAAATATTTAATAAAACACCAAGGCTCAGGTATACAATAAAAAACCAAATGAAAAATTGTGTCCGTCGCCGGAATACCCTATGACTGTCCAGGCACGCGCGATCAATCGCCACCTTCACCATAAAGGCATAGATCAGGATCGAGCTGAAACTGCCAAAGCGAAGCGATGGTGATACTACTTCGTTCTGACCGCCTCAGGCAGCTCGGCCTCAAGGCATCCCAACGATCAAACCAAGCTGAAAAAGCCCAAGGAGTGTCAGGAGAGCGACATAATCAAAACAGGCCAACGATAAGCTGGGTTCGTCTGGAGACGATGTAGCGGGGCCGCGCTGAAACAAGCGAGTCATTATCGGTGACGTGAGCGACGGTGGCACGACTTGTGGGATCGTCGAAATCATGACTTCCAGTGTACCTAAAATCCGCCTCAAGAGCCACCAGCCCCCCTATGGACGCTCCGCTCTTGTGACAACGCGGCGCATAGCCGCGACGGCTTCAACTGGATAGTGTCCAGCCGCCGTTTCATCCGAGAGCATGACGACGGCCGCTCCATCCAAAACCGCATTGGCCACATCCGAAACTTCCGCACGCGTTGGGTGCGGCACGGACATCATGGAAATCATCATCTGGGTAGCGACGATTGCGGGACGGCGATGGCGACGCGCTAAGCGGATAATCTTTTTTTGAATAAATGGAACTTCTTCTGGCGGTAATTCACAACCAAGATCCCCGCGAGCCACCATAACCTCGTCGCTGGCTTTCAGAATTTCCGGCAAGCGCCGGAGCGCGACGGCCATTTCAATTTTTGCGACAATGTGTACTCGCCGTCCGGTGAGCTTCCGGAGCTGTTGGATATCCGCCGCTGATTGAACAAACGATAAAGCGATATGCTCAACCTTCAAGGCCATTCCGAGCGCCACATCTCGTTCGTCTTTCGGAGTTAATCCAGACGTCGTCAAAACGGTTTGCGGCACGTTCACACCTTTTCGATTCAAAAGAAGTCCACCGCGCACCACGCGGGCATGGATAGACGTTTCAAAAATATGCGTCACGGTTAACTCAAATAGTCCATTGGCCAGATACAATGGATGTCCAACACGGATGTCTTGATGCAAGTACGGATCTTCAATATGCAAAACCCCGCGTCGGGTTGTCGGCTGAGTATCAAAAATCATCAACTCCCCTTCCCGTAGTTCGCGTCCAGCCCCCGGGACATTCGTCACCCGTAACCGCGGGCCTTGCAAGTCGAGCATAATATCGACGTGACGGTTGAGCCTAGCGGCCACGGCACGGATCTGTTGGACGCGACGCCGAATTTCAGCCGGCGTACTGTGGGAACAATTAATCCGAGCAATATCCATCCCGGACAGCATCATCTGACGAAGAATTGGGACCGACCTCGAGGCTGGTCCGACGGTGGCGATGATTTTTATTGGCATACAGAACAGCCAGTATGGCACCTTTTCTTGGCTTCGACAAGACGGTGTAATGGTGGAATGAATAGATCGCGCCGTGGAAATTCGCATCATTAACGCACTCTGTCAGTGCTGGTCGCGCCCGCTTGTTTAGCCCTCGGCAAGTCACTGATAACTAATCGTTCGGCGCCAATGAGTAATTATGCCAGCACTGGCTACATACAGACTAGACATCACACCTGCATTTTGTTACCATCTGACCGTCTTCCGGGATCGTCTAATGGTAGGACACCGCCCTTTGGAGGCGGGTATCATAGTTCGAATCTATGTCCCGGAGCCAAAGAAAATTACGTCAACATTCCGTTGGCGTGATTTTCTTATCGCCACCTTCTACACGCGCAAATACCGACCAATTGCAAACAGCGATGATAACCCCGATAACCCGCAACCCACCAGCACTTCAAGTCCAAGAATCAACCAGACATGTTGGTAGAAATACCCGAGGATATTAATATCATAGCCAGCGAAAAATGAATTCAGGAACGGATTCGCGATCGTCAGAACCGGCACAAAAAGGAGGGTAGTAATCACCGCCGCCAAGATTCCGTAGACTACACTCGTAACGATAAATGGTCCACGAACAAAGGTGTCCGACGAACCGACGAGCTTCATAATTCCAATCTCATCGCTGTGCGTGTAGATGTTAACGCGAATGGTGTTAAAGACCATCAGGGCTGCAATCAGGGCAAAAAACAGGTTCAGCCACACGGCAACCTGACGCAGATTGCTGACCGTCCGAGAGATAGTGTTGATCACGTCACGATTGGCCTCAAAATCATTTCCGGTATCTTCGATCACGGTTGCGTACCTTTCATCGTGCAGGGCCTGCACGATGCCTGAGTATCCGTCAAAAGATCGGGCGGTCACGACCAATCCAGGTCCGAGTGGATTATCACCAAGAACCTCAATCGCAGCATTCACTAATCCGGAATCAGGATATGCAGCTTTCAAATCTTCTAAATGTTGTTGCCTGGTTATCACATCAACGGATTTAACTTCCGCTTTTTGCAGCAACTCCTCGCGAATAGTTTTTACTTGCTGCTCCGAGGTGGTCGCCGTGAAGAATACCGAAAGGTTCACTTTTTCTTTGACCGCTGTCAACGCTTGATCGCCGACGACATTTAATCCCATGACCACGCTCATCAGAAATAAATTGAGCGTCAGAATCACAACAGTTACAACAGATAACCAAACATTCCGCCAGAAATTCTGAACCCCGAACATTATCATCCGCCACAACGTAATCATAGATCGTTAGAGTAGATATTTTCCTGCTTTTTGATCGGCAATAATATGTCCGTGGTCGAGCGTAATCACCCGTTTCCGTAACATGTTCACGATGTCCTTGTTGTGCGTCACCAGCACGACCGTCGTACCAAATTCATTTATTTTCTGAAGTAGGGTAATAATTTCTTGGGCGTTGATTGAATCCAAGTTTCCAGTCGGTTCGTCGGCAACAAGAAGTTTTGGTCGATGCGCTAAGGCCCGTGCAATCACAACGCGCTGCTGCTCGCCACCCGAGACATGGCGCGGATAACGATCGACTTTTTGTTCTAAACCAACAATTTTTAATAACTGTGGAACGACTGTCGCTATGCGGCTCGTTGGCTCACCCGAAACCTGTAATGCGAAGGCGACGTTTTCATACAGTGTTTTTCGGGGCAACAACTTGAAGTCTTGGAACACCACGCCAATTTGTCGACGTAAATCAGGAATTTCATGGTGTTTAATCCGCGTGATATCCCAACCACCAATAATAATCTTCCCTTTTTCGGGGCGTTCCTCGGCGATAATGAGCTTGGCTAATGTCGTTTTGCCGGAACCCGATTGACCGACAATCGAGACAAACTCCCCCGCCTCGATGTCGAGCGAGACATCTTCCAGGCCAACTGATTTTCCCGGGTAGGTTTTTGTAACGTGTTCAAACGTGACCATGGACGTTATGACCAGTCAAAATTGGCCTGTGACCAATTCGCAATGGAAGCGGCATCCCGAAAGCGCTGAACTGACGTGGCTGACCCTAAGAGCACAGTAATAACCTGGGCGCCTTGCGCATTTTTGGTCCGCAGAACGTACGTATATTGTGATTCGTCGATATACCCCGTTTTCCCACCAGTTATGGTCAATCCAGTCGCGAGGAGTCCGCTACCAATCAATTTATCAGTAGTTTTAAAGGCATGAGCGCCAGTGACGGATGATGAAAATCGATAGCTCGGCCGAGCGCTTACGTATCGAATTGGCTCATATTTATTGAAGGCGTGGCCAGCCATGATCGCCACGTCTCGAGCCGTTGACACATTGCTCGCGCTCAATCCACTCGGCTCAACAAAGGTCGTGTTGACCATCCCCCAGGCGACAGCTTTCGCGTTCATCCGCGCCACGAACTCTTCACGAGTCAGGCCCGACGCCCGGACTAAAGCGGTGGCGGCATTATTAGCCGAACCAACCAGGGCCGCGTACAGTAAGTCGCGGTTCAGCAAGCGATCGCCTGGTACTACCCGCAAGTAGTCGTATCCAAGACCGGTCGCATCACTCGCCGAATAGACAAAGGGAGCTTTCAGGTTTGGCCGGGTATCGAGAAATACCACCGCGCTCATCAATTTCGTAATACTCGCGATTGGTTGTGGAGTATCCGCTTGGTGTTCCGCAAGAACCTTCCCTGAGCCTTGATCGATTACAAAAAAACCACGAGCCGTAACCTGTGGAAAAGCTCGCTGCCTATTTTCGGTCACCGCGAGCGTCGGAAGGACTTCGACCTTTGCCGTCGGCGCTGTCGTTGTAACCCCGAGGACCAGCTTGGCTGGCACCGGAGTGACCGTCACCTTCGTCAAACCCTTGTTCGAAGTTCCGAGCGCGCTATACGCCGCCCAAGATAAATCAACCACCCGGCCGGCCGGTTGACCCCATTTTGAAATAATTTTTATATCAACATGTTTACCTGTTTCATGACTGGTCACGCGGACCATTGACCCAACCGGAAAATCGTTCGAGGTTCCATGCAACACCGGATATCGAGAAGAGCACGCCCGTTTGCAATACCACGAAGCGATCCCTTCTTGGTGTCGACGATTTTCTAAAATAGCTACAAGGACGTCGGTTTTCTTCAGGCTAGCGCTAGCAAATGTTTTGGCAGAGTTTATTTTTGTTCGAAGCGGAGTCCATGTCTTCTCCACGTTATCGTATTGCCAAATTTGCCGATTCCAATGACTCGAACCAAACGGCAGAACGGCCGCCGCCGGCCGCGCTACGCCGGGTGTGAACGCTGTCGCGCCGGAAATCGACAAACGATAGACGCTTCCAAGGAGCGCTCGGTCGGTCGGCAACGTCGGGACGGTCGCCTCACTCACGGTCCAGGTCACTCCAACATCAGTGGTTACAGCACCAGCAAACACCCCAGCTTTCGCTCCATCCGGCAAGGTGAAGGTTTGACCATGTTGGATCGTCGCGGCTGGAATGACTGTCGGTGTTGATTCCGTCGCCGACGCTGGCTGGCCCAAGCCAAACAAAAATAGACTTGCCAGTCCGGCCGTCAGCCCATATACTATGGTTCGTTGTCGAATATTGGTCAGACGTACAATCACACGCGGGTATAGTTTAGTGGTCAAACGCGACCTTCCCAAGGTTGAGTCAGGGGTTCGATTCCCCTTACCCGCTCCAGCTAGCAGAGTTGTACCCGTCAGATACTCTGAAATACGTGGCATGTTTTGTGTGTTCACTGAAAAAAACCAACCCATCAGCGGGTTCCTACTCTACCATATTTTTTTCTCATCAGCAACTACGCTGCTAAAAAATTAGCAATTTCTTCGACCATCTGTGTGACGAGCGTAGGATCACGAAATGGACGATGCGTTTTTCCTGGTAACCATACAAGTTTTTTCTTCGTGGACCCGAGCTGATTATGGATGATACGTGCACTGTCTGAGTGCACCACTGGATCCTGCGGCATCGCCATCACCAGCGTCGGCACGGAAATCTGAGGTAAGTGCGGCAACACCATCGTCCGGATGAACCGATAGGTTTCAAAAATCCCGTCAATCGGCCAATGTGTCATTGACCCAAGCTCACGGTATCGTGCGGCGTCGGCGGCCGATAACCCCGGTTTTTGATAATCCTTTGTAAACAACCGAAGAATTTTTAGTCCAATGGTTTGAAAATTTCCGCCCGAACGATACTTGACCGCCGGATTAACAACAATGATGGCTCGTAAACGATCGGGAAAGTTGCGAGCGTAGTTTAAGGCTAAAGCGCCACCAAACGATGAACCGACCACCACGATCTCACTGCAATGCTCCAGGAGCGTCTCAGCCGCGATCCGAACCGAACGCTGCCAATCAGGAGCGCTGGTCTGGCGTAAAGCTTCAAGCGATTCACCGTGCCCAGCCAAGCGCATCCCCATCACCGTGAAACCGCGCCGATTGAGCTCGTCGCTAAATTGCCGATAATCCGCAATTGATCCGCCGTACCCATGCAAAACTAAGACGCCCGTCTGGCCCCCAGGAAGTAGAAAAGGTTGCGCGCCTGGCGCGATTGACGTCCCTTCGGGACGCAATGCCGATTGTGATTGATTAGGTGTCACAACAAATAAAACTTTGCGTTTCGCAGCCCAATAAAATTCTTAACCCGGGTTGACGATGAGGACATAATACGGTATGGTGACTGCCGATTCAGCCGGCCGGTGTAGCTCAGTGGTAGAGCAATGCTTTCGTAAAGCAGAGGTCGTGGGTTCAAATCCCACCTCCGGCTCCAGAAAAATACGTAGAGCCTGTTCCGATGTATCGGTGCGTTTGCTGTACGACGGGATTTGAAGGGCCGAGGATCGATTGCCAGTGGCTATCGACCGGAGGCCCAGGCTCGACGCCCGAGCGGAGAGAAATCCCACCTCCGGCTCCAGAAGACGAACTTACTTCACGACGGCTTGGCCGGTTTTTGCGTCCCAGGAAAACTCCGTCAAGAAGAGCCGAACGCCCCACTCGTTAATTTTGGACGTGATGTAGGCATCGACGCTCGGCGCGGCGATGAAAATTTGGCTGGCATGAACTTGTTCTTGGCCATCAACTTCTTTCTTTTCCTCCAGCCGAAGAATGTGCCAGCCGAATTTCGTATGGACGAGTTCACTGATACCACCGACCTCAAGCGCAAAGACCGCCTCATCAATTTCCGACGCGTGCTCGCCGCGAGGAAAAAACCCGAGGTCACCGCCATTCGCTCCGTACACATCTTCACTGTACTGTTTTGCCAGGTCAGCAAATGTTGTCGGGGCCGCTTGAACAAGTCCGTAGACTCGTTCAGCTTGCTGACGTTGCGCGCGGTTGAGCGTTTCATCAAAGGACAGTTTTTCCCGTAACTTTTCACGTGTGACCGCCACACGCAGAACGTGTTGTTTAAATTGCTCGGGCGTCCAATTATATAAATTCTTGATCGCTTTGGTCGTTTCGGCCCGGTCCCCGCCTTGAAGTAGTTGAGCATTGAACGCTTGATCAAGGTCGGTCGAGGTCACGGCCACTGCAAACTCTTTGGCGAGACGTTCCGTTGCGGCATCACGGATAATTTTTGACATCGCTACTTGCCGACTATCAGGGGTTTGATTTCCGGAAAAGGTCTCTGGTGAATTTTTTGTCAGGTACGACGTGTAATGATCAACCGTTTGACGCTGTGTCAAATACGCGTGGAGGGATAGTGGCTGCCACCCAATCATAGCAGCTGGTAGCACCGCTACTTGACTGACCGATGTAGTTTTTGCTCCGCGCCAATGACCGGCATACACGCCGACCGCCCAACCAGCGTAGAGCAGGAAGAGCCCCCCAACCGCTAGTAGGACGAGTTTCCACCACGGTCGTCGACGTGATGAGGGTATAGGCATAAGTGACGCGGGGTTTGGCATAAGATTGCGAACGATTATGATGATGAAGATAGACGAGAGTCAGCTCCAAAAAAGTACTGCCACCACCGTTGTGGTGGCGTGGACGGGGCCTGGTTCGAGGCTAATCCAGTCCCAGCGGTCGAAGTATCGGCGGTTGATTTTTCGCTCGATGGTATGACAATGACACGTTCACCATTTTTTTTCAACCCTAATCGCAACCGCGCCTCGCGTTCTTGAAAGGTTGGACTGGAGAGGTAGCCGATTAAATCTTCGAGCTCACCTTGCCTGACGGACTCCCCTTGGACCTCCTGTTGCAACCGTGCGACTTGCCGGCGAACCGTTGCCGTTCGGACGACTTCACGGATAATTGCGACGAAAAAAAAGACTGTTAACGCTCCAGCCAGAAGAATAATCCACCCGCTCGGCTGCGCCCAACGGGACGGCTGATGGGATTTACGCGCCATGATCCTCCGGTCTATCGGCCGCACCGTCAACAAGACGTTGGAATGTTTCGGCCCCTAGTTTCGTTTTCAATCGTTCAACTAAACCCAGTAACTCAGCGGCACTGATATCAGATTTTGCCGTCGCGCCAAGCTGACGTTGAATGGTCATAATCTCCTGCTGAATTTCTACCGGGTTCTTAATGCTTGTTAATTCCAAGGTAGTGGCGTTCCCGGCGGTTTGAATAACAATTGCGCCAAACCGAAACATCGTTTGCCACACGCCTTTAATGGTATAGCGAACATCTTGAATTTTATCGTAGGTCGTTTCGGCCACGGTTCGTTGAAACATTCCATGCTGATTCATATCGATCACCCGTTGGTTCGTAATCGCGAGAATATTTTTAGACCAGATATACCAGCCGCGAGCGCCCAGACCAAATGCGAACACCAGAACCGCGGTAAAACCAACCGGGCCCCAGGTTCGAAACTGAAACCACCAAGCAATCAAAAAGAAATCGAGTAAGACGAGGGAAGCGCCAAGGCCGATAGACGGCACCAGGGTGATACCCGCGCGGCGGACGACCCGAACGATCTCTTCCTTTTCGTGGAGTTGTTTGCTAAGCTGGTCGTACATACACTACATTTATGAATCGTCGATCAATCCGGATCCTTTGGATCATTATTTCCTCCATCGTCGTTATCAGCATGCTCGGTTTTTCGGTCGGGCAAGCGTTCCTCTTTTAACGTTTGAGGACCGCGAGGAAGGCTGACTGCGGGATATCAACTTTTCCCATGGCTTTCATCCGCTGTTTGCCCTTCTTTTGTTTTTCGAGGAGTTTGCGTTTCCGCGTGACGTCACCGCCATACAACTTCGCGGTCACATCTTTGCGCATCGCTGACAGATGTTCCGAGGCAATAACTTTTCCACCGATCGCGGCTTGAATTTTTACTTCAAACATTTGGCGGGGCAGCAGTGGCTTCAGAGCTGCGACGATCGCTCGACCGGCCCGCTGGCTTTCGTCCCGATACACCATACTGCTCAAGGCATCAACCGAGTCACCGGCCACGAGAATATCAAGGCGAATAACGTCCGCCGCCTCATACCCGAGAAGTTCGTAGTTTAACGAAGCGTAGCCAGAAGTGACGCTTTTGAGAGTATCATAAAAATCGACTAAAATCGACGAGAGCGGAATAATAAAATGCAGAATTGCCCGGTCCGCATCAAGGTATTCCAGGTTCTGAAAGAGTCCCCGACGCTCTTGGGTTGCTTGCATGACGGCCCCGATATAGGTTGACGGAGTCACGACGCTCATGGCCATAACTGGTTCCTCAATCTTGAGAATTTGCGAAGGATCCGGCAATTCGAGTGGACTGCGAACAATCATCGGTTCAAGCGACTGCTTCGCCGTAAACACATGGTAGGCCACTGATGGCACGGTCATGATCACCTCAATATGGAATTCACGCTGGATTCGTTCGCGAATGATGTCCATATGGAGCAACCCCAAAAAGCCACACCGAAAACCGTAGCCCAGGGCGGGTGAATGTTCGGCTTCAAACGTAAGGGCCGCATCATTGAGTTTTAGTTTCTCCATCGCCTCACGCAGGCGCGGGAATTCATCTCCAGCTTGAGTGAATATGCCCGCGAAAACCATCGGCTTCACCTCGCGATAGCCGGGCAGTGGCGCGGCCGCGCCAGTCAGCGCGATGGTATCCCCGACCCGGGCTTGGGCCACCTCTTTTAAGCCGGTGACGATGTACCCAATTTCACCGGCCGCAAGTTGCGGTTCCGCGGCGAGCTTCGGCCGAAAAGCGCCAACTTCGAGTGACGTCGTATCAGCACCAGCCGAAACGAGTCGGATGTTTTTGTGGGCCGTGATGATACCATCGACGATCCGGACGTATGCGACCACCCCCTTGTACGGATCGAAGGTTGAATCGAAAATCAAGGCACGTAGCGGCCCGTTCGGATCCCCGCTCGGCGGCGGAACATCAGCAATCACGCGATCAAGAATGACATCAATTCCGATACCTTCTTTGGCCGACGCGTGAATAATCGTCGTCGGGTCACAGCCAGTCAATTTTACGATTTCTTCGGTGACCGCAGGAATATTAGCGGCGGGCAAGTCGATTTTGTTGATGACTGGAATAATGACCAACCCTTGTTGTTTCGCTAAATCCAAATTGGCGATCGTCTGCGCCTGAACGCCTTGCGTCGCGTCAACAACGAGTAATGCCCCTTCAACCGCCGCCAGTGAACGGGAGACTTCGTACGTGAAGTCAACGTGCCCGGGCGTATCAATCAAGTTCAGTTCCAAATTTTTCCATTTCATCCGGACCGGGGCAAGTTTGACGGTAATCCCGCGTTCGCGCTCAATATCCATCTGATCAAGGAGCTGGGCCTTCATGTCGCGTTTGGCAACCGCCCCAGTCACTTCAAGCAATCGATCCGCTAGCGTAGACTTACCATGGTCGATATGGGCGATAATACAAAAATTGCGAATCTGATGTAAGGAGTTCATGCGCTAGCCCCCTTTCCGTTCCCAGGCCGCACGAGTGCTCGCAACATTTCCCAACCGCGTGAGAGCATCGACGCTTCTTCAATGCGGAAGAGAATGGAAAAAACAATATAGGCAAAAATACCAACCCCGCCGGCCACGACCGCTTGGACTAAGACCGCGAAGCCGCTCGTCAGGACTAAGCCAAAACTATCCAAAAAGTATTTCGTTCCTTGGACGGTGAGCCCCATCATCATCGTCACCCCTAAAATTTTCAGGACCGAAGAAAAAATCCGTTCTTCATCAAGATGTCCGACACGACGATGAAGAGCGATCATGAGCCAGGCGGCACTGATAATACTAGAAATCGTAAACGACAAGGCCAAACCTTCAACGCCCATCATCGGGCCAAGGATCAGAGAACCGACGACATCAAGTCCAACTGCCACGACTGTTATGCGAACCGGTGTTTTTGTGTCCTGCATCGCATAGAAGGACCGTGCCAGCACTGGGATTAAGGCCTGGGCGAAAAATGATACGGCAAAATAGGCCACCGTTTGCGCGGTCACGATGGTGACCGGCCAGGAAATTTCTCCGGCGCCGATAATGAGACGAACAAACTGGGCGCGGAGCTGGATAAATAAAACCGTAATCGGAATAATCAGGAAAAGAATTTGCCGGACAATTGCGGAAAAATGTTTAATAAATTCTTCTTTTTTATTCTGCGAAAGAAGTTCAACAAAAATCGGAAACGAAACAGTTGCCATCGTCACCCCGATAATGCTGATTGGAACATCTTGAATATCGTTCGCCCACCGGAACATCGATAAGTTGCCCGGCCCGAGGCGCGTGGCGATTGGGATATTCACCAGTTGGTTGATTTGGGTCACCGATTGCCCAACCGTCCGTGGGAGTAATAAGTTCCCGATCTGGCGCACGCCGGGATGTTTCCAGCCAGCCCCGGCCCCAGGCCGCCACCCAAGGCGCCAGGCGGCCACCAGGGTCACGCTCGCGTGGAGCATCGCCCCCAACACCGCTCCCCAGGCTACGCCCAGTGTCCCCATCATTGGCACCAGAATAAAGACACCAAAAATAATGCCGAGGTTGTTGACAATCGGGGCTAAAGAAATTGCAAAAAAGTGCTTAAAGGATTGTAATATTCCCGAAAAAACGTTGCTCACCGCAAAAAACAGCATCGTCACCGACATTATCCGTGTCAGGCTGACAGTCGTACGAACTGCTTCCGGTTCAAGTTTATTGCCTACTAACGCGTTAACGATCGGCCCGGCGGCGAGTAATAACACCGCACCCAATCCCAAAAACAACCAAAAAAGTAAAGCGATGATCGTCCGAGAAATCCGCCAGGCCTCCGCCTCGTCTTTTTGCCGATACGCGATAAACACCGGCATAAAGGCTGTCAGGAGCGAGCCTAAAATGAGGGTTCCATAGATAAAATCCGGGACCGCAAAAGCCGCGTAAATTGGGTCAGCGCCCTCGTTACCAAATGTCGACGCAATCAGCCGTTGGCGAAGCAAGCCAAGAACCTTGCTGACCACCCAGGACGAACCCACAATGACCGCGCCACCAAAAACGGTGGTTTGCATTTTCAACCAGATTTTTTGCCACATAACGTTGCATGACTCTACCACTTTTTCTCTCCTTTTGCAACTCCAAAAAACCCGGGTCCGGCCGAGCAAGGAGAGGTTGGCACGATGCGTTGCTCAATGGAGGATTCCGTCTTGCGACGAAACATTGAACCCTACCGCGTACCGACGTCACTCACTCAGCCAAAGCCGAGTTCTATCCAAAGTATAGCGCTTCTCTTTCTCCCTTGCCATCACGATTCATGGAGGGATGAATCATGACGGCGAGGGAGGCGCCGACGGTGAAACTGTCGGCGCACGGGTTGAAAAAGAACTACTCTAGGCGGTTTCGAACTGGGCCGCATCATCGTCATATGACGATTCTTCCCAGTCACGATCGGCGATGTTACGGCATTCGAGGAGATATTCCTCGTAGTCCGATTGGCTGTCGAAACCATTATGCTGCCGTTCAGGTTCGGGATCGTCGTCGACATCGGCCGCGTGGATGACATCAGCGATGTCCGTGTAGGTCAGCGGATACTCACCGATGTTCTTCTGAAAATACTCGTTCCCGATGGTCATTCCGACCGATGTGATACCTGTGTACTGGCTCGCATCGTAGTCGTTGATCTGCTGGACCATATCGGCGACGGCGTCACGGTGCAGGACCGCTTGACGTCCCTGAATCGACCGGGAACGATCGAACCGATAGGCTCGGTTCAAGACGTTGTTCAGACACGGGTGCAACTGGCGCTTCGGGCGACGACGGCGACGGCTGAGACGCCAGTTGAGCCACTCGTCGTCGGGTGTCAACTCGACCTTCTGCGCCGGACCGAGCGAATTCGGCAACGGGAACGGAAAGGCGTCAGCGATGAGCTCTTCGATGTCGAGCAGATGAAACATCACATCAATGTCGTACATCAACCACCAAAAATCGTGATCCATACGATTCCCTTTGGTTGGGGTGTACTGCGTACAGCATGAATGGAAAGAACGGGGGTGTTTTCCCGCCTTGGGGTTCGAGTTTCGAGCCACAAGGTGGGAAGCGCGGGACGAGGAGCCAAAGCTCTCGTCCCGCGCCGTGAGTTAGAAGTTCAGATTCAAACTGACGATCGGGTTGACCGAGTCACCATCGAAGAGCGCAGCTCCGTACAGCTGCGGCTGGAACCGTCCGATGCTCGAACTGGTCAGGCGCGCCATCGGGCCGCCACCAAGATAACGCTGGAACCGCATCCCCGCTTCGAACCTCCCAGTGGTAAGCCCGTAGAGATTCTGCGACAGGAACCAGTTCCCGCCGGCCTTCGAATGTTCGTACCACGTCGCCGACTGGAAGCGACCCCGGGTCAGGATGCCGTAGATCGACTGGCGAGCGCCGATGTCACCGTCGGCATTCTCGACGCCGAGACCGACGCCCAGCTCGACAGCGCCCTGGCGGACCGCGAGACCGCCCTACAACTGCGTGTAGGCATCCTCGATCTGGGTGTACGCGTAGCCGCCGATCTTGCGGTCGGACGGCCAGATGTTGACCCAGGCGTTCGCGTTGGCCGTGCCACCATCGGTGGCAACGTACTCGACCCAGGTTGAGCCGACGATCTTCGTGGGCTCGATCGTCACGATCGGCGACGCGGACACTGCGGCGGGAGTTGCGACAACCAGGGCAAACAGCAAAACGAGCAGATATTTCATCGTGCGACCTCTTTGGGTTTGGTAAGCACAACCATGCCGGTGACTTGCGTCCCTTCGTGGTTGAAGACAGGTCCAAATGCGACGACCTCGAGCGTATCGCGATACCGTTCCTTGAACTCGGCCAACGAGTGTGGCCAGCTCAGCAGATCGAACTGATACACACCGTTCTTGATGTGTAGCGGCTGGTAGCGCTTCGCGCGGACTTCTAGCGACTCGCTACAACCAACCAACAACATCGACAAAATGATGACCAGCCAGGTCCGCATCGTGCGTGACCCTCCAGGGTTTATGTGAACTTCAGTTGGAAAGTGCTTCGCCTCACATGAGAATCATTCTCAGTTAGGGTGAAGCGAGAAGGATAATATGCGAATGGCATAGCGGTACCTTCTCAACAAATCCGCAAGACTTTTTACAAGTCGTACCCTGACTCCGCGGTCGAGGCTCGGTGAGCCTGCTGTCCAGGTCTCAACTGGACCATCAAGTACCGAATGATCAGGTACCAGATGTAGATATCGACCACGACGAACGCGATCGAAAAAACGAGCTTCAGGAATGTCGTCCAACTCGTCGCCCAGATGGTGGTCAGACCAGGAAAGATTCCGAGCACAGCCCACAGCAGCAGCGGAAAACTGATCAGCCGAAACGTATCCTTGCACGTTCCGCGAAGGTCGTCCGCGTTGAAGACCATCAGGAGGCAGCCGGTGCAAAGCAGAAGACCATACTGCCACACATTCACCCAGCGGGGTCCGTTGAGGAATAGCTGAGTCCCGCTGAGAATCTCGACGGCACCAGCGATCGTAACCGCCAGTAGCGCCAACGTCAGTAAAACGTACAGTAGGAACTTCATAACGACCTCCTTTCGAGGGTCAGGGAAATGGAATGAGCAATCTCTCGGTAAGTAGAATTTTTTCTGCACACTGAGAGATGGTGGAGCGAAGAGGTTGAATCCTCGCTCCACCTGGTTTTCATCTTCGTCTCACCGACCTAGATCACCAAGTGATCGAGGTCCAGGCTGACCGCGTCGATGACACGGTTGCCTAGCCAGACTCGCCGCCGAAAGTCAGTGATCGGTCGATCTGCGGGCGTGATAACGGCCTGTGTCACTTCGACCTCGGCCATTACCTCGAGATGAACTGCATCCGCCGCAAATAGCGGGACCAGAAACAGGGCACCAACCATGACCTCCTCCTTGAGGTTATGCAGCGACTTTACCACCACAGGGCGTCAGGATGACGCCAGGGTAACGACCGCGTCCCATCGAGCTGACCGAACGGCGGAGGCGCTTGACCTCCTCGACCTGAAGATCGAGGAATGCACAGGCATCCGTCAGATCGGCGGCGGCCACCTTAGCACCATCCATGAACTTCTGGATGATTGCCTTGGCCCAGTTCTTCTGTTCGACTGCGCACATCACTGAACCCTCCCTGGGTATCCGGTCAACCCGACCGGTAGGTGTAACAACAGAAGATGAATGGCGAAGAACACATCAGGAGGCGAGCTGGCGAATAATTGATCGGACAAGCCAATCGAAATTCGTAAATGCCCTACGCCTTTGACGCATCGAGTGAACCCAATGATGTCAAACGCTTCAGACGACCAGGTCATCATCACGTTACAAACGGTTGATGATACTGGCGCTCGTGCCAAGCACTCCTGCGCTGCAGTGGTGCTATGGCTCCCCTCCTTGTGTGTTCTTCGCCTGGTAAAAAGAACTTCGCTTGAGAATTCGATCGTGTTGGAGACTTGCGTCATTCCGCGATCAATCGAATACTCGAGTGAAACGGGGAACGACGATAGACGTGGTCTATGAATCGTTCCCCAAGGAATTCAGTTTCAGGCTTCCTTGGGCCTTTGGTTTGCAATGAGCGTTACGTCCAAGTCATGACGGCCTCATGGGCGGTGGCATGCTGGTGGTGCCCCTCTTGGCGGGGCTTAGGCGGCCTTACGACCGCGCTTCTCGTTCTTGGCCTTGGCGGCCTTCTCCTTCTTCGCCGGCTGCTGGGCGCCCGCGGACTTCTTCCGCTCGCCCTTCGCGACGTACCGCCGACTCGGCTTCTTCCCGGGACCCTTGCGATCCAGGTCCATCACGGTCTTCCCGTGGAAGCCAGCCGGCTGCTTGTCCGTCGGAGCCGACGATACGGCGACGTACCGCCGACCGCTCGTCTCACCGATCTGCGTGCGGAGGTTCTTGATCTCCTGCTCGTGCTGGACGATCACGCCGAGCGTCTTCTCCTGACGCCCCAACGCGTACTCGACCTGCATCTGCATGCCAACCAGCCGATTTTCGGCCCAGGTCGTCCAGCGCGCGTTGTCGGTGCCGGCATCGACACGCTCGGCCATGGCGACCTCGTGCTCGGCGAGCTGGTCCCGGAGGATCCGCATGGAACGCTGCTCGCCCACGAGAAGCTCGTCGAGGCTCTTGATGAGCGCGATGCGGTTGTTGATCTTCTCCTGCTGGGTCCAGTTGGACGACATGGTGTACCTCCTTGCCCATCGTGGGCTCGGGTGTGCACTGCCTGTACAGCGTGTGAGTGATAGGGTTCCGAAGAACCGATCGGGAGGCAAGCGAACGGTCGGTGTGACGAGCAAGCTCATCGGACCGTCATATGCCTTCTCGAACTGGCGTTGGTAGTCGAAACCACCGTGGCTAGTTCTTGAATGCGGTTGGTGTCGTCCATGCTTGGCATTTCTCGACAACCAACGCTTTCCCCTCCCTGTCGGTTCTTTGGAACGTTGTAAGGTTCTGCTGTTTCGCTCTTTCGAGCTCATCAGGTGAGACACACATCTCACGACAGCGAGGGTTTTGTTAGACCAGTCCCACAACTGGTTGAAACGGTTAGCGAGTTTCGCGTACCACCCGAGTTCCAGGGTAGTCGATTACCACCCTGCTCAGAGAGTCAGAAGCGATGATGAAGCGAGTGTAGTTGCTCAGTCGGTTGCTTTCGACGATGTGTCGAAACCTCGCCTGTGCATCCCGATACATCCGTTCCGACTCGATCGTCGGACCGCCCAGATGATCGGTATACTCGTGCCTCGCGACCATCACCATGATGGCAGCGTTCTGCAGCTGTTCGCCAGCGATGCCGACGCTGGCGTCGTACGTCACCGCGACCTTCGGGTCGATCTTCTGACCCGAACAACCAACGAGAGACATGAGCGCGAGCAGAACAATACCGAATCTGATCATCTTCTCCTCCTTGCGCCTAAAGCGCTGTGAAGAACGACTGCCTTTCATTTCACTGGTTCCTACAACCAGACACACGCGGCACCTGGCCGTAGAACCGGTAAAATGAAAAACGGATGAGGCGTATTGGAGACAACGTTGTCGACAACACACCTCACCCGTCTTGTCCCGTACGTACGACGGGAATGGATGATGGCTTGTTAGGTCGAACGCTCGCTCCTCAACGATTGTTCAGACGTGAATTGTATGGTGCGCTCGTCAGCCCTCCTTTTCGAGCGTGACTGAGTAGAATACTCCTCGACCTATAAAATGTCAAGAGCCCTCGGATGGACCAGGGCTCTTTTTGGCTAACTTTAGGCTTTTTTTCTGTGGATATTTTACCTCGTCACGACGCCGAATACTCGAGTTTGGTCAGAGTTTGTCTGCCAAGTCGCCGCCCCGCGAACGCGCTCTCCCCCGCCAATCACCTCGCGAACTGATTCATTTCCACCCGGTTGATAGGTTACGGTCCAAGTTCGACGCGGCGCCCCAGGTTGTTTTTGCCACACCAGTGTCCAGGTATTGTTCGTCGGCAGTGGGGTGCTATAGGTATAGGTCAGCGTCTGTGTCTTTCCTGGTGGAAGAACGCTCCAGGCGCCAAACGTCTTTCGTCCTGTTTCCTCAGTCAAACGGACAGATCCAGCTTGTTCGAGTAACACGGTGCCTTCAGCGGCCAGAAGTTCCGCCGACAGCGCCGTATTGGCTGCAGGAGTTTTAAATATCCCGCTTGTTGGGCTCGCGCCATCAACGCTGATAAACTGAGCAGTTCGCGGTGCATAGACGCGGATAAATGATTGATTCTTCAGCCCAGCTAACGGATCGCTCGGCAAGCCGGAATGTCGCCGAGTAATCGCGACGGTATGGACGAGGCCCCGAGCTTCGGGGGTGACGGTCACGGCGACTGACTCATCAATAACTCGGTCAGTCTTCCCGCCGCCAAGGTTACTTGTCACAACAGCCAAATAATCATCAGGAGCTTGTGCGAGTGCGCCGCTCCACCCTAAGTCACGAATCGATGTTTGCGTAACGGCATCATCACTATAGAACAGGAGATCGGCTTGATCAGCATGTTGCAGTGTCACGCCAGCCGCGAGCATCCCTTCCGTCGCATCAAGCTTCGTCAACGCCGTCATTAAGGTTGGGACCATATCAAGCAGGAATTTTTTCGGATTATTTAAAGCTTTATTGTATTTAAACTCGACCTGCTCTTCCGTCGCGCGGACAAAATTATCGGCAGTAATATCCACCCCATAACCCTCCGGTCGAACCGGTCCGGTAATACGCAGTAATGATTCAATTAGGCCAGGCGTCAAATAGATAATCCCGTTCGGTTTAAAACCACGGGCTTGCTCATAAAAATCCAGGAGAAAGTTCGACGAGGTAGGTACATCAAGAAACCAGTTCGCGTCATGAAACGTCCAATATGGCGCGACCGCTAAAATCGGTTGCGGCGGCATACTTGTTTGCGGAATTTGAACCGAGAGGTCGAACGGACCCGTGACCGGCGCATCGAGGACTTTTAACACCCCTTTTTCAAATTTGACCATCATGAACGTACCAATAAATCCCCCGGTGGCACGGAGTTCATCATGGTTCTGAAAAACAATCAGCCATTCTTTTGTTTGATCGCCAGCCAACATACCGGTCAAAAAATCTGCCAGCTGTTCCCCGCGACCATCCGGCTCGGTGATGAATGGTTGCAGTTGTTGCCAGGTTCGCACAAACTCGGCGTAGGCCGGCGGAACCGCGTTGGGATCAACCGACCGTAACTCCTCTAAGGCCGTCATCAACGACGCTAGCCCCTGCCGGAAACTTTGCGGCTGTCGTAACATCGGCCCCAAAACTCCGACTGAACCTTGGACTACTCCACTCGTTTCAATCGTCACGCCCGACGTCACCGGCCGAACTCCGGTTAATGAAGTTGAGAGAATCGCCCCAGCTTTCGCAATGTGCCGAGCCGCTCGAATCGCCGCCAGACCGGTTTGGAATTTTTTTCCGACGACGGGCAAACGACTGGCCATGCGGGTTTGCGACCAGACCGCGCCTTGTAATATTGTTTCTGCCTCTTGGAATGAGTTTTCGGCGTCTGAAAACGCAGTTGCAGCCGTATCACTTTCGTACGCCACAATCGCGGCTCCCCCACGTTGCAGGGCAGTCGTACCAGTCGTCGCCAACGCCTCCGCTGTATTCGCCGCCCGAAGCATTCGTAGGCTGGCAAAAATACCAAGCACCGGAACACCCAAAATCGCCACCGCGACAATAAACTTCACCGCTTCGCGTCGTAGACGTGTCCACTCGACACGACGGGTCGGTGAGGCGTCGTGGAGGATTGGTGTTGCCGTTGGTTGCGACCGACGACGTAACCAGCTGGGGGCTCGTGGCGTCCGTCGGGCGGGAGTCGCCTCAGACGCTAAGAGTTCCCGCAGGTCGAGGATGTTTGAATCAGGAACGTTTTTTTGACGTGAGCTGGGCATGCGTCGAGGTATAGAGGGCTAACGTTTCTTCGGCCATCCGGCGCCAAGAAAATTCCTGAACGCGCGCGGCACCGGCGGCAATGAGTCGTTGTCGCTCTAGTGTATCATGAAGCGCTTGAGAAATCGATTGTGCAATTGAGGTCGGATTCAGCGGATCAAAGTACGCCGCGGCCGGCCCAAACACCTCCGGCAAGCAACTCGCCCGGGCCGCAAAGACCGGCGTTCCCATTGACATCGCTTCAAGTCCCGGCAACCCAAAGCCCTCGGAGAGTGAAGGAAAAAAATACGCTTGCGCGTGTTGGTACAGCGCGGCTAGTTCCTGGTCCGAAGCGAATCCGTAAAAAAGAATATTCTTCATCCCCCGCTCATGCACTAACCGCTCGAGGCGACGGGAAAAATAATCTCGCTTACCAACTAACACGACCTGAAAATTCTCACCTCGACGCTGGGCTAGTTCCACCCCGTCGAGAAAGCGCTCCAGGTTCTTATGCGGATACGAATTACCGACGTAGAGCAGATACGGGGTCTGAATTCCCCGTTCGCTCACACTCGACCATTCCGACGGATCTGGTAATGGATCAACCGATTCATACGTGACTGAGACGCGATCAGAGGAAACCGGAAATCGTTTCAAGAGTTCCTGTCGGCTATGTGAGGAAACAGTAATTACGTGCGCCGCTTGATTGATGGCGTGACGGATCGTCGCTTCGTAGGCTAGAAATTTTGCTCGAAAAAGAAACGGACCTAAGGTGCTGGCGCGCTCCGTCGGAAACTGGTTAAGAATGAGATCGTGAATCGTTACGACGAATGGACCGCTCCAAAACAGTGGTACATTAAAATGTGGAATGTGCCAAAGATCGACCCGGGCTGCGCGATACCGCGCGGGCATGCGGACTTGTTCGGCGAGGCTGTACCAACGCTCTGGAGCCAACCGTTTTGTCCAACGAGAGTTTTTTGGCTGCCACAAATCCCACGCTTTTGGCTGGAGCAAGAGCACGTACTCATTGTGCTGGTCAATCTGTTCGAGATGGGAAATCAGCCGCTCAACATAGCGACCAATGCCGGTCTCTTGTGGTCCAAAAAATCGGGCATCAATCCCGAGGCGCATTGGATTATTGGCGGAGATAATGCCGAGCGGCAGCGACGAGCAATGCCAAGCCAAAACTGAGGACCAGCACCGCACCCGCGTACAGCCAAGGATTTGGCTGGGCGGGGGCGATCACCGGCGTTGAGCCAACGACCTCAAAAATTGATTTGTTATCGGCACTCCGGTTGAGTTGGGAGGTCCGCTCACCCATGACGCCGGCCATCCCGCGGACGAGAGCTTGAGCCCGAGCCTCATCTCGCTCAGTAAAGCGAACGACGATGTTTTGGGCCGAGTACTTTTTCACCCGAAAACGCGAGGGCAAACTGTCGACGGATTGAATTTCCGAATCAAGGTTGGCCCGTCCGTACATTTCCTGCAACACGGATGGCGTGCTGAACCAACTCACGACGGTTTGAGCAAACAAGTCGGTCGCCTGAAGAGCGTAGTAGCCGTCGTATTGATAATCCGGCGTCGCCTCTTTATTCACGCGGTTGACGGCGTAGGAAACTGACACACCGGTACGAACCGGCTGCGTCGCGGTCACAACATACGCGGCCACAGTTGCCACCAGGACGATACTACCAATCAGCCAACGCTGGGACCAGTACACTTTAAGATAATCGCGTAATTCCATAGTCGTGGTTATTGTAACTGAGTTTGATGGTTTTTCCAAGCGGTATCGACCGCGGCACGAATCTGTTGTCGGAACTGTTCCGTACTAAATGTTTCGGCCCAGGCCCGAATTTTTTTGGGGTCAAACGCGTCGGGAGTGAAACGAATCACCGTGTCTGCCAGCGCTTCCCACTCTTGATCGTGGAACAACGTTCCGGTCACGCCTGGCTTGACTGTTTCGATTGCACCGCCAGCAGCATATGCGATGACCGGTCGGCCGGCCGCCATCGCCTCAATCACCGTAATACCAAAATCTTCTTCTTGTGGATTAATAAACGCGATGGCTTGTCCGAAGAGCTTGCCCATTTCCGCGTCGTCTAACCGCCCGACAAATTCAATATTTGATTTCGCCATCGCCCGTAATTTTGGCTCAGCCGGACCAGAACCAAAAATCTTTAACGGTAAGCCTAGTCGGTTAAATGCTTCAATCACCAGGTCGAAATGTTTATACGGAACTAATCGACCACCGGTTAAATAATAGGGACCAATTTTTTCCTGGATGGTAAACCGCTGAATATCAACCGGCGGATAAATCACCTGCCCGGACCGTCGGTAATACTTTTTCAAACGCTGACTGACGAACTTGCTATTCACGATAAAGTGGTCAACCCGATCGGCCGCTAATCGATCCCATTGCCGCAAACGGGTCAGCGCAAACATCGCCACTACTTTCAGGATTCGCGCGTAACGAAGATTATTGACATAGCTGATGGTGTCGTTCCAGAGATACCGCGTCGGCGAATGGAGATAGCACACATGGACAGTGTGCGGATCGGTAATCACGCCCTTAGCAAAACTCGCCGAACTAGATAAGACCACATCAAACCCGCGCAGGTCGTAGCGCTCAACGGCGGTCGGCATCAGCGGTAAATACCATTGATAAAATCGTTGCGACCCTGGTAAGTGTTGAATGAATGAAGTCCGAATATCTTTCGTACGAAACCAAACATTCGCCTCATCGCGATTGTAGACAAGCGTGAAGACAGGCGCGTCTGGATACTCTTCCATAAACGCGCGGAGGACTCGCTCAGCCCCACCATCTTGGGCTAAGTGATCGTGGACCAGGGCGACGCGAAGATTAGACGGCATGTTTGGTGGAAAAAACGACCGTTGGAGTCTGGGCAATAATCCGTAGATCGAGGCTCAGTGACCAGTGCTCGATATACCACAAATCAAGTCGGACCTCATCTTCAAACGACAGCGTCGATCGACCCGAAACTTGCGCCATCCCGGTTAAGCCAGGTTTAATGGCTAGGAGTTTTTTATGTCGAGCTTCATAGCGCGCAACTTCTTCTGGCTCATGCGGTCGCGGGCCAACTAAGCTCATTTCACCGCGCAAAACGTTATAGAGTTGCGGCAGCTCGTCGATACTCGTTTTCCGTAGCCAGCGCCCAATCCGCGTAATGCGCGGATCTCGAGAAATTTTAAACAGCGGCCCATCGGCGCGTTCATTTTTTTCGAGGAGCTGTGATTTCAAGGCATGTGCGTCACGAACCATCGATCGAAATTTATATAATGTGAACCTCCGCTGACGTTGGCCGACGCGGTCGAGTCGCACAAAAATTGGTCCAGCGGAATCAATTTTAATCAGCACAGCGACGATCAGGCCGGGAATAAAAATGATGGCCAATCCAAGCGCCGAACCAAGAATGTCGACACCTCGTTTCAGAATCCTTCCCCAACCATCTAGGGGCGTGCGGCGAATGGTAATCATTGGTACACCGCCAATGTCACCAACATCGACATGGCCCGCTTGTGTGTCAAAAACATCAGCCGCATAGCGGAAACTGATGCCATGCTCGTTGCAATGGTCAAGAATTTGCAAAGTTTGAGCTTTGCTGATAGCACTGTCCCCTTGCAAGACTTCATCGATGGTCCCTTGCTGCGCTAATTCATCCAATTGCGCTAAGGCGTCGAGCGCAACCTCCGGCCAATGCTTCACGACGCGGTATCCCAGCGTCGGCTGGGTATGAAACATTTCGATCAAATCTTTGGTCGTTTGATCTTTACCAAAAACAACGAGCTGTCGAACGCCCAGGCCACGACGATAAAATTGCCGCTGAATTGAACGCACGAATACATGGGTGCACCATAAAAAAATCAACGCGATGACCCAGCTCGCTAATATAATAAACCGCGAAGAAAAGAATTCACGCTGGAAAAAGATAGTAACAATAATCAGCAAGACCGCCGTCGA
Source organism: uncultured Gammaproteobacteria bacterium (assembly GCA_964349465.1). GTDB lineage: Bacteria > Patescibacteriota > Patescibacteriia > SBBC01 > CAIJZX01 > CAYGGC01. The sequence goes on from CAYGGC010000002.1 coordinate 37,961, forward strand.
GGTGCCGAAAAAAACTTTGCCAAGCTCGGCACTCAATCGAGTTTGCCGAATCGAAAAAACACCCGTGGCCGCGAGAACCGCCACCCAAAGCGCGGCCGCAATCAAGACTAACCGCATATAGCCGCCGAACGGGATCGTATCGACTGTCGGTAGCCACTGACTAAAACTACTAAACCGCAGGCTGTACGCTAACCACCCGGCCAAAACTAATGCCAGGTAATCAATCGGAACGAGAAGGCCAGCGAAAAATAAGTCAGAACGTTTCATAGTATCGTATGCCCTGTCAGATCGCCTATAAGCCGAATTCTGTCCGCCTCCGCCCAAGAGTACAGCGGGCATCGCTCCGGTGAAGGAACTTGTCAGCTGGAATCTTGGACGAAAGTTGGATGATCATCTCTCTCGAACGGTCATTGCTGACCGCCTCTAGCGATCTACCCGTCTCGACGCTTGCGCGTGAGACCTATGCGATCTTGCACCGAAGAGGGTTTGCCCGCCGATTCAATCACTTGAACCAGCCGTGCGCTCTTACCGCACGATTTCGCCCTTACCGCATCTCGCGATGCGGCGGTATGTTTCTGTTGCACTCTTCGCCGCGTCAGACGCGGGCCCTAGGCTTGGCATGACATGGACGGTATACCCAGATCCACGTCACGTTACTCCCGGTTGCCGTTAGCAACTCTTCATATTCCCAACTGATTTCTCAGCTGAGCGGTGTTCGGACTTTCCTCCCCACCTTGCGATGGGGCGATCATCCAGCGATCTGTACAGAGCGCCAAGACTATACAACATTCTTCGATCCGAGTCAAGGTCGCCGCTTACCCGGCAGCATCAAGGGCGTGATTCACTAACGCATCCGCCGCGCTATTTTGTTCGCGAGGAATGGCCGTGAACGTCACTCGGCCAATCTGGTTCACGAGTGACTGAATCCGAATAAACCACTGGGCTAAATCTTTATTTTTCATCTTGTATTCACCCCGGAGCTGCTTCACGACCAGTTCGCTATCGGCAAAGAGTTCCACCGACGTCGCACCTTGGGACTGGCACCACTGTAGCGCGGCATGAACCGCTTGATATTCGGCTTGGTTGTTCGTCGTTACACCAATCGTCTGATGAAGTTGATGAACCACGTTTCCGTCGGATTCAATTACCGCGCCAATCGCCGCTGGGCCTGGGTTACCGCGTGAACCGCCGTCAGTATGAACTTGAAACGTTTTCATGATGTTGTTCGCCAATCGATAATCTTGAGCTGCCGCTCTTTTCGCCCGTTCCAAATATTCCAAGACACTTCGACGGCAAGATCCGCTTGAGACCCAGGCACCAATTCCGCAACACGATCCCCCAGACGAAACCCGATGCATTTTCCGAACTGATCCCCTTGCCCAACAATGATTTTCACATGCTGTCGTTTCGCCCCAACGACCTGCGCTTCGCGGATCGTCACGTTCGACAACAAAAATACTGGTCGCGGGTTTTGCTGACCGTACGGCGCGCAGACATCAATCATATCAATCGTGGTCGGGTCTAGTTCTTCCAACGTAGTCGATAAATCAAGCTGGACGGGTTTCAGCGTCCGATCGGCCGGCACAGTTTCGGCTGTATGCGCTTGGAACCAACGCTCAAACGTAGGTCGATGGTCAAGTGCAATAAGGGTAAACCCGCAGGCACCCGGATGTCCGCCAAATCGTCGAAAATGTTCCGCCCCGGCATCAAGGGCAGACATAATGTCGTAGCCGGGTGTTGATCGGCCTGAACCAACAATCTCTTCGCCGTTCTGCGTCATCACCAAGACCGGTCGCCAGACTCGCTCCACCAGTCGTCCAGCAATCAAGCCAATAATCCCGGGTGACCAATGGGGAGCAAACGCCGTGTAGGCGCTCTGTTCACCTTGTTGCTCAATTTGCTCCAAAGCTTCGTCAACCGCCATTTCGGTCAGATGCTGTCGTTCAGTGTTGATGGCTTGAAGCTGTTCGGCTAGTTGTCGACCTTGAGCAGCATCGCGGGTCAGTAATAATTCCAGTGCAATTGAGGCGTGTTGTAATCGACCCGCCGCATTAAGACGCGGAGCAATTTGAAAACCAATCGTGGTTTCGTCGGCCGTTTCTATTTCAGAACCCATCACATCGAATAACGCTCGCAAGCCGGGTCGCCGTGTCTTTCGCAACACCACTAAACCATATTTTACGAGTAGCCGATTCTCACCGACGAGTGGCATCATATCTGCCACGGTTGACAACGCCGTCAGGTCCAGTAACCATTTTTCCCAACCATCAGGAACACGGTGATTCAAGGTGGAACCATTATTCGTTGCTTGCAGTAACGCGCAAGCTACAGTAAAGGCCACGCCACCTGATGAATAATGCTGAAAGGACCGTGCTTCGCGTTCAAAGACCGGATTGATGATCGCTGCGGCCTCCGGAATCTCCGCTGGCTGATGGTGATGGTCGAGGACAACAACCGATATTCCCAGCTCGTTCGCCCGAGCGATTTCCGCCACGTTTGTTGATCCGCAATCGACGGTGATTAAAAACTGCGTTCCTTGAGCCGCCAATTCTTCGATGGCCCGGACATTTAGTCCGTAGCCTTCGGCTAACCGTTCCGGCAGGTACCAATTGACCTTCGCGCCGAGGGCTCGGAGCACCTCAACCATCGTCGCCGTGGCGGTTACGCCGTCGACATCGTAATCACCATAGACCGTGATTTGTCGCTGGGCGGTAATAGCCGCGATGATGTGATCCACCGCTGTCTGCATCTGCGTAAACACAAACGGATCTTGCAAGTCTTGTTCGTATTCTGGTCGAAGAAATTGTTTGATCGCGGTCGCCGTTCGATACCCGCGTTGCCACAACAAGCGCACGACCACTGCCGGTAATTCCGGAAACTCGTCGACGCGTGAAATCGGCGGCTGGTCCGCCACTATCCAGGGCCGCTGATTCATCATGCGAACGCAGCCAATAATGGACGAAGATCGACGGGTTCAAGATGCTGATCCGCTAAGGCTCGATCTTTCAGCTGCGGCAATCCGTCTTGGTAGGTCGGGCGAGCGTGCTGGTAAAAAATCCCAATCGGAAATTTTTCACCCGTGCCGGTCGCTTGAAGCCAAGCCGCATTTTTATCATCCGTCGGATGACCTAGTTGATCAAGTTTAACGACGCGTTGATAAAACCAGGCGTACGTATTCACATGATTAAATGTCACGCAGGGTTGAAAAACATCGACCAGCGCAAAACCCGGATGAGCGATCGCCGCTGTCAGAATTTCCTGCAAATGTTTTAAATCGCCGGCAAATCCACGGGCCACGAAACTCGCGTCACCAGCCAAGGCTAAGGCAATCGGGTTCAGCGGCTCTTCAAGTGAGCCCGACGGCGTCGAATCCGAATGAAAACCTTGCATCGAGGTCGGCGAGGTCTGACCCTTCGTTAAACCATAGACCTGATTATCCTCGACTATATAGGTCACGTTCGGATTAGCGCGCATCGTGTGGAGAAAATGCGACAACCCTTCGCCATACCCAGCGCCGTCACCGCTAATCACAATTGTTTTTACTCGGTGGTTAGCGAGAGCCAGACCGGTCGCGAGGGGCAACGACCGCCCGTGGAGACCATGAAACGCATAGGTGTTAATAAAGTTGGAACCATTACCGGAGCAGCCAATATCAAAAACTACTACCACGTCATGCTGAGGAATAGTGCTATGTGCTAGAACATTCTTTACCGCAGTCCAAAGTGCTAAGTTTCCGCACCCCGGACACCAGGTTGGTGTTAGGCCAGTTTCGAAGTGTTGCGGCTGATGGGCTGGCGGCGTCATATTACGTGCTCAGATGATGAATCTGCTCAGCAACTTCGTGGGCATCAAACGGACGACCGTCATACCGACGAAGGTCATGGGTACAGCTCAATCCCGTGTGTTGTTTGATCAAGCCGCTCATCTGTCCACTTTGGTTCGCTTCCAGCATCACCGTCATTGGGGCTGACTGGAGAAGTCGTTGGACCGACGCCACCGGAAATGGATGAATCCATGTGAGTGGCAAGACATTTGTTGATCGATGGAAATAATTCGTCAAACGTTCAGCCGCCGCCAGTGCCGGACCAATACTCGATCCCCAACTGACAATCGTGATATCGGCTTTCGCTGGTCCAACCAATTTGGGTTCCGGAAGCTCGCGCTGCAGTGTTCGTTCTTTCCGGGCCCGTTTATTCATCTGCGCCAGTCGCTCCTCGCGCTCCTCCGTCGTAAAACCGGTCGGCTCGTGCTCATCGGAGTTTGCTAAAAACATTCCATCCGGCATACCCGGAAGTGTCCGAGGAGAAATGCCATCATCAACATCGGTTCGATAGCGAAGAAATCGCTGTTCGCCTGGAACGTCAGTAGGATGCACAATTTTTCCGCGATCAAGCGGGAGAGCCGCTGGTAACGCACTAATCGTCCAATGACCTTCAGCTAAGTATTTATCAGTCATAACAATCACCGGCGTTTGGTACCGTTCAGCAAGATTAAAGGCTTGTTGAATCATGGTAAAGCATTCCGTCGGATTTCCTGGCGCGAGAACAATCTTCAGGAAATCCCCTTGCGACGCGTGCAGCACCTGACGAAGGTCGCCCTGTTCAGTCCAGGTTGGAAGACCAGTTGATGGGCCACCGCGCTGCGCTTCAATCACCACTATTCCTACCTCCGCCATACCGGCTAACCCGATCGCTTCGGTCATCAAGGCAAAACCGCCCCCTGCGGTGCCACACATCGCCCGAACTCCCGCCCAAGCCGCTCCAATCGTTTCGTTAATCACGCCGATTTCGTCTTCCGCATGCCGGACCACCATTCCATACGCCGGTCCGTGAGCCGCCAAATACGATAGAACGCTCGAAGCTGGGGTCATCGGATAAGCCGCGTAAAAAAGACATCGCGCCTGAATCGCGCCAAGCGCCAGCGCTTCGTTCCCGGTCATCAGGAATCGCTGCGGGGCAGCAGATATCGGCTCGATCGACCACGGAAAGGTTTCACGTTGCACTACCGGAATTGCGTCATACCCAGCCTGGAGTAAGCGAAGGTTCATCGCGACAACATCAGGACCTTTCGCCGTGAATGACTCAGCGATAACAGCCGACGGAACAGTCGCATCAACCGACAAGAGCGCGAATGACGCCCCTAAGGCCACAGTATTTCGCATCAATTTTTGTCCCCCAGCAGCCCGGGCAATATCTTCAAAGGCTAATCCATGCCAACGCACATCCCGTCGAGTCATGGTTTCAGGCGCAAAGGATTTGAGGGTTGGATCGGACGAATCAAAAATTACAACTGCGCCCGGCGTCAATTCATCAAGATGTCGGTCAATCGTTTCACGATTCAGGGCTACCAACATATTGACCTCGGTGCGATGCGCGTGCAGCGGCCGGGAAGAAATAGCGACCTGATAGGTGTTGTGACCGCCCCGAATGAGCGAAGGATACTCTGAGTAATCGACGGCGAACAATCCGGCACGAACACACGCCTTCGCGAACGCGGCACCGGTGGCCATGATGCCAAAGCCAGCTTCACCGCCGATTTTCCAACTCACGTCGTTAACGATATGCTGCATGAGTAGTTAGTGTATCACGCGCTGAAGATCTTCAGCAATTGCCCGTTCTTCGTCGGTCGCAACAGTCAAGCACTTCACCCCACGCGGCACGTTCACGCCTCGCAAAATCAATCGCTGAACAACGCGATTCTGCCCAACGGAACCAGTGAAAACTATCGCCCGTAAGTGTTGTGCTAATCCAACATAACTACTTAAATACCGTTGAATGTCATAGCGAAAGATGTCGATCGCCAGCCGTGATTGCCGACGTTGCTGTGCGGACCACCGACGACGTGGCCAACCAGGCACCGCGTGCCCAGCCGCACCTAAGACATCGCGAATATCATGTAGACCCGTCAATCCGTATAACCCCGATTGGTGATTGAGCATCTTCGTTACCTGCTGAACCGATAGCTTGGCTTGTGTTTGCAAAAAAAGCGGGATCATTGGATCAATATCGCCGGACCGGGTCGCCATTGTTAACCCCTCGAGCGGAGTAAAACCCATGGACGTATCAACGGGGTGTCCATGCTTCCACAGCGTCATACTATCCCCGGCCCCAAGATGAATAGTAATCATCGTCCTCGCCGACCGCGGAATCTTCAGTCGCTTCGCCGCTTGTTCAAGCGCCCAGGCGTGAGAAATTCCGTGAAATCCATATTTTCGGATGTTAAATTTTTTTGTGACCGCAATTGGTAAGGCGTAATTTCGAGCGGCCGCGGGTAGCTCGTGAAAGAGGCCTGTATCGAAAGCCGCCCACACCTCCGCCTGTGGCCACCGTTGTCGCCCCGCCCGCAGAACCTGAAGATTCCGTGGAACATGCAACGGCGCTAAAGGTGTGTAACTCGCGAGGGCTCGTTCCACGGCCGCCGTGACTCGAATCGGCTGAGAAAATTTTGGACCACCGTGAACCACGCGATGTGCGACAACCGATGGAACAAATTTTTGTCGCTCAAGTTCACTAGCGATAACGCGAAGGGCAACGGTACTCGTCGGAGCTTTGATCTTTTGAACACGGCGATTGATATGGAGACGCGACGCGCCGCCAATCTGTTCAACCTGACCACGGCAAACAAGGCGTCCGCCGATCCAGGCGGCAAACTTGAGTGACGATGAACCGGCGTTAAGGACGAGGAGATTCATGATTGGAGCACTTCTCCAGTTGTCGTTGCGCTGACGCCCAGCGCGTTTGCTTCATCCGTATCAAGATGTAATCGCCAAGAAAAATCAGGATGGACGCGGACTAGTACATATTCAAGAACGCCGCCCCGTGGCCCATCAATGCGGACCGAAACTTCTTGACCTTCGTGAAGTCCAAAGGATTCACAATCTTTTGGGTGGGCGTGAATATGGCGACGCTGGAGAATCGCGGCCGGGACTTCGATCGAACCTTGTGGTCCGATGATAGTGACGGGCGCCGCGCCTTCAAGCTTTCCCGATTCAGACAAAGGTGGCGTTAAGCCAAGCTTGCGCGCATCGGTGGCTGCTAGCTCAACCTGGGTATACGTCCGGACCGGTCCAACGATTCCAACGCGCCCCAACTCCCCTTTCGGTCCACGCAAGGTAACGCGTTCAGCAGCGAGGAATTGCGGGGGTTGAGAAATCGTCGCTCCAACCGTCATCGGTTGTTCTCCAAAAATTTTTTGCCAAGCGTCAGCCGACAGATGCACGTGACGAGCGGAAATTTCGATGGGTATATTAGACATAGTTTTCAAAAATATTATGACCAGTCATTTCGGGAGGAATCGGCAAACCGGCTAAGCCGAGTAACGTGGGCGCGACGTCGGCCAATACTCCAACCGGCGTTAACGATGAAAGATCGCGCATGGGCGCGCGAAAGCGTTCAACCAAAGATGCGGGCAGGTCGTCCGCGATAACAAATAATGGCACCGGGTTTGCGGAGTGTTCTTTTCCAACCGCGCCGGTCTGGCCATCAATTTTATCTTCAGCGTTCCCGTGATCAGCCGTAATCATCACAAAACCATTCACCTCTAACGTTGCCTCAACAATTTGACCAATCAATGTGTCCACTGTTTCCACAGCTTTAATCGTCGCCGGAATGTTTCCAGTATGACCAATCATATCAGGGTTGGCAAAATTGACGACCATAAAGCTATAGGTACCGGTATTCAGTGCCGTGATCACTCGATCCGCCACCGCCCGCGCGCTCATCTCAGGTTTTTGATCATAGGATGCCAACGAAGGTGACGGCACCAAAATTCGTTCTTCACCAGGCCAGGCGCTTTCGACGCCACCGTTGAAAAAAAATGTGACGTGCGCATACTTCTCGGTTTCGGCGGCGTGCACCTGTTTTAAGCCAGCATCGCTAAAAACTTTTGCTAATGGGGTAATGACTTTTTCAGGTGGAAAAGCGATCGTCACGGGTAAATCTTTTTCATATTCGGTCATCGTCACAAAAACCAAATTTTTCAGATACGCGCCCCGATCAAATTTCTCAAAACCAGGCAAGGTAAATGCTTTCGTTAATTCTCGGGCGCGATCGGAGCGATAATTAAAAAAGATGATGCTATCGCCGTCACCAACCGTACCAACTGGCTGCCCATCATGGACGATCACGGTCGGCACCATTTGTTCATCATACACACTCTTCGCGTAACTCGCCTCAATCGCCGCGATTGGGTCGGTCGCGGTTGGGCCGTCACCTTGAACCATCGCCGCATACACGGGAGCGATCCGATCCCAGTGATTATCACGATCCATAGCATAATATCGACCGCTAATCGTCGCGATCTCGCCGATACCAATCGTCACAATTTTTTTCTGTAATTTTGCGACCAGCGTCGCGCCGCTGTTGTACGGGCTATCGCGTCCATCAAGAATAACGTGAATCACAACGCGCTTCACTTTAGACTTTTTACACAGTTCCAAAAGCGCGAATGCGTGTTCATCAAAACTATGTACCCCAGCCGCGCTAAACATACCGACGATGTGCAACGTGCTGGACGCGGTTTTCACATTCTCCAGCGCTTGCCCAAAGGCCGGATTCGTAAAAAACGACTTATCCATAATCGACCGCGTAATCCGCGGCAAATCCTGGTAAATAACCTTACCCGCCCCAATCGTTAGGTGGCCAACTTCTGAGTTCCCCATTTCGCCCCATGGCAAACCAACCGCATCCCCGGCCGCTTGCAACGTCATGGCCGGATATTGCTCAATGAGTCGATCGAGGACCGGCGTTTTCGCAAGAGCGATACAATTCCCCCGCGAGGGTGGTGCGACACCAAACCCATCGAGGATCAGTAATACCGCGGGATGACGTTTCGGCGTGGTCATGCGAGCAAACTTTTTCCCGTCATATCAGCCGGTTGCGGCTGCCCCAGGATTGCCAAAACGGTCGGCGCGACATCGGCTAATCGACCGCCAGATCGGAGAGTCCGGGCCTTCACTGCTGGTCCCACGAGCCACAGCGGCACCGGATTGGCCGAATGCTCAGTATCAACCTCACCGGTTTTGAGATTTTTCATCTCTTCCAAATTCCCATGATCACCAGTGACAACAAGCACGCCGTTGACTGCCGTGACCGCCGCAGCGATACGCCCAAGCGCGGCATCGGTTGCCTCCATCGCCTGAATTCCAGCGGCTAAGTTGCCAGTATGAGCCACCATATCGGTATTCGCAAAATTCATGACGATGACATCAAATTCTTTTTTTTCGATGGCGCCACACACCCGGTCGGTCAAGGCCACCGTACTCATGGCCGGAAGTTGGTCATAGTATTTGACTGGCGGGGATGGAATCATTTCACGGTGTTCTCCGCCAACCGGATCCGGGTACCCACCGTTGAAGAAATACGTCACATGGGCGTACTTTTCGCTTTCGGCGATGTAGAGCTGTCGATGATTCCGTAACACCATCGGCAACGTATCGTTGATAGTCAAGGCTGGGAAGGCGCTCAGGAGGTCCCCTAAATCTGGACCAAAATCAGTCATCGTCACGAACAGCAGATCACGAATAACCCGAGATCGATGAAAAGCTTTCGTGGCCGCATTGGCCGTCTCAAAGTCCGGTTGAACAAAGGCTTTCGAAATTTGACGGGCTCGGTCCGACCGAAGATTGAAAAAAATAATCGCGTCACCGTCATGCATCCCATCGTACCCATCAACAATTGTGGGCTTAATAAATTCATCGCTTTCGCCTCGGTTATACGCTTGCCCTACTGCGGCTAACGCATCATCGGCTTGGTGCTCCCCGCGACCTTGGGTAATGGCGTCGTACGCAAGCTGGGTTCGCTCCCATGTTTTATTCCGATCCATTCCGTAAAAACGACCCATCAATGTCGCGACGTGCGCATCACCAAAAAACGGAACCATCTTCGTTAACATTTCCCGCGCAAAAAATCGCGGTGAGTCGCGTCCATCGGTGAATAAATGCAGTTTCACGTCTTGGATTTTGTGATTTTGGACAAACATCAATAGCGCCAATAAGTGATCTGGATCAGCATGAGCGCTTTCGTTGCTCCCAAGCATCCCCATAATATGCAGCCGCGACTGATGTTTACGAACGTGACGCAGCACCGCGAGAAAAGCTGGGTTCCGAAAAAAGGTACCGTTATTGATGGCGTTAGAAATTCGGACGCTTTCTTGCGGCACAACTCGACCGGCACCCAAGTTCATGTGGCCAGCTTCCGAGTTTCCATCTTGCCCCGGATTTAATCCAACCTCAACACCGCTGGCGTAAAGCTCGGTCATCGGCCATTGGCCACGCCAGCTATCGAGGACAGGCGTCTTCGCTTGAGTAATGGCGTTAGCGGGACTCGGCGGGGCAATTCCCCAGCCATCAAGCACCGCCAATACAACCGGACCAGGCTGGCTCATGAGGCGAGCTCCTCTTCAATTTCAAGTAGGCGGTTGTACTTCGCAACGCGCTCACCGCGGGCCGGCGCCCCGGCCTTCAAGAACGGCGCGCTCGACGCGACTGCGAGGTCGACGATAAACGCATCGGATGTTTCCCCGGAGCGATGTGAAATAACCACGGTGTACCCAGCTTCTTGGGCGCGGAGAATTGTATCGGCTGTTTCACTCACCGTTCCTATTTGATTGAGTTTGATTAATATCGCGTTGCCCGCCTTCGCTTCAATACCACGATTCAACCGACTGGCGTTCGTGACAAATAAGTCGTCACCCACAACCATCGTTGCCTTCGGCACGGCCCCGGTTAGCTCGGTCCAAGCACTCCAATCATCCTCCGCCAATGGGTCTTCAATCGAGATCAGCGGGTAGGCTTTGAGCCACTCCAATAATGTCCCAATCATGCCCACACTCGCTAAGCCACCGGTCGTCTCTCCGAAGGCATACCGGGCCGTCGCGGGATCGTAGAATTCAGAAGCGGCCAGATCAAGCCCGAGAGCAACCTGCTTCGGCAACGTGTATCCAGCCGTCTGGACGGCCGTCATAACCAAATCAAGCGCCGCTCGATCGTTTGGTAAGGTTGGCGCGAAGCCACCCTCATCGCCCAGTAACGTTGAAAGTTTTTTTTCGCGCAAGACACGACCGAGGGTTTGATAAACATCAACCCCACGGGCTACCCGAATCGCCGCGCTTGGGCCGTCAGGAATAACCATAAACTCCTGGATTTTTAGTCCATTATCCGCGTGTCGCCCGCCATTCAAAACATTCATCATTGGGCGAGGAAGTTTTTTACGCTGAATCTCCGGCCATCCAAACGTTTTTTGTAAACTCGCGTACAGTGGTTGCTTTTCGAGCGCCGCATGAGCCCGAGCGGCGGCCATCGATACAGACAAAATTGCATTCGCGCCCAGTTTCGATTTATTGACCGTGCCATCAAGCTCGAGCATGCACTGGTCGATCGCTCGTTGGTCCCGGATATCAAATCCATGGAGAGCTTTCGCAATCGGCCCGACGACATTGCTGATCGCATTGCGGACACTCTGACCGTTGTAGTCCTTCGGGTTATCGTCGCGCAATTCTAGCGCTTCGTGACTGCCGGTTGAGGCGCCAGATGGAACAGCGGCCACACCACTCACTCCAATATCAAGATGAACCGCTGTTTCGAGCGTCGGCTTCCCCCGTGAATCAAGAATCTGTCGACTAGTAATTGAAGAGATGCGCATAACGTTATTCAGCCACTGCCAATAAACCTGGTAAATGTTTTCCTTCGAGAAACTCCAACATCGCCCCACCGCCCGTTGAACACCATGTCACCCGGCGATCTTGTTTGGTCTTTTTTAGCGCATCAATCGTCTCCCCGCCGCCGACATAGCTTTTGGCAGTACTCGCGCCAACAGCTTGCGCCACCCGTCGCGTGCCGTGATCGAACGGCGGGACCTCGTAGAGCCCCATTGGGCCATTCCAAACGATGGTTTTCGCGGTGCGGAGGATGCGGCGATACATCGTCACGGTATCAGGGCCAATATCATAAATGCGTTCGCCCGCCCGAACCGCGCCAACCGCTCGGACCGTCCGCCGTGCTTTCGCCTGCAGCGAGGTCGCCACCACGACATCACAAGGAATCGTCAGGTGTTTATTTCGAACGGTTAGGCCACGCGCGGCACGCAGCATGGTTGGCTCTGATAAGGATTTACCGATCGCCAGCCCTTCCGCTTGTAGAACGGTATTTGCTAAAGCACCACCTAATAACACCTTATCCGCGCGACGCAAGAGCGTCTGGACGAGTTGCAGCTTTGTCGAAATTTTTGCGCCACCGAGAATCGCAACATATGGTCGGGCTGGATTTTTCTGCAACCTCGATAGCGCCGCCACTTCTTGCTGAACCAACAGGCCAGCGTAGGCTGGTCGGTACCGCGCCACCCCGACAATCGAAGCATGAGCACGATGGGAATCGGCAAACGCGTCATTCACAACAACGTCCGCGAACTGGGCCAATCGTTTCGACAAGCGCACGGTATTCGCCGCCTCGCCTGGTTCAAAACGAATATTTTCCAAGAGCGCGACCTGGCCTCGCTGAAGAGTCAAAAGTTTTTTTGTCACCGACTCGGACCAGATAGCGTCTGGCACAAACATCACAGGGCGCTTCAGCAATCGACGTAACGGGGTAATAAAGGGTTGTAAACTCAAAGCCGCCGATCGCCGGTCCGGCCGTCCCCGATGACTAACGAGAATGACTATCGCCTGATGTTTCACTAGCCAAGCAATTGTCGGGACAGTTTGAACAATCCGCGTCAAGTCGCGTGGCCGACCACGGCCATCCAGCGCAATATTGTAATCAACGCGAACTAGAACGCTTTTTCCTCGAACATTGATTTTTCGGATATCTCGAAGTCGCATACGATGAAAGTATACCACGCCATTTTTTTCGACGCTACGCAACCGAATCAATCATTCCGAAGATAGGCGCGGCCGCCGCGATACCAGACTCGAAACGCGTTACGAAAGCTGACGATCGAAAAAAAATACCGTAGGTCAACAAACTTCCGCATCATCCAACCGACAAACCCACTGGCGCGGAAACCAATGGTACTGACCGCCCATCGCCCCCCGATCGGAAAAACATACCCGCTTTGGACCGGAATGTAGGGTTGCAGTGGGCGCCCATCCATCCGCGCCACAATATTACGCGCCACGAGTCGCCCTTGCGCAACCGCGGCTGGCGCGACCTGTGGCACCGGCCGCTCCGTCGCGTGATCGAGAAAAAACATGCTATCTCCGACGACCGACACGTGATCATGCCCAGGAACAGTCAAGGCATCGGACACGCCGATTTGGCGCTTCCCAATCAATGGTAGTCCCATGGTCGCCAACACCGCGTGGCCCTGAATACCGCCGCTCCAGACCAAGAGATCAAAACCCTGTGTCGTTCCATCTTTGAGAATCACCTGGCGAGGACCAACGCCAATGATCGGGCGACCGGTCGTCACGACAACACCGAGCGACTGTAAACGACGTAGCGCCTGCGCTTGGGCCCAGGCGGACAGCCCAGGCAGAATTGTCGGTCCCGCTTCGAGCAGGTGCACCTCAAATTGCTGAGGCACAAGCCGCCCCTCTCGACCGAGTCGGAGAATATAATGACGTAACTCACCGGCCACCTCCACGCCGGAGACTCCAGCACCGCCGATCAGAATTTTTTTTACCTCGCCGGGGCGCACCGTTCGCAATAGCTGATCGATCCGCAAGTGAATTGCCAACGCGTCAGGTAACTCTTTCAAACTGACACTATGTTCAGCCAGCCCCGGAATATGAAAATCATTCGACTGGCTACCAAGCGCCACAACGAGTTCATCATACCGAACTTCACCACCCTGCGCGACCTTAACGCGATTTTTTGTCACATCAATGCTGGTAACGGCGTCTTGCAAGACATAAATATTTTTTTTGAGAAAAATATCTTGCAGCGCTTTTATGCGAATACAAACACCGCTTTGTAACGCGAGAAGATCTTGCTCGGTAATATCAACCGCCGCGGTGGCAATCTCGTACAACAGCGCATGATACAAATGATAGCAATTTTTATCGATGAGCGTGACATTAAAGGCTCGACTGGCCCGTCGCCGCTCAAGCTCCAAGGCAGCCGCCAACCCTGCAAACCCGCCGCCCAAAATGACAATAGAAGTTCGTTGATGTGTTTTTTTCATTTGCTCAAAGTATACCATATTCAAACCCACGCGAGTTGCTGGACGTACGAGCCTGTGCTATGCTCAACACACAAATTGAAAGGCGATGACGCTGTTGACCCAGCCGAGCCGAGAGCAGAGTTCCTGGTCATTCAGGAAGGTAGATCTCTCCGGGATACGCCCGTAATCGCGTTGAGCCGCTGTAAGACGGTCATAAGGCCGAGCCAAGCTCGGCAAAGTAAGGTGGTACCGCGCGCCCTGCGCCCTTACGAAAGCCTCAATCATCCGATTGATTCTTTCGTCAGGGCGCTGCTTTATTAACCACCTATCGTCTATGGAAACATACCTCCCGATCAACGAAGTCGGCGCCCACCTCGGCGAACCAATCATCATCCGCGGCTTTGCCCAAGTCATCCGCGATCAAGGCAGTATTAAATTCTTATTGATCCGCGATATCACCGGCCTGATTCAAGCGGTCGTGTTTAAAGATAAAGCCGAAGCTCTCAAAGTTGTCAGTGAGCTCAGCGTTGAATCAGTTGTCGCGATCCACGGTTCGGCTAAGGCAGAAAAACAAGCACCGGGCGGTTTTGAAATTGCCGTCGATACGGTCACGCTGCTCTCCCACGCCGATCCAGAACTCCCAATTCCAGTGATTGAAAAGGGGCAGGAGGAAACGAACATCAACTCCCGTCTTGATTGGCGGTGGATCGATTTACGGAAACCAAAAAATACCCTGACCTTCAAGGTATGGACCCTCATGGAATCGGCCTTCCGCGAGTACTGGGTCAATAATAAGTATTTGGAAATCCATTCGCCAAAACTCATCGCGACCGCCAGTGAGTCTGGCTCCGAAGTCTTTGAGGTCAAATACTTCGAACGCAAAGCCTATCTCGCCCAATCGCCGCAATTCTACAAGCAAATGGCTATGGCGGCTGGGTTTGAGCGCGTCTTTGAAGTTGGACCTGTTTTCCGAGCCGAACCATCCTTCACCTCCCGGCATGCGACGGAATTCACCGGGTACGACGCGGAAATTTCCTATGTCACCTCACATTATGACGTGATGGCCGAAGAAGAGCGAGTCATCGCCTACGCTTTGCAAAAGGTGAAAGATGTCTACGGCGCGCAGATCAAGGAACTGTTCGGCCGCGATCTCGTTGTCCCAACCGTTCCGTTTCCAAAACTGACGATGATTGAAGTCAAAAAAATTCTGGCCGACCTCGGCATTCCGGACGAACGGGACGGCGACCTTGCGCCGGAAGAAGAAAAGGCGATCTGCCAATATATTCTTGAGAAAGAAGGTCATGAATTTGTGTTCATTACGGATTACCCCAGCAAAGTTCGTCCGTTCTATCATATGCGCGATGAAAAAGATCCGAACACCACCAAGAGTTTTGATTTACTCTGGGGTGGACTCGAGATTACGACCGGGGCCCAGCGGGAACATCGTTATGACGTGTTGATGGCCCAGGCCAAGGAAAAAGGGATGGAAATTGAAAAAATCCAGTTCTATCTCAACTTCTTTAAATTCGGATGTCCCCCGCACGGCGGCTATGGGATGGGCCCGAACCGGATGATTATGAAATTGCTCGGTATTGATAATGTCCGTGAGGCAATGTTCCTGTTCCGCGGCGTCAAACGATTAGAGCCATAAATAAACGTAAAACACCACGGGGCCATGCTTGGGCTCGTGGTGTTTTAGGGCCTCGTAAAATGCTTACTCCGAAAACGTGCTTTGATGTAAGACCTCTTCAACCTGCTGCTGCAAGTCGTGTGGGTCGAGGTTTGACTTCACCAAATACCGATCGGCCCCGAGTTTTTTCGCGGTCCGAACATGCTCATCCGAATCAAGGTTAGAAAGAATAATGACTCGCGTCATTGATAACGACGGCGTATTTTTTACCAGCCGAAGAATCTCAAAACCCGTGGGCTCGTGATAATTCTCGCCATGGGTGTCACCCTTCGGATGCTTTGGGATCAGGAGGTCCAAGAGGACCACGTGCGGGCGGTTAACAATGATTTGCTCCTCCCCTGTTTGCGCATCAAGCGCGGCGTTCACTTCGTAACCTGACTTTGTTAACATCAGGGTATAGAGCGAGGAAATAATTGGTTCGTCTTCGATCAGCAAGATGCGAGTGGCCATAGACGTAGGGTAATTATGAACGAGGGCTAACCACGTGCGCAGCCGCTTGATGCGGATGTGCCTCGGGCGCGTCAGCATGCGGGACCAAGGGTAGAATAAATTGGAAGGTACTCCCCTTTCCTTCACCATCCGACTCGGCCCAAATCCGCCCGCCGTGGGCGTCGATAATGGATTTCGCAATAAATAAACCAAGTCCCGATCCATCAGGATGGATTTGGGCGATCCCGCTCCCGCGCACAAACTTGTTAAACAACTCCGTCGCGTCCTGCGGCTTAATACCAATACCGGTGTCTTTCGCGCGGAAATGAATACGCTCGTCTTCCAGTTCGGCCGTGAGGGTGATTGAACCTTTATCGGTATATTTGATGGCGTTATCGATCAAATTAAGAATGACATCTTGAATTTTATCGGCGTCAACCATAACTTTCGGCAAGGGTGTTTTTGGAAGCTTATTGAGAATTTTCAAACCCTTATCGTTCGCCGCTTTCGTTACTTCCTTAATTTCACGCACCACTAAATCTTCAAACTGGACTGGCACTTTTGTATATGTGAACTTGCCCGCCTCGATTTTTGAGACGTTTAAGAACTGGTTAATTAAGCGAATCATCCGCTGTGATTCAGCTAATAAATCGGTCAGAATTTTCAGGTGATCGGGTTTCATCTTCCCGAAATCTCCCTGGGTCATCATCGACAGATAGCCCATAATCCCGGTCATTGGCGTTCGGAGTTGATGGGACGCGATCGACACAAATTCTGACTTCGCACGGTCGAGTTCTTGAAGATGCTTGTTCGCAACTTCGAGCTGTCCGTTCGTTTCCTTCAATTGCGAGAAAAGCGTTAAGTTCCGCGACACAATCCCGAGTTCGTCGGCCATCGATTGCATCGTCGCGATTTCTTGTGGGGTGATGTCGTGGATAGATTTTTGCAAACCGATCTCAATCACCCCGATGGTCCTTGATTCCGAAATGATCGGTACTAAAACCATCGATTTCAGGCCCATCAGTTTTTGGATACTCGCACATATAATTTTCGGCAGCGGCGGCGAGAGAACGTCGCTCATCGAGTCCGTGATTTTTATTTCTCCAGTGCGAATAACCTGATGCCCTAAAGAGTTAGAGGCCGGATCCATGATATCGCTGTGGTACGTATCAAACCGCAACGGCAATAATCGCATCGCCTTCTTAGTCAGCGGTGTTTCGGTAATTGCGCGCGCCCGAACCGTCCGACCATCTTGGTCGAGGAAGACTAGAATCGCGCCCAGATAGCCAAGCTCAGTTGCGACGCTATTGGCGATATTTTGGACGGCTTGGGAGAAATCGAGTGTTCGCGTGACTTCTTTGGTAATATTTTGCAGGGTTTGCAACGAGACATTCCGATCTTCGAGCTTCTCGGTCGCTTCCTTTACTTTCACTTTCAAATTTTCACCAAACTCCCGAACTTCTTCGAAGAGGTTCGCCTTTTGAATCGCTGATCCAATTTGTGGCGACAGCACTTCAATCAAGTTCACGTCATCGTTGGAGAACGTATCCCCAGAGAGTTTAGACCCGAGGACAAGTACGGCAATCAAGTGATCTTGCGCGTAGACCGGCGCAATTAAGGCCGCTCCAAGCTTTTCAAATTCTTCTTTCGACGCAAGCAACGGTCCGCGTAGCTCTTCTTTCGTATCGTCAATTTTCCGCTCAAGCGATTCATAAATGGCCGGATGACGGTGCTCGCGGAGATAATGCACGAGCTGACTCTCGTTTTGGAGCACCATGTTTGGGTATTTGCCCAAAAGTTCCGGCAAGGCCTCAAACCGATCCGTGCCGCCATGCGAAGTTCGGCGCAGGAGCGTCGCCGCAAACTTGATTTTGAGCTCTTGGGTTAGGGTCGTCCGCAGATCGGTAATCAGTTTTGTCTGATCAAGTTCGAAACTGAGGGTTTCGGAAAGTTTGCGGAGAATCGCTTGATAATCAATCTTTGCCTTGAAAAAGACTTTGTCGGTTGCTCGTGAAAGAAGCCGCTTGAGTGGATCAAGGCCGAAGACGATGAGAGCGGCGACGAGGAAGGCTATTGAATTTTGACTAACTTGGCTCTTTTCAAAGAAACGCGCGGAGGTAAACGTAATAAAAACGAAAGAGAGTGTGACGAGGGTCAACAGCAAACCATAGATTAATGAACGTGTGGCGACTAGACGGATATCTAGTAGCCTATGCCTTACAATTGCGTAACTAACTAATACAACGAGAAAAAGTGTGCCGAGCGGTCCAAGGGCAACCAGACTACCGATCCCGATTACCGGCAGTAAAATATTAGTAATAATGCCAAAAAGAGCGGTAATTGCGACTCCAGCAAAAACGTACCTTATCTGTTGCTTAACTAACCCCGAGGAGCTTAAATATTTTCTAATAAAACTGTAAATCGAAAAAATTATTCCTCCAAAGAAATATAGTAAGAAAAAATAGTACCCTGGCGCATAAGTTAACTTTGCAGGAAAGATTGTGTTATCTACAGATTCAACAAGGTATCCAAAAAAAATAGTTGGCAACAAAACAATAAATCCCACTAAAAAAAATACCAATACTGGTTTTCTTGGGTTAACACCAAACGGGAAGAGATAGCTAAAAAAAAGTATAGATGGAATCATTAGTACCGGTCCAAGAAAAGTCATTTTTGCCCAAAAAAGCGACCTATTCGGATCAAAGTCAACCAAATAGTTAGCAATTGCCCAAATTGCCAAGGATATCGCGAGGGAGAAAAAAGAAATATTTATTTTGGATTTGTGATTTCTGTTTAGAATTAAGAATCCTAAAAAAATAATTGAAGCCGAGACAAAAAGAACTGACAATAGGTACATGTAAATTATAGTCTGTTAAAAATACGAAAGATGCCAATTATAACGAGTACCAAAAAAATTAAATATACATATGACGGCAGTTTTTTTGCAAAAAAGAAAACATAGATATACGGCACTAGGAATACTATGAGAGTTAATCCAGCTCGTACAATAATCTCAAAAGTCGAGACCTTCAGTGCTACCCCCACAACTAGCCAAGCCATTAGAGCATAGAAAACGGGCCAGGTTCCAAAGTATAGAATTCCAAAAATTCTGCCATCTAGACCATATTTATTGATTTGCTGATTTTTTTTTCGCAAAAAGTCTAACATGATTAATGCAAAGAATACCTATAATCTTTCCCATGAGGAGAAAGGGAGCCATTAGATAAAAATTTTAATAGTGATCTATTTTTTTCGTACATCTTTTCTTCAAACTCATTAACATGGATTACATAAGGAGCTGTAATGCCTTGAAATATTTTGGATTTCCCAATGCGTGTAATTGGGATATTAAACTCTTCGAGGTTCGGTGTTAGCTTATCATCTAAGACGCAGAAAATATTGTTTAAGTGTCTTTCTTTTACCAGCAAATAAATGCCCTTAATTAATACTAGAAGTAGGTGTTTTCTTCGATAATTTCTTGCGACTATTAATCTAGAAATTTCTGCGACCTGATTTACATCAACTGGTTGAAGACGATAATCAATTTCGAAATTTCTGAGTATGGGCAATCCATCATCTGAACCGAGAATAAGCCTAGCTGTTGCAGCGAGATCTCCTGAATTATGTCTTACTACAAGATGAATGGAGTGACGATCAAAAATATCTTGTTCTCTTTTATTTGGGTAATCTCTGTAGTCTAAGTATCTATATTCTTCACAGTAAACTTTGTAACGAATTCTATAAATTTCTTCTAACTCGTCATGCTCTGAAGTTGTGTAGAAAGTAAAATTTTTATAGACACTTCTTTCTGCTAATCTTAAATTTATCCCCCCAAAGAAAGGACTCTTTACCAATGCTTTCAAAAAAATGGAGGGCATTATTTTTTCAAAACAATATAAGTTGTAGTGGCAAACCAAATCACTGAACTAAGAACGCCATAAAGGAAATTTGGAACAAAGTCGGGGGAAAAAATAGGCCAAATCAGATCGATAAATACCGCGGGCAATCCACCGATGATCACAGACAAAAGGACTAAAAAAACATTTTTGCCGTTTAACCCATCGTTTCTTTTTGATTGCTTGAATAGCAGTCCTACTGCTAATAAGTAGAGAGAGAGTAAAAGCACATTGTAAAAAGGGAGTAGAGGTCCTGCGACTACCCTCCCTACGTTTGTTGTAGAGGCAACATAATCCAACTCTATAGTTCGTGTTGTAAGAGCGATTATTGAAAATAGTGCTGCGGGCAAATACATCAATGTTCTATGAAGTCTATCCAAATGAACTAGCGGAAGTGGAAATACAATGGCCAAATGGACTAGTGACGTAAGTAAAAAAATTCCAAAAACATACACAAAGGAATTGATTATGAGAGATGCTTCTAGGCTGTAGGCCAACAAGCCGCTGAAAATCACCCACAACCCCGTACTCAAAGCCAACAACGCCATCACCTTCCGAATTTCACTCTTCGAGTGCGTCACCCAAAAGAAAATTGCGAGGATTAACTCCCCAATCCCAACAAGGTAGGTGGCTGTAAGTAAAAAGGTTTTCATTTCCATATTATTTCTTCAACACAATATAGGAAGTTACGCCAAGCCATACAAGTGTCGCTGAGGTGCCGTACAGAGGATCTTTAGCATACCCCGTAAACAAAGGAATGATCAGGTCATTAATGACTCCCGGAAGACCCCCTAGGACAAAGGACAAAGCCACTGGCAGAAGGGTGTGACGATATGTGACATCAGCTTTTCTCAATCGGTATAACAATATTCCAATAGCCAGTGTATACAGTGCGATAAGGTATATATTGTAATACTGGAAGAGCGGACCGCCGTGCCAGGCGCCCTGAAATGTTGAGGAGGAAACGTAATAATTGAGGACAGTATTCGTTCCAAAAATCTCGAAAGAAAAAATAATGGCCGGGATAAAGAGCAGAAAAATATGAAAGCGATCTATACGAATTATTGGTAATGGAAAAAGGAGAGAAAAAAGCAAAACGGCGGTTACCATGAAAACTCCAAAGGCGTATGTCAGTCGAGGTAATAGGTTTTGCGCCGTAGCATTTTCAGTATACGCAGCGCCAACGGTTGAGAGTACCCATGCGCCTGTTACGATCGCAAGGAAACCAAGTATCTTTCGAATAATTTGGTTTCCATTCGTTTTCCAAAAAAACAATCCGAGGAGAACTTCTCCTAGTCCAATCAGATACGTTGCAATGATTGCGAGTTCTTTCATTTCTTCACCAAAATATATCCGGTCAAGCACAGCCAAACCGAGGTAAACAACGATCCAATAAAACCGTATTTCGTGGCCGCATTCAACGGCAAGGCGATATCAAACACCGCCGAAACCACAAGCGAGACCACGATACCGATCGTCACCAGCTGGGTATTTCGACGATGCAACCCGTCGGCCCGCCGCCAGGCGCGCACCAAGTTCACCAACGACCACAGCCAATACAGCCCGAAAACGACGATCAGGAGCCAGAACAACTCGCCGGTTGCTGTCGCGTACCCAGGGCCGAAGGCAACAATACTTGAACGAGCGACAAAAATATCGGTCAGCAGGAGCCCTGGAATGAAGATCGCCGCTGGCCACAGTACCCAGGGAACGAGCTCATGATTTCCCCTCGTCGGTAGAGGGAAGGAAAAGCTAAAGGGTAAGAACAGCACCGCAGTCATCAATCCCCCGGTCCAAGCCAAGTGCTCGGCGGTGTCGCCACTGATCCACTGTCCAAGATACCCAAGCCCGTTCGCCCCCACATATAGGGCAACCGCGAAGCAAAACAAGCCATACCACATGGTCGCCTGGTTTTTCTGGTATTTCGTTAGGAACCAAAAGCCCAGCCAAACTTCAGCCAGGGCGATCACGATTAACAGCCAGCCAATCATAGGCTCTGACAGAAAACAAACCCACGGCCAGTGGATTGGGTTTTTTTGCTACCCTGATAAATTGTCGATTTCCCGCGAGAAAATTCCGTCACGGTGGATGTA
This sequence comes from uncultured Gammaproteobacteria bacterium, assembly GCA_964349465.1. Taxonomy (GTDB): domain Bacteria; phylum Patescibacteriota; class Patescibacteriia; order SBBC01; family CAIJZX01; genus CAYGGC01. Next base: position 60,165 of record CAYGGC010000002.1, read on the forward strand.
TAAAAAGTCCACCGCTACTATAGCAGATTTGGTCTAAATGCGCAACTTGATAGCCCTTGTGCTATCAGCCTCGAAAATTGCTCCAAGAATTTCCTCTGCTACTGAGAAAAGCTAGTGAGGGCTTTCTGCATGTCCGCATCAGAAATATCGGCGGATCCGAAGGAAATGAGATATTTCGGGGTAATAAAGAGATAGTAATAGCCATACGGCCAAGCATCTGTGTCTCGTTGTACGGTACGAAAAACCTGTTGACCGTTCAGTGTCAGTACATCAGACGTGAGCACTCCCCGATCCCACATATACTGATCGAGAATTGTTGCCTGAGATTGGCTATCAAGATTCGTGAGGTTATTATTGTTTGGGTATACCTCAAGTACAATTTCATCACTTGGGTTAGGATTAAATCCTACCAATGTATCTCGATTGCGTTCAATCCCCGTATTCAAATTCTGCCGACTAAATCTAGCCGCATACGCAGCCTTTTCTCCGCCGGGAAAATGCGTCATCGAAAAACTCTTATCAAGTTCCAACGAAAAACCATATTTCTCGCTAACATATTTTGTATACCCCGGTAAACTTTCAACTGTTGACGTTTTAAGATCTTTTTCGGAACCCCATACTTTTTGTGTAGTCGTATTACTCGTAGTGTTACTATGTAACGATTTGTCTGTGGTTTTTGCCGTTTGCCGCGTAAACACAAAAACGAACAGAGCAATACAAAGAGTAGCTCCAATGGTTGCAAGGTAAATTATTTTTTTCATTGTCCGTCCCCCATCATTAATCGAACGATCGCGTCGAATGTATTTCTGTACATTGAAACCCGTAGCTCAACACCATCGGACTGATTATACCAGCTCCCAAGTAAAGAATATGCCGACCCGTCAGATAGAGTTACCTTACAGACTCGGTCGAATTTAGTGTTAAAGCAGCTAATCGTTCGATTATTCTTGCTACCATAGATTTCGTCAGAAGTCACTTGATCTTGTATAAAGGACAGGGGTAAAAAAATTGTAGTGTATGCAGGTGGTGTAGGCACAGTCTCGCCATCTGCTGGTATCTTTTGAACTACAAACACTGGCGCGTCATTGAGGCCTTCGCATTGCGTAACGCCTTCCATAAGGTAGACAGTGTCCTCATCCAGAGACGAGGGGCAGGCAAAGAAGGAGGTCGAGTATTTAAAACAAATTGAATCATTCACGCAGTATTTCCGGAAGCCTTTTGTGTCAGGAGTGGAAAAAGAGTTTTCATAAGGGATTTGCTTACCCGACGCTATGACGGCTGGACCACGTTCGCGCTGATCAGTTGTGTTGATATTATTGAACGACTCGACATTTTTGTCAGACGATACATTATTAGTTAAATGTGTCTCTTCTTTTTGGGATAACAAAATTCCACCGGTGATGGTTATCAATAATAGAAGTAATCCGATAGGGATATAAGTGTTTGCTTTCATACCGAATGAATGAGAATAGAGTTGTTATTGAAAAAATTACCGGGTACAAGAGTATAGTACCCTTGTACCCGGCGACTGTGAAGGCGTCAGTATCCGAGGTTCAAAGCCCTGTAATTCGCCAGGTTGCCCACTCCGGACCCGGACGTCACGGCGATGACATGCATCCCGATTTCCTCGTCGCCGATGAAGTTCGAGTCGACGACAACCACCTTCCGAACCGAGGACCCGGCGGCACCTTCCACGATACCGACTACGATGGCCGTGTGGCCGTTGACCGTATTCGTTTCGATGACGTCACCGACACGAATCTGGTAGTACGGTCTGGCCGAGCCGCCGTAGGCCGGAAGCTTACTATTCCGAACACCCGCGCGGTACAGGATCAGTGCCGCAAAACTCCGGCACTGCCCGCCGTGGGAACGAACCGTGCCGGTGTTCTGTCCGGAGCGATTCAAGCTCGTCCATGAGTAGACGTCCATGTTCGAGTAATAGCTCGGCCACCCGGTCCAGAGGGAAGCGTTAACCCCGTACCAGTCATTGCCCTTGATGACATTGTGAGCATTCGGGTCGCTCAGTAGATACGCCCAGTTACTGCGCTGGACCGTTCCATCCGCCGACAACTGCCAGTACATATAGCCCCAGTTCTGACGGAGCGCGTAGTAGCACTCGTACTGAATGGCGATACGGTTGTCGGGATGCAGTCGACTCGGCTCCACGCCCGGCTTCCCGATCCGGCCCGACATCGTGTCGGCCGGCGAAATGGTCTGCTCAGTCGTGATCGACGGCTGCACGGGGTTATCCTTCCCGCAGCTCGTCAGCGTCATCGGCACCAGTGCCAGCGCAAGCGCCAGCCCCACCACCAGAAACTTCTTCATTGCACACTTCCTGTTCTGCTCCATGACGGAGCTAGAGGGTTTGGTCGCTGAGGATCACCTCCTCAGGTGTTCTTGATGAGCTACCGTGAAACGGGCGACGAACTGCCGTTCTGGATCACCTCCCTTCCCTCGCACCAGTTGTTGAATTTGAGTGCTGAGGTTTTTGAATTGTAATGTGCGTCACGAACCATGATGGTCTTTTTTTGGCGTACACAAAGCACGACTATCAACGCCCACTTTCTGCGTTGAGCCGTCAGTCCTCACCAAGCATGGTGATATGCCACAGCACCAACTACTCACGAGTGGTGCTGGGCAAGCAAAAACCAGCGGCCCAACTCTCGACACTTTGTCAGGTTAACAACGTATGAACGTTGTCAGCCCGAGCGAAGTCGAGGGCCAAGCCACTGGTTCGTATGTTCATTGTACTTGACGGAATAGCTGCGTCAAGTGGAAAACTTGTTTATTGTACTACTGCTGATTTGACCACCTTATCTAAAATAGCCATCACATCGCCTCTTCCCTGATTGTATTCAATTTCTACCGTTGGGCGATGATCAGAATACCAATAGGTCATCGAGTAACCCACATTGGTCGTCACTTCGATATAGCGCCACTGCTGTTCATGGATTTGCTCGCTACCTTCACGAACAATACGTTGACCTGCGGGAAGAGTGGCTTTTATCGACTGAACGAGTTCGACCGCTGAATCAAATTCGTGCTGCATGAACAGTAAACTCGGACTGTCTGGGTAGCTCACCGGAAATGACCAAGACACCGCGCCTGCCCCTTCGGACTTCGTCATATTTTTTGGGATGGCAAAAGTAAATCCACTATACGGGAAATCTTGCGTGTCGACCGCCTGAGCAACGACTGTATCCCACGCTCGACTTACATCTGTAGATACATTACCGTTTGCATTGCTGTTTTTTTGTTTCGTGTTCGTCACTGGAGTATAAAAATTTTTCAATCCAAACCAAACGCCACCTCCGATGACAATAAGCGCGACGATGACCATGAAATTTTTCATACGTAATTGACCAATGATACAAATAAAAAAGAAAATAGGGAACAGAGAAATCATACTCTGCTCCCCTCTTTATGAGAAGGCGCCATCAGTACCAGATACCCGCGCCAGAGACACAACGCCACTTCGTACCGTTGATCTGGGCGTTGGTCACATAGTGCCGGCCGATCGTCTCATACGCCAGGTAATTGGAATCGCCCACTGTCATCCCGCCACTATCCTTCGTGACGCAGACACCAATATGCTGATTCCCGGTCCCGTTGTTGTAGTAGACTATGTCACCTACCTGAGCGCTCAGGGCTGACTGATCGCTGGTAGACGTGTGAGCCGCCCAGCTCCAGTTTAGTTTGTAACTGCCCCCGGTCGCTCGGTAGAGCAACATAGCCACAAACGCGACGCACTGCGTCCCGCGACCATAACCACCTCTCATCGCGTAACTATCGGCACTGAGATAGTTAACCCAGTACTCGACCGTGTTCTGCGGCGATGCCATCAGCCCCGGCTTGTCGATACGGCAACAGTTGCAGACCGGCGGAATGTCATCCGAGACGCAGGTCTGGAAGGTGTTGAGCGCATAGCGGAGGCCGTTTGCATTCGCATCCGCCGCCGTCGACAACCAGTTCCAGTTCGACTTCGGACCTGAAGGGCCGACGGTATCGTCCGGCTTAGTCAACCAGGAACGGTTCAGCGAGTACCAGAACTCGTTCCGCACAAAGTACCGTCTCGAGCCGATCGAGTACGGCTGCATCGACGACTTCCGCAGGGCAGCTGCGGTCGACTCCGCACGAGTGGTGGTGTACGTCAGCGGCGTGAGACCCCGGTAGATCGACTTGACCGCACCCCAGCTCGTCCGGAGAACTTCATGCTGCAGCGTGGCATTGGCAGCGTAGTCTGGAGTCTGGTCAGTTCCAGCAACGGCTGGTTTCACCCACACTGACATAGTTGCCAGCACGATGAGCGACAGGACCATCATCAGCTTTTTCATTGCCGATTTCCATTTCTGCTCGAAGAACGAGCAAAGAGTTTTTGAGATGAGACAATCTCATCTCGATGTGACCATCACGTCTATTCCCACGGTACTACAACCTCGAACGCCTCCTTTTTGGATTGGAATGAACAACCCGAACCAGGTTTGTCGTAACTCAAGCACATAAAACAAGCGGTTCAAGCCGCGGTTTTCTCACCTGTGTGGTTTACGAAAAACCAGCAGCTCGACGCTGAACTGTTCTCCCCTGTTTCGGAGAGAGTTCAGAACCAAGCCACTGATTCGTACATGTATTTTACTCCGGTAAAAAGTAATGTCAAGTGCATAAAATCGAGCTTGTCCCGAGATCCTGAGTTTGTCGAAGGGCGAGGGATCAAGTGGATAAGTACATACCTACCCTCTCCCCATCGCCCGATCCACTGATCCCGATAGACAAAGTATTGGTGGTTCCCGATACTTAGTAAAAAGTAGCGGATTCCTGGGACCAATGTGCTGGTACGACGGAGAGGGGGCAGCCCCGCACCGTCCGACCTCCCCTTTGACCCTCCCCCTACGAGGAGGGATCGGAATGGTCGAGCCAATTTCTTGGCGGACGGTGCGGCGGACTATTCGTTACCGAGATGCTTCGCGCCTCTCTCCGGCGCTCAGCATGGAAAACGACTAGTCGTTTTCCACCTCATCAACGTCAACATCCTCTTTCACGAGTTTCGTGTTCACTGAATCCCCGCCCTTCGCCTTGGTAGTTCGATGGCCAAGCATAATCATATTATCAGCGACAATTTCCTTGACACTCCGTTTTCCACCATCGCGGGTCACATACTTACGCGTCGCCAAACGACCCTCAACATAGATCTTGCTTCCCTTTTTGACGTACTGACGAACAATATCGCCAAGCTTGCCCCAAGCAATGACGTCATGGAAGTCGACGGCCTCTCGCTTCGCTTTCGTTTTCGCGTCTTGCCAGGCGTAATTCGTCGCCAAGCTAAACCGAGTAATCTGCTGACCTGATGGCAGCGTTTTCCCTTCTGGATCGCGAACCATGTTCCCGATCAACGTGACCTTGTTGAGGTCCATACAAAAATCCTTTCTTGCCCCGCGCCGATACGGCGCGGTGGCTTATCCAGCACTTCAATCCTGAGCTAGCCGAAGGATTGTGGTGCTGGGCGCCAAGCCCGCGATCTGTCTTCGTCCCCGCCCACCAATCGCGCGGAGATGAGGACGGATTTTTTGCCTCGCTCACTGATGACTGCCGTGTTCGTACACTACCCACCGAAAAGAAAGATGCCCACCGAGAAGTCCGATCAAAGGTGCAACAAGAGAAATTATTCCCAGTTGAAAACTTTTTGCATGCTGTATATATTTTGCTGAGTTTCCAGTAGTCATCATGACGAGCGGCGGGTTGAAAATTAATATGGCACTTGAAGTAAGGGCGAATAGTATGGCAATTGTGTATATTTTCAACTTCATTTTTGGATGACCGCTTGAGAGAAGACCCGCGAGTATTGCAACGAGAATCATAGTTGCACACACTGACAGGTAGCGTAAATAGAATTCACCGTTGGCTGAAGAAAGTTTTGTATGTGCGCAAACACTTTCAATAGAAGGTGTTTTACTATCGCAATAGACAGCTCCTTGGCGAATAAATCCCGGGGAAAAGTATGTAATAAATCCCAGCAGGATCAGAAGGCCAAATAAATGTTTTCTTGGTGTGGTCATAGAGTATATTGACATACTATCAGACGTTCACGCTTGATCCTGTCAAACAAGTGCGTCTGAAATCGAAACGACTACGCTACAAGATTGCAAATGATAAATGGGAAATCAGGTTCCCAAACTTGAACTACTGTAAAGGAAATGCCTGCAACGATAATTACTATCAGAAGTATCAGTCGTAAATATTTTGGCAAAGGCTTTCGCAAGCCACTTGCCCAGACCAGGAGAGAAATAAGAATCAGTAAAAAAGTACTAGACACAAACACGCTCATAAAATTTGCCAGGCCTGGCGCAGTAATGGTTTTGCAGATCTTTTGAATAGCTACCGGATCGCCATTTGTCACTGCAAGACTTTGTTGAATTTCTGGGTGTTGTTGTGCATACCCATCGTATGAAAATGCTGAAAGCAATAGCCCCAGCGTGCTCATTGTGAGTATTGGGAGAACAATAGCATGAAGTTTTTTTATCATATGATTAACATGTAGTATAGCAGAAAAAGTCTGGAGGAAACGACTAGCATAGTCGTTTCCTCCATTACTAGTAGGAGTACGTCGTCCAGAGCCAGAAGTACCGTGAAAATTCCCAGTCCGTCAGATAGCCGTACTGAATGCGCAGAGTCTTCGGGATAATCAACCGGCAGTCATCCCACCCGTTACCAAGATTCGTGCGGGCCAGAATCCAGTTGTTCAGACCGCCTTCGCAACAGGACGTCGGGATGCCTGCGGACCGAGTAATCCCGTAGGTGGAATGGGGGATCCGGAACACGATCGTGAAATGCGGCCCCTTCCAGTCCCACTGCCAGTCAGTCCGATAGGCCTGGTAGCCCGTGTTCTGAACCGCACTCATCTCCGCTCCCGGCCGTACGATCGCGCGACCAGTCTCACTCGAGATGGTCTGAGTCGGAACCGTCTCCGCGGGGGTAGGCACCGGCTGTGCAAACCTCGTCTTGAGCGCGCCCCAGGTCGTCTTCGTGACGGTCGGTTCCTGCGCGAACGACGGGAACGTGAACAACGTGGCGACAAGCAAAACAAGCAACGTGACCAGCCGCTTCATGGCGCTACTCCTTTTGGTAACCCTGAATCAGGTTCAGGGTCTGTAAGGTGCAACAAGCACACGTCGATGTGACGTCGCTTGCTTCGACATACGCGATCTGCGCATGTCAAAAAATCGGCGACTCGACGGCCAACGGGTTTTCCACCGTCAGCGACCAAGCCACCGATTTCTATGTCTCTAGTTTACTCTTCTGAAACCAACTGTCAAGATCTTCATTTGCGCTTTGACCTAAAGAGCTTATCGTTTACGAAAACTATGTTCAAGATACTCCTTGGGCTATGTCCAAGTTATATCCAAACCATGAAAACCATCCAAAAAAACCAAAAAGCAAAGATGCTAGCTTGAATGAATTTTCCCGCTTCTCTTTTTACCAATGTACTACGCACGATGATAGCGACGGTTATGAGGCTCACCATGATCAACAAAAGATCTGTCAAAAGCCCTAAGGAATTTCGTTAATATGAGGACCGTCCGATCAAGATAAAAATATTCTCGGCCAAAATCGTTCCGCCAATCGAAATACTTAATACTAATGAAACGAGACGGCCGACTAGTGTCAACATATTATTAACACGGATGTTTTTAAAAATTTTCACATTATTCGACCATTGTTGATTACTCATAGTTTATTTCTTACTTGATCTCTTCAATATTCAATAATTGGATGACAATTCCCCAATCGCCCCCAATAACATCTTGGATTTGATACTCAATCACAACGCGCTGACCATCATGCTGCCGAGCGCTTGGGAGATCGGCAAAACGAAATTTTTGCTTCAATGGATGTGCTAGGCTACGATCGGTTTGAAACCCCCATGCTGGGACAGAGTTGACCGTAATAACCTGGATGCGACCAATAGCCTTGTGGGTCACGGCGCCTGATTGTAGCGACTGGGTGTAGGCAACGATTGCAAAAACGCCGTAGAGTATTATTAGGCCAACCGTGGTAACAAGAATATATAGGTATCGTTTTGTCATGGGTAGATTTTTACATCAGGTTTCCCGAAAACCCCAGGAGTAAGATCCAAACAATTGGAAACAGCACAAATAACGCCCATCCCAGGATCATTCCTAGCCCAAAGTTTCGGTTTTTCTTCCGTAACCAAATCGCAACTGCGAGTAGCGTGATACAAAAAATCCATTGCAAAAGAAAACTTGTAGCTGGTGAAGGCTCAACAGTTACCATCAATATAAACCCGATCGCGCCGAGCAATGGAATAAGCAAGACACCGCGGTAAAAGTTTCGTTCTTTTAGGATGTGAGCTGGCTGGTGTGTCGGTACGCCATTGATCATTGGTTCGGAACCAAAATTAATTATTACTTTTTTGTGCAATACAGTTCGTGATAAAAAATGTTCGGGGAATGCCTTTCATGTCAGGAGCATTCTCGTTGAATTGCCGGAGATGGGTAATTTTTAAGGAAGACAGATTCTCTTGCAATGCTTCAGCTGTATATCGTGAAATCAACGGACGCTCGAATGACGGTTCTGGGTCTTGAAAAAAAGTTTGAAGAGCGAATATTCCGTGTGGATCAAGGTGTTGAAGAGCAGTGGGAAAGAAACTCTTTTTCACCCATTCGCCAGAAAGAAATTGGATGAGATTTCGAGAAAAAATAATGTCGTAGCTTTCCTGCGTCGGCCAATTTGCAACGAACGAAACTACATCTTGCTTGATCCATCGTAGACCGGAAAGTTCCTGCGGCGCATCTTTCAGATCAACAGCTGTCACGACCGCGCCACGTTCCACCGCTTGGCGCGCAAACCAACCATTTCCAGCCCCAAGATCGAGGACGCGGCTACCTGGTTGGACGTAGTGCAATGTTGTTTCAGCGAAGGTCATAGTGAAAAAATATTGGGAGGGTCTGTAGAGTCTACCATACCCCTCCCAAGGTATTCCGGACGGAGGCTAATCCCACTCGGAACAGCCGGTACAGTTGCAGGGATCAGCCTGACAGTCGGCGTTCTCCGGCATTGCCCAGGCGACGAGGTCGAACACGATACCGTGTTCTTCCATGAACCGCCTGGTCCGGAGCGCCCCGCCCTTCGGAGGCAGAACATCCAGTTCGTCGACCGGGACGTGGTGGATGTACGGCCGGTTGAGCAACCGGCAATACGCTGCGTAGGGCCGGGTGAAGAGGATGAACTCGTGCCAGGCGAGGTCGACTTCCTGGGACGGGACAAACTCGTGCCCCGGAAACTGGGCCGCCAGCGTCATGAAGTGACAGGCGGCGTCGAGCATGCGTTCGGCTTCGGTCATCGCGACGTTGTGTTCGCGGCTGATTCGCGCCGCCACAATGCGCCGGACCTTTTCCGGCAACGGTGGCACGGCCAGCGTCTGGGTACGAACGTTCGTTTCCATGATGGTCTCCTGTTGCGAAGGGACTGCAGTGAACAGCGCGGCCGAAACGTTGGTTCTTCCTTTCCTGTAAAGGGCAATCTTCTGGAGCGGAATCATTCGTTCATCCTCTCCCATCTCCCCACCGGCGCGGTATAGACAAATTTTGGTGGCTTGGCAATTGGTGATGGAAGGTTCGCCGCGCCGATGGAGAGGTGGGAAAGAACGTTGTTCTACGGAATCATCACCTCCCAGCGCCCAGGCGCCACCCCGAGTAGACGACGACCTCGCGGAGGTGAAGCGAGGTCGACAACGGGACGATGAAAATGAGTGGTGAGCTTGGCCCAGAATCGCGGCCAGCCGGAAAAGCGAAAGATACTCGCCGGACGGCGCTTTTTCTTGATGACGAATTGGTCAATCGATCGATTCATAGACACGATAGTGAAGTTATCCACGTTGATGGCGACGGCGCTCGAGTGCGACGGCGCAACCTGTCGGGCGTCGATTCGTTGCGTAATACTGGAGTGAACGATGAGATTCATACCTGGGCGATGTGTGTTTTAGCGCCGTCGCTATTTTTTGAGACGGCTCATTTATAAATAAATTTTAGCGCGATGATTTTTTTTCGTCAAGATTTTGTACATAAAAAAATCAGGGAATGTGTTCCCTGATAACTATCCTACCCAACAATGCTCTTAGTCCCCCGCCCGCAGAATGTGTTCACCACTGGTAGCACATCTGATGACCGCACAGTGGCAGTCGTCGCATTCCCATCTCGCAGCCAGCTGACCCTCAAACACCTCGTTTGCCTTGAAGAACAGTGCGCCCGGGCAACCCTCCTCAGGACACGCATCGGCAAACAAGCGGCGACGCCAGCGACGAAGCCTTTGTGAAAGAAGTGCACAGCCAGTAATCGCAATCGTAACAACGCTGAGTAGAAAGGACAATTCCATGTCGCACCTCCCATACAATATCGCGGACCGAACCACGCTGCGAACCAACAGAACCTACGCCCAGAATCGGATTTCGTCAAGACACAAAGACCGGCCGAGGTATCTCGGCCGGTGAAGGCTCGAAAACGTCGCTTAATTCTTCCCGGCGCGTTTCCGCTCGTTCGAATCAAGAATACGTTTACGAATCCGAATCACGTTTGGCGTGACTTCGACGAATTCATCTGGTCCGATATATTCCAACGCTAATTCCAGCCCCATCTCGCGCGGTGGTGCAAGCAGAATCGCTGCATCGGACGCTTTCGAACGCATGTTGGAAAGCTTCTTTTCCTTACAGACATTAATTTCCATGTCTTCATCGCGGGAGTTTTGCCCAACCACCATCCCAGCATAGACTTCATTCCCCGGACCGATAAACAGCGTGCCGCGTTCTTGCGCGGTGTCGAGGGCATAGCCAGTACTTTGGCCGTTTTCAAAAGCGATCAGCGAACCATGATTATTCGCGTTGATCAAGTCGGCCTGGAACGGTTCATATTTGTTGAACAAATGGTTGACCATCGCTTGACCCCGGCACTTGGTCATCAAGGCGGATTTCAAACCGATAACGCCGCGGGTCGGCATGTCGTATTCAATATGGAGTTCACCGGTTGGGGTTGTTTCCATGGTCAACAGATTCCCCTTTCGTTGGCCACATTCTTCAATAATGATTCCCTGGAATTCCGACGGGACATCAATCGACACCAATTCGTATGGTTCCATTTTCTGCCCATCTTTTTCATGCATGATCACTTGCGGTTGCGAAACTTGCAGTTCAAATCCTTCGCGACGCATTTGCTCGATTAACACCGCTAAGTGCAATTCGCCTCGACCGGAAACGAGGAACGCATTGTCGTTTTCGGTATCTTCAACGCGCAAGGCCACGTTCGTTTCCAATTCCTTCATGAGCCGGGCGTGAATCTGTCGCGAGGTCACGAGTTTTCCGTCTTGCCCAGCAAACGGCGAGGTGTTAACCCCGAAGGTCATCTGGACCGTCGGTTGATCAACTTCAACGGTTGGAAGCTGGATCGGGTTTTCCGGATCAGCGATCGTTTCACCAATCGCGATGTTTTCAATTCCCGCGACAGCGATGATTTCTCCAGCCGCGGCTTCGTCGACCGCGACTTGCTTCAAGCCTTCGTAGATCATGATGTCGGTCACTTTACTTTTCACGATCGTGCCGTCGATTTTGATTTCGGCGATCGGCTGGCCCTTCATAATCTTTCCCGCCGCAATTTTGCCGATTCCCATCTTGCCTTTGTAGTTGTCGTACATTAAGGCTAAGACCAATAACTGTAATGGGTCGTTGGCTTTTACTTCTGGAGCTGGAACCTTTTCAAGAATCATCTCGAACAACGGTTTCAGGTCCGTACCGGGCTGGTTGAAATCAAGCGTCGCCGTTCCGGCTACAGCGGAGGTATAGATAATCGGAAAATCGAGCTGTTCGTGCGTCGCGTTTAAATGAGAAAAGAGATCGAAGGTTTTGTTGACCGCTTCGTCCGGATCGGCGTCGGGCTTATCAATTTTATTAACGACAACAATGGCGTTCAGACCAAGCTCAAGCGCTTTCCGTAACACAAATTTCGTTTGTGGCATCGGCCCTTCTTTCGCGTCGACGAGCAGCAACACGCCGTCGGCCATGCGCAGGGTTCGCTCAACTTCTCCGCCAAAATCAGCGTGGCCAGGCGTATCAACAATATTGATTTTCACACCGTTATAGACGATTGAAGCGTTCTTCGCTTTAATCGTAATCCCCCGTTCTCGCTCTTGATCCATCGAGTCCATAATCAAAGCACCCATCGCGTCCAAATTGCGAGCAGCTTGAGTCTGTTTCAGCATCGCATCAACCAAGGTCGTCTTTCCGTGGTCGACGTGAGCAATAATAGCGATATTTCGAATGTCGGTGCGGCGGTCCATAAATGTTGTTGATGACAAAAAGCGCCAAAGGCGCCTGATGACTATACTATAACCCTTCAAGAACGTCAATGGAGCCGGGCTGCTCTCGACTTGACGGGACACTGCTTTCGCTATAGTGTTCGCGGCGCTGCGGAGATAATGGTTTGGTAGCTCAGGCAGACATGCGTCCTTTCCCTGGGCACTCTCGAACCAGATGTCGGCTGAGGGCCTGCCTTTCACTCTTTCTAGTCGAACAGGTCGGCCTCAAACTCGCTGAGCCCAGGGGCACGGCTCGGCTTATCAGCTCGATTCTTCTGCACACCCGTTCGACTCTGAACGGGTTTCTTTTTTATCTTCGGCCAGTCAACATTGATACCGATTTTAACTCGCCTCTTCAGACAAAAGAACTTCCGGCTTCTGAGGGAGTGGTAGGGTCGTAAGCACAAGCGACTCATCAGATTCAGTACGAGCTGACAGCGCGGCATGGAGTTGCGGGTCAACCTCACCAACGATGATATATCGTAACGGCTGGTCGCTAGAAAATCGCTCACCAAAACCATGATCGCTCCGAGCTATCCCATCGACAAACGCAACTGTTTTAGTTACTTCGTCGACAGAAATTCCAGCCGTGCTAACCACAAAGCCCGGCGGTAAACGCTCAACTGTCCGTTGTTTAAAGGTCTGAGTGCCAACATCGCCGACGATATAGACTACCCCGGCCTCATGATACTCAACTGGGCGTTGCAATTCATCCGCTGATTGGTGGGAGGCGCGAATCCCCGCTTTCGCTGCGACCTCCTCGGCCCAGGCCCGAGCAAAGGCATTAATGTCCGTTTGTGAAACCGTCGCGTCTACCGGCAAACCATGTTCACGATAGTAGGCACTCTTAGCCGCTCCACAATGATCATGGCTACTCACCTCGGTAACGCCTTGCTCGCGCAACAATGCAGCGACAGCTTCGGCGCCGCCAGGATGCGAAATGCCCGCGCCCGCTAAACGGACTTTCCCGTCTTTCGCGCCTTCATCAACGCACGAACAAACATTCGTCGGCTCAGTCTCAAAAGCGGCAGCAAGCGTTTCCGGTTCAAGCTCATGAACGTGAGCCGCCTTATCTTGGACTTCAGCAAACTGAAGATCGAGTTCAAGTTGTGGTCCGAGGTCAGGGCTTGTCATGGAGTTATTATGCGGGTCGGTGAAAGTCTGCCGCCCGATGGAGCAATCGTCGAAATCTCGGATTCATCGCAAAGTCGTCAATGCGCGTGGACGACACCCAGACATATTCCTCAAAGCCCTCGCTGCTATCGGTCGCAATCCACTGAAAATTTGGCTTGGCTGGTAGATCTAACAGGTAGCCAACCGTAATGCGGTGCGTCCCCTCATCATCATTCACATGCGTCCAGGCCCCTAAGGCGATTGGTTCGGCTGGTAACGTATACCCCATCTCTTCCAGTAACTCACGCTGAAGCGCGGCTAACGGCTGCTCACCGTATTCCAAATGTCCGCCCGGAAGATAATGATGACCATCATGGGCGCGGAACATTAACAACTCCGAACCGACGCGAAAAACAATTTTAGCATTAACGTAGGTGTGGAGTTTGTGCATACGACGACGAAGAAAATATTCCTGGCCACGCCGATGTGGCCCGTCTAGAAATTTATGGTAGCAAACGTGGTAAAAAAAGGCCAGTCGGGGAAAACTGGTCTTGACAATATTCATTTTTTCCTGTATTATGAACATTCTAAAAAAATATTCTTCGTCGCGAGTTGTCCGGAAAACATTTTCCGAACGCGAACCCGCCTGGCTGGTTTTTCGTCTACTTCATGGAACTTGTTGTCATTATCCCTTGGTATTTCTTCGACGCAAATCGACCGGAATTGCCGCGCGTCCTCGTCGAACCCGGACGATATCCGGTCGAAACAATCGCCAATCCGCTCGGGCAATCCGCCCAACCATGAATCGTTCTCCGCGGCACAAAAATTGGATCGAATGCAGAATTTATCCGGACGATGAGCCGATCCGGCTGGGGTGACTTTGCATTGCGCCTAGATATTCGCCATAGCTAACAAGCGCAAAGCTCCGGGACCTGGATTCGAACCAAGATAGCCAGGTCCAGAACCTGGAGTCCTACCATTAGACGATCCCGGAGCTTTAAGCTCGTTGGCTTTCAAAAAACCTAGATTGATCTAAGAACGCGAAGAGTATACGAAAAAAAACTGCCGTGGTCAACTGAAACTCGCTACGACTTGATCCCAGAGTTCATTTTTCGGCGCATCGTTCTTTAGTCCACTGGGCGCTGTCCCACCAGCCACTGGCTCGACCGGTGTCGGTTTCACTGGGGCAAGCTCTGGAACTTCTTCCGATTGAATGACGACCAGTGTAATAGGCTGGCCAATCGCCTCGCTCAGCAATTCAGATAAGTGTGCTCGCTGGGTCGGCGTGTTCAACCGCTCGACATGGAGTTTAAATGGGGCAGCAATGGTAATTTGCTGCTGGTCAATTTCGTGAATATGCGCGAGTTTAATTGACAACGCTAAGCTCGGATGGTCAGCCGCCGCCTGTTGCTGTACCTTCGACCACGCTGCCTGAACCGCGGCGAGGTCAATATCACCTTTCGCTACTGCTTTTTTCGGGGTAGGCTTTTTTGGCGCAACGGGCGCAGCCTCCACGACAGGTTGATTCGTTGACGTGGCGATCGGGACCGAGGGCTCCGGGACGGTTGGGGTGGCTGAAGGCCGATCGGATTGGCGCTCGAGGCGTTCAGGACCAGTCGACCCGCCCAATGCGATAATAGCAATCTCGAGCGGAAACTCTGGGAGTAAACCGTGCTGAGTCAATCGTTCCGCTTCTAGAAATTTTTCGGCCATGAGCACGAAGAATTCAGTTGGCCGTAGCGCCGCGAGAGCGCCGATCGCTGTCATTGTCGGGGCGTCTTCAGTCTGCATCGCCTCTTCCATTAGCCGGTGGTCGATACTGGCCAACATCACCGCCCGACTCATGGTCACTAACTCGTGAATAAAAATGGGGACATCGCCGCCATCATCACTAAAGGTATGGAGGTGCGTAATTGCTTCGGCCGACTGTCCACGGATAACCGCTTCGGTCAACGCTAAGAGCGTCGCCCGATCAGTGCGCGGTAAAACCACATCTGCAACCTCTAAGGTGATGGTCTTGTCCGGAAAGGAAAATAGCTGCGTCAACATGCTTTCAGCATCGCGCAAACTTCCGTCTGAAGCCCGGGCGATTCGATCGGCCACGCCGGACGCCAACTGTCGCTTTTCGGCGACCGTCAATTTTTCTAATCGGGTCACGATATCGGCTAACGGAATCTTTTTAAAATCAAAACGCTGGGTTCGTGAAATAACCGTTTCCGGCACGCGATGAAGCTCGGTAGTCGCTAAAATAAACAACGCGTGGGCCGGCGGTTCCTCTAAGAGTTTAAGAAGGGCGTTAAAGGCTGAGGTCGACAACATGTGGACCTCATCAATAATGAACACTTTGTATTTCCCTTGCGCCGGAATGGAGCGAGCACTTTGAATAATATTTTCACGAACGTTATCAACGCCCGTTTGCGAGGCGGCGTCGATTTCCACCACATCTAACGAGGCGCTCGTGAGTTGGGCAGTGCACGACGCGCAGGCGTTACAAGGTTCGGCTGATTTCGGTGACCGGGCCAGACAATTAACCGCGCGAGCAAATACACGCGCCACGGTTGTTTTACCAACCCCGCGCGGACCGGTAAAGATATAGGCGTGTGCTACACGGTCTTGGACGAGGGCGTGTTCGAGGGTGATCCGAACATGTCGCTGATCGACCAGATCGGCGAAGGTGGTTGGGCGGTAACGTCGGTAGAGGGTATCGGCCATAAGAGGGACAATAAACCGCCAGATGTTCGAGGCCCTGGGCGGGTTACGGAACGTCGATAGTCTACCCTATCCGGGACCACCTCGGCAAGACGCTCGTTTAGACGAGGCTCGTATCAGCGTCAGTGACGCCGTGTTTAATGATGTTCTCAACCGCGGCCCAGCGCGCTTCGCCATCGGGCGGGACAAGAATCACCACTTCGTCACCAATCTCACCTTTAAAATACGTGATTGAAGCGAGTAATACTTTATACCCGCGGCCATCAACGATGACTTTAAATTCGCCGGTATTTTCGTCGCGGACTAATTCGCCAATCAAACGCTGACGCTGAATCGGACCAATCTGTTTATAGATGAAGGATCCATCACGCGTAATCGTTAACTTTAACACATCACCTTCAACGAGTTTAGATTTCGACGCATAGTTGGCCGGAACCGAATATTGCTTCCCATCGGGGCCAACCATATTCTGCCCATCGAACGCCCCTTCGATCACGCGCATCCCATCTTCATCACCGGCCGCTGTTGCGCTCGGCGCCGACCGCGGACGACTCCGAACGGTCGCCAGAAGCTCCGGCTGATCACTGACCATATGACGAATCCGCGCTAACTTTGCGTTGACGTCGTCAAGTAATTCTAAAAACTCACTGGCCGCATCAGGGGCGGTGTCAGTGACAAGTTCTTGATCGCTGGTAAGAAGTGTTTGGTCGTCCATATGTTTGGATTTCGGTTCGATGTATTTTTTTCGCTCATCTAGCGATGCAGGCAGTCTAGCAAAAAGCCGATTTGGCGTCAATGCGTGCCGCCCATCGCACCGCGAGGGCTAAAATGGCCTGAACACTAAAAGTGTTCACACTGCATTCACGGTGAGGCCTCAGACGCGATAGACCCAAACAGTCATACGTTTTGGATCTGGTTTATCTTTTCTGATCGGGGTCCAACCTGGGATAGAAAAGGCGTAGGACAGCACACGGGTGCCGGGGCGTAATTCTCGACGAAGCTTCGGAGCGAGTTTGGCCATCGCCCGTGGTGTTAAAAAACAAATAACCACATCGGCCTGCGAGAGGTCCTGATGAAAAAAGTCTCGATAGAGAATTTTTGCCCGCCCCTGTGTCCGCGTGAGACGGATCCGCATCCAAGCCGCGAGCCAAGCTAAGGCGGTAATTTCATACCCAACTGCGCGGGCGTCAAATCGGCGAACAGCTTCAACGAGATAGCATCCGTCCCCTGCCCCAAGATCTAGCACCAGCTCATTCGGTTGAATCTCGGCTAACTCCAATACTCGCCGGACGTCACGTCGCCAGGTTGGAACATACGGAGCAGCCGAAATCGAGGCCCAGGCCGCTGTCCCAGCCGCCACAAGTACGACACCGAGAAGTGCAATCCAGAAAACGTCCATACTGTTTATCGTGACGCTTCCGCTGTTGGCACTGACGCAACGGTCGCCGGTGAACCAAGTTGTGTTCGTTCAAGAATCTCGGCTTCAACAATGCGCCGTTCTTTGCCGTAGCGTAATCGTGAATATTGCTTGATCGCCTCGGCCATTGTTGAGCTCCCTTTGAGTGGTGGGTAGGTTTGCATATGGAACGGGGTCGCCGCCGTATTATTAATCAACAAGCGCACATAGGCAGTGTATTGTTCTTGATTGACGAGATCAAAAGCCGAGAAGGTTGGGGCAAACTGACGTTCCAGAATTTCCGCGTCTTCGACACCAATCCGGAACGCCGCGACGGTTCCGACGTTGCCGAGCACCGCATCGCGTACTTTTGTATCACCACCGGACGACAGTTGACCCATATATTGATGGGCCATGGTTAAGTTTAATTTGTATTTACGCGCTTCGGAGAGAATGACCGCGATTGAGTCGGTAATGAAATTTTGGAATTCATCAATATACAGGAAGAAGTCACTCCGCTCGGCTTCCGGGATGTCCGCGCGTGATAACGCCGCCATCTGGAGTTTCGACACGATAATCAAGCCCAACAGTGCGGAGTTCACTTCACCAATTTTTCCTTTCGAAAGATTCACGAGGAGGATTTTTTTCTTATCCATGATGTCTCGCAGGTTGAATCCGGATTTCGGCTGGCCAATAATATTGCGCATCTGAGCATTCTCGACAAATCGTCCGACTTTCGAGATCAGGTAGCCCAGCATTTCCGATTTATGGAAGTCGCTGGTCTTCGCCATTTCTTTCTCCCAGAAGGCGCGGACCACTGGGTCGGTGACCTTGCTAACCTTATACTGCTGAAAGGCCTTGTCGGTAAACATCCGCGGAATATCAGCGATCGTCCCGGGGAATTCTTCATCGGCCATCAACGTCAGCATCGCATTACGCATGTTATGCTCGAACATCGGACCAATCATCTCCGGCGGGAACAGCTTCATAAAAATCGCGATCATTTCCTGCACCGCCATATCGCGCTCATCCGGTGTTCGCGCCTCCAACATATTCAGTCCGAGTGGCCGCTCAAAATCTGATGGATCAAAAATTACCACGTCGTGCATTCGTTCTTGCGGCACTCCAGCCAAAACATCTTCCACTAGACCGCCGTGCGGATCAACGACGCACACGCCGTGGCCGGCCTGGATGTCTTGAATCGCCATGTTGCTCATCAACACCGATTTACCAGATCCGGTCGTCCCGACGATGTAGACATGGCGACGGCGATCAACGGTTTTGAGTCGCACTACGGTATCACTCCCACGATACTGGTTATGCCCGAGGATGACGCCTTCCGTCGGCATCTGCACCGGCGCCGAACTTTTTTTCGCGCTCAGCCATTGAATATTTGGCGTTTCAGTTTGGGCCAAGGGAAAATGATAAACCGAATTAATTTCCTCGCTATTGAGGATCATCGCGTGGGCGTTGTCGAAATGACGATAGATAAAATCATAGACAAGTTCACCACCACGAGCGACGTGGCCGCGCTTAAACTGGTTACCGGATTCGGGCGCTTGGAACTGACTGAAGGCGTTGACGATATTTTCTAAGTGGACACTAGCGTTCGCCTCGAGGGGTGATGAGGTGACGATCCGGATGTTTGTGTCGAAGCCCGGCTTGCCGGACTTTTCTTCGAGACCACGAATGAGCTCCTGCTCCATCGGCGTGATGTTTGGCAAACCACGATATTGCCGCTCTTTCGCTTGCCCGGTTTTGAAAACACTCCCAATCGATAAACCAGTTCCCGAAATCGCCTGATTAATTTTATCGCCCTCTTGCATTTTGTGGGCAATCTCGCGCCCACGTCGTTGCCACCCGTTCGCCTTCGGGCGGATCAGCACCTGGATCGCCGCGCCTTCGCCCGGCTGGACTTTACTGAGGACGTTCGTTAACGCGTTGAGCGGATCAGTGTCAAGCCGTTTATAGGAGCGAATCGGGAAAAAGAATTGTTTCGTCAATTTCAACATCGTGCCGCGAATGTGCGATTGCGGCGTGAATAAATTGTAATCCTCAACCTCTTCGATTTGGGCTTGCGGATATTGCGCTTGAATTTGTAATTCAACAAGTTGCTGATTCGATCGCGGTACGGCAATGTAAAAATGGATCTGGCCGCTATGGGCGACGATCTCAAAAGCCAGGTGGTCATGATGTCCAAACCAAAACTTCTGCCAAGCCGCGCGGGCTCCGCCGGCGGAAAACTTGATTCCACCTAACGTCACAAACAACGTTTCAAACGCCGCCAAGGTTTCACGCCAATCTCGCTGACCCTGTGCAGCTGCCATCGATTCTTTCGGGAGCAACACCTGCAGGACCGTGTACATCAACGCGCGCGGAACTTTATTCTTCCGGTGAAACTGTCGGCGGAGGGCCCAAACGACGAGAGTCACTAGTCCGGCAAGAATAATCCCGATCAGCGCCCACCCAAGCGGACCATTCGTGAACAGGGCGGAATCATCCGCAGAAAAAATTGAGACTTGGAGCATGGAGACTATTGGCGCGTTTTGAGCGCGATGATTTTATCGGTTTTAATTTTGGCTTCCTGTTCGAAAAAAAACACGTTCATTCCAGGAATAATTCGTAACCACGCGACCAGGAGTTCAACGATTTTCTTGGCCTGACTTTTTCCGGACTGCAGGAGTTGAGAAATTTTTCCAGCCGTTATTTCACCACTGGTTTTAAACTTGGCTTGGGTTGCTGGATCCATCTGCGCATAGGCGTCAGCGAGCCCGTCAGACATCACATCCTCGACTTGGCGCTGAAGCGGTGTTCCGGTTGGTTGCAGTGGCACGGGGCCGTCAATCGGTGCTGGCAACGGTTGAATAACCGGCATCACCGTTTCCGGTCGTTCACCGCGATGATCAATGGTCGTCTGTGGAGCGTGTTCCGGGGAAAGCGTTTCCGCTGTTTCGGGCAAGCTCCGCGATAAGTCAGGATTGAGTATCGGGAGTTCAGGCATAAAAAAATTATACCATTTTACTCTGAACACGTCACGGCGGCTCTTGACAAAATGGGAATTGTATGGTAGCATCTTCGGTCAACGATTCACCTGAATCCACGACATCAACCGTAGTCACGCTTCACCGTGACACCTACCATAGGAGGTAGCTGATGAACCGGATTGTTCGTTTCACTTTCATGATGCTGATGTGCTTCGTCACCTCCGCGATCGTTGCTGGCTGCAAATGGCCAACCGGTCCGGAAATCGCCGATGCGATCAGTCCGCCCCCGGCTGAACGCTGGTACGACGGCGCCGTCTTCTACGGCGGCTCGATCTCGTTCGAAGTCCGGATCCATCCGGACTACACCGACCCCAAACATCGGGACTACGCCAACTGGGTGTTGCTCGACGCGACGCCCAGCGGCCAGTTCAGTTCGGCCGCGTACTACCTGCACGCTCGGGCCTACAAGCTCGAGTTCCGTAACGCGAACACGAAGGCACTTGTTCGGACCGTGATCGTCACGCCGAACAACGAAGAGAACGAGCGGGTGTACGAATACCTGTCTCAGCTCGACTGGCTGTACGACTACAACGCCAAACGCGTCGCGCCCTAAGCGCGGAAAGGAGTGGTCCATGCGTACCATGCTGAAGCTCTCGTTCGCGCTCATCGCGACCATCCTCATCACTGGTTGTGCCCCGGGACAGTTTCTCCGGATGCCGCCGCCGAACGTGACCGTCGATGCTAACGGGAATGTCCAGACGTACATCCCGAACGCGACGCACGCGATGGCCCGAGCGGTTCGTGGGATGAATGGTCCGATTCTGTACGAACGGACCCGCGACGGTGGCAACGAGCTGTCGGACGGCTGGATCGAATTCCAGTCCGACCAGTCAACGGCCACGTTTGTGCTCGACCCGCAAGGCGACGTCGCCTCCGCGTACGTCAAGTACAAGAGCGGCGTCGTCGTCCGTCGCCTGCGTGCCCCGAACTGGACGTTCAAACTTCCGAACGCCTACAACTCGGGCACACGCGACTACGAACTGTACGTCCGTCGCGAGGACGAGTCGGAAGAGCTGCTCATGACCATCACGGTCGTCAGCAGCCCGCCGGCCTCGCTACGCAGTCGTCGACGCTAGCCCAAGACGCATCATGTTTCACCGGCGAGGTTCCCCCAAACCTCGCCGTTTCTTTTTATCCAAGAAATGTTGACAAGAGACAAAAAATGTGCTAAAATACGCATAGACAAATACAAAACCAAAGAAAAAACACATAACAAATGGCTTACACAGAACTCCACACGGCGGCTCTTCGGTTGGTGCACGTCAATCGCCCATCCGACCGTGACATGGATTATCTCACCCGCGAATTTCATCTGACCCCGACGGATACCGAGGCAATTCTTGGCGTCGCCGAACAAAATTCTATCTCGCAAACAGACGCCTATCGCCGCCTCACGATCCAATGGCCAATGCCCACGCGACGCGGCATCGTTCTGACGGACGTACATTGCCTGGTCGGATCCGGCTGGGTCGCCGTGATTGACCACGGAAACTTCCCGGCCGCGCAGGAACTTATCCAAGAATTGCAAAACGTTCCGGCCGAACGACTTTGGCAAGACGGTCCGATGATGATGCTGTATGAACTCTGGCGTCGAGCGATTCGCGACTTACAAAACTTTGACCACGCCCTCGGATCCGCTCAACTGTTATCGTTTGTCCGAACACGAACGGCCGTCGGCGAAACCCTAAAACATTTCGCTGAAAGCTCGCCTTCTACCTCTGATCACGACGATGTTGTACGTGGTTTTTCCTTTCTCGCGTTCACGTTGAGTCACGTTAATCCGGCTGGCGCACGCGCTCCGGTTATGGCCACCTCAAAATTACCAATCACGGTTCGCGGTTACGCGGCAGTTTCGACCGCCGTCGCTGTGCTCACGCTGATCGTTATCAGTCGAACACTGTAAATATTTTATGAAGCGCCCGGTCGCTATCGCCACACAAACCACCACCAGTCGCGCCGTCCGGGTGTCGGTCGCCTTTGTGATTATTACCGCGGCGATCACCAGCCTGATTGGCGTCGTCGCTATCATCAGTCGCCTGCTCTCAAAATAATTCTATGTTCGAGCTCATCGACAATCTCGCGACTCCCGGCGGCCTCATCGCTCTGCTCGCCTTCGGAGGATTGTTTATGTATTTTGGCATCGTCCTCCTCAAGGAAAATACGAAAGAAAAAATCCGCGGTTCGATTTTGTCCCTCTACTCACAAGACCTGACCCAACTTGCCCGGATGGGTAAACTCGATCCGGTCATCGGACGTGATCACGAAATTGAACGCGTCATTCAAATTCTCTCTCGCCGCACAAAAAATAATGCGGTCCTCGTCGGCGATTCCGGCGTCGGTAAAACGGCGATCGTCGAAGGTCTGGCTGGAAAGATTGCGGCCGGCACCGTCCCCGATCCGATCAAGCACAAGCGAATTCTGTCGCTCGACTTATCAGGTCTCGTCGCCGGCACAAAGTATCGCGGCGAATTTGAAAAGCGGTTGAAAACAATTCTGGATGAAGTCATCGCCTCGCAACGTCAAATTATTTTATTTATCGATGAGCTTCACACCCTCGCCCAAGCCGGCGAAGCCACCGGCGCCATCGACGCTGCCGATATTCTGAAACCCGCCCTCGCCCGTGGCCAGCTCCAAGCCATCGGCGCGACGACCAAGAAAGAGTATGAAGGGTACATCCTAAAAGACATCACGCTCGAACGTCGATTCCAACCAGTCCTCGTGAACGAGCCAACACCGGCCGAAACCTTAACCATCATCGAGGGCTTACGCACCAACTACGAACGTCATCACAAAGTTCGTATCAGCGATGAAGCACTCGCCGCCTCGGTAACGCTCGCCGGCCAACTCCTCCCCGACCGCCACTTCCCGGATAAAGCCATTGACGCCATGGATGAAGCGGCCGCAAAAGTTCGCCTCGGATCGATTCGCCATCATGACGATAAAACCGATTTCCCGATTGTCACCGCAGATGATGTAAAAGTTGTACTGGAAGAATGGGCGAAAGATCTCGAGTGCTTTCGACAAGATCATACAACCAAAGGTCGACCTTCCTTGCCAGCCGACGCGTGAGCGACTGGACGGAAGCTTATTCACCCACTCACCACACCCTCCTCCTTCGAGGTCGGTCCCTCGGCTTCGAGGTTCCAAACCATTCAGGCCTGAGAATCTCCAAGCTCTGAGACTACGTCGAGACGAGATCGGGTGCCGAAAAAAATACAAAACAAAAAATCTATGGAAAATAACGCCGTTATGCCATCCGTCCTCAAGATGGATGAGCCAACAACGACCCCAGCTCCTTCAGAACCAACTCCAGCCCTCAAAAAGAAAGACCATTGGCTGGTTGAA
Organism: uncultured Gammaproteobacteria bacterium; assembly: GCA_964349465.1. Lineage (GTDB taxonomy): Bacteria > Patescibacteriota > Patescibacteriia > SBBC01 > CAIJZX01 > CAYGGC01. Next base: position 84,126 of record CAYGGC010000002.1, read on the forward strand.
GTCGTCGGTGGCGTCACTGTCGCCGGTACGATGTTGTCCGCTCTTTCGATGTGGTATTTGATGCTCACCTACGTCATCCTGCCGTCATAGTCGACGAATCAATCATCACGTCCCTCCCCTATGGCCTCCAGTCATGGGGGTTTTCTTTTCCCGCAAAAACCGATAGACTGCTGAGTATGGCTGACCTGAAACTCTATAATACAAGGAAGCGAAAACTCGAGCCCTTCACCCCGATCCATAAGGATCAGGTCGGATTGTATACCTGTGGCCCAACCGTCTATGGCACGGCCCACCTAGGAAATTTACGGACGTATATCTTTGAGGATATTCTCCATCGAACGCTGGTCCTGAACGGATACAACGTCAAGCATGTCATGAACATTACCGACGTTGGTCATCTGACCGGCGATGGCGATATGGGCGAGGATAAGATGGAGCTGAGTGCGAAACAAGAGAAAAAAAGCGCCTACGATATCGCCGCTCAGCATGAACGGGAGTTTTTTGCTGATCTTCAGAAACTCAACATCCTGACCCCGGACGTTATTCTGCATGCAACAAAAACAATTGATCTTCAGATTGATCTCATCAAGCGCCTGGAAGACCGAGGGGTGACGTATACAACCTCCAACGGTATCTATTTCGACACTTCAAAATTCCCTCGCTACGGCGAGTTAAGTGGCCAGAAATCCGCCGACAAGAAGGCCGGAGCGCGCGTTGAGGTAAACGACGAGAAAAAGCACCCGACCGACTTTGCCCTCTGGAAATTCTCGAACCCCGAGGACAAACGCCAGATGGAATGGCCGAGTCCGTGGGGCGTCGGTTTTCCTGGGTGGCACATCGAGTGTTCAGCCATGAGTATGCATGAGCTCGGCGAGCAGTTTGATATTCATACCGGCGGGGTTGATCACATTGCCGTGCACCACGAAAACGAAATCGCCCAAAGCGAAGCTGCAACCGGTAAGCATCCGTTTGTGAATGTTTGGATGCATGGTGAGTTTTTGGTATTGCCAGGGAAACGGATGGGAAAATCTGAGGGAAATAGTATTACCCTCTCAGAGATTATTGATAAGGGAATTGATCCACTCGCTTTCCGCTATCTGTGCTTGCAGTCGCACTACCGGAAGCCGTTATCGTTTACATGGGAGTCTTTAGAAGCTGCTCAAAGAGGTCTTACCAGTCTTTGGCAAGAAATCAACAAAATACATTCACAATCTAAGCTTTCACTAACAACCAATGTACCGGTTGATGAAAATAATAACGCTCGGTATGATGAAATTTTTTTTGAAGCAGTTGGTCAGGATATAAATACTGCCGCAGCTCTAGCAATCGTTCATGAGAGCCTTGATTCCGACATTTCTGCGAAAGCAAAAATAGAACTCCTTTCGTTTTTTGAACAAGTTCTTGGACTCGATCTCACTCCTGAAGCAGCCGCCAAACATCTCATTCAATCTGAAGAAGTCATTGGCCACGAATCCGATCTCAAAGACTACGAAACGGCCCGTGCCGAAAAACGCTACGCCGACTCCGATAAAATCCGTCAGCAATTCGCTGATATGGGTCTCACCGTTGAAGATCTTCCGGACGGCACCTCGCGGTTGCGAAAGAAATAAAAACACGCTATAGTCGTCCCTCTCATGCCTAGTAATTTTTGGTTACAACTCAAGAAACCCATTCTCGCTTTAGCGCCAATGGAAGGGGTCACCGACCGAGCCTATCGCCTCCTCTGTAAAGAATATGGCGCTGATGTCGTCTATACCGAATTCATGCCCGCGGACGGTATTTTTCACCGCGCCCGTAAGGTTCTCGAGAAAATGAAGCGAGGTGATGATGAGCGACCGGTTATCTGCCAAATCTTCGGCAAGGACCCGGTCAAATTCGCTGACGCGGCGAAGTTTATTGAAGAGGCCGGTTTTGACGGGGTCGATCTGAATTTTGGCTGTCCGGCAAAGAAAGTGATTGGAAGCGGCGGTGGTGTCGCGCTCTTACGAAACCCGGACCATGCGCGACGCCTGGTCGAAGCGGCACTCGAAAAGATTTCTATCCCCCTCTCGATTAAAGTCCGAACGAGTATCCGCAAAGAACGAAAAGAAATTTCCCCCGGTGAACCAGAACGATATACTGCCCTCGATCTCGTTGAATCAATAAAAGGACTTCCGGTCGCCGCCATCATGGTCCACGGTCGCTCATTCGAGCAAGGTCATGCTGGCAACGTTGACACGGATATGATCCGCCAGGTCAAGGAAAAGTTTCCGGGCCTCGTGCTCGCAAATGGTGGAATTCAAACACCTCAGGACGCAGCAACCATGCTAGAAGCAACCGGCGCTGATGGTGTCGGTATCGCCCGTGGAAGTTGGGGCAAGCCCTGGATCTTCCGCCAAACACGTGAACTACTCGAGACAGGCCATGTCACAGCCTTAACGACCGATGAACTGAAAGCCGCGATTCTCCGGCATGCCGGTCTGCTTCTAGAGCACAAAGGTCCGCACGGGCTGATTGAGTTTCGCAAACATTTCGCACATTTCATCTCCGGTCGACCAGGCGCGGCGCAAATGCGAGCAGCGGCGGTGCGCGTTTCAACCCTGGATGATGTCCAAAAACTCGTACAGCAGTTATAAAAAACAACAGCATCCTCGTTGAACGAGGATGCTGTTTACGGAATACTTATTTAACCGAGATTGATCGCGCTTCGAGCGTGTTCGTGGTCGCATTCCAGCGGCCGATCACTTTTCCGTGATCGCCATTCATGACCACTCCGAGTGAAATAACCCCGACCTGCTTCTTGGTAATAACCGTCTGGGCATCAACCGTCACATTCGTCATTTTCCCTAAGCCGCTTGGTCGACGTGTTACGGTAAACGAGTTTGTTCCGGCATTCACATTCTGAAAGAATCCTTTCACTTCGACAAGACGAATGGCCTTATCTTCAATTTTTAACGCGACGCCGTTTGTGCGTGATGTCGCCCGGACCGTCACGCGGTCGCCGACCTGAATGTCGCTCACGCGAGCGCGGCGGCTGTGCTTCCCGATCACAATCGTCGACTCATTGATTGCAAGAGTTGTTACGACCGGCGTTACGACGCTGTTCGTATTTCCGTTACTATTTCCATTCGTATTGCTGTTGTCGTCGGAATTCGTATTGCCATTCTGATTACCATTGTGGTTATCTTCGACGCGTGGGGCGCCAGTAACCGTTATGGATGTGGCTGAGACTGCTGTAACGACCCCACGAACCCGAACCGTCTGGACTGCGACCGAACGATGCGATTCGCGTTCGAACTGACCTTGACCATCTTTAGCTAAACCAACCAGCGGCATGGCAACTAAACTGGCAACGACGCCAGCTATTACTATCCCTTTGCTCATTTTCATACATTCCTGATATTACCTAATAAGGACGTTGTACTACATGAACCGGCCCTTACAGAAAAGTGTTACAAAAGAAAAAACCGGCCAAAAAGGCCGGTTTTTGTGAGCGGGAATTTACTGTGTGATGGTAACTTTGCTAGCCAAGAAATACTTGCCAACGCTGTTCCAACTACCGCGCACCGTTACCTTCTTTTCGGCGTTCATGGCCGCGGTCAGGTCATCGAACGTGGCGGCGGTCACCGGCTCGGTCCCGAACCAGTAGGTCGTGCCTTCATGGGTTTTTACCAGGGCCGAAACGGTCTTGGTCAACCCGCTTTCCGTTTGCTTTTGTCGCAGGACCAGTTTAAAGGTCTTGGCGGTCGTGTTCACGTCGGTAATGGTGCCCTTGATTTGCCCCCACCAGATCGACTTGTCCCAGATGAGCTTGGCGATACCTCCTTCAAACTTCGTGCCCCAAACCTTCACGGTATCACCAACGGCAACTTCGGTAATCGAAGCAGTGCCCTTGAATTTTCGAAGAACCTTCGTCGTCGCGTCAACACCAAAGGTGTATGAAGTCGTGACGATCGCGTCGTCCGATGAGGTGTTCGTGTTTTCTGTTTGAGCGCTGACTTCAGCCTTTTTACTTCGAACGGCGACCGTAATCGAAGTCGCGCTGACGGCGGTCACTTTGCCGTTGGCGTAGACCATCGTCTTATTTTCTTCGAGTCGCTTGAACATTCCAATCCCATTGCGATCGCCTTTACCATCCAAGGCAGATTCTTCGCCATGGAGGAATTTTGGCAAACCCTTCGACGAGGTTTTCGCTTCGGCCGACGGCCCGAGAAGCATGGTGACGATCGCGATCAGCGGGAGAACTAAGAATGCTTTTCTCATAGTAGTATCTACTTTAATGATAAACCCCTTTATATAGTATTTCGAAAACGGGCGCGGCGTGTTACATCAGGCTCGTCAAGAACAGAGAGTTAGATTTCGTATTTGTACTTTTTATCACTACTGCCGCCACGGATCAGAATCATCGATACAATCGGCGCGACAATCCAGAAGAAACGTGCGTTATCCTGAGCGAAAAGTCGCTGGGTAATTGGCGCCAAATTCGCCGTCGCGGAATCGGGTAAAAACGAGAGCGTGATCGAGACCAATAACCCAACATGCAAAAAACTAAAGAGAAGAACTTGCCACCAGGAACCGGCGCTATCCGATTTTGCCACGGTCGCCAATAAAGCTGAGCGTGACATCAAGAAGAAGAGGGCGACAAAAACGACAACAAAGGTCGAAACCCGAACGACAAAAAACTGATTGACGCCCACGTCGGCCGTAAAGCTCCCGATATACGGCGCAAAGTTTACGACCGCCAGCGCCATATAGACCGAAATCAGAATCGTAATAACTCGATCACGTCCTAGGCTAAGTCCATATAACAACGCGGCCACCACGAAAAATAGGATAATAAACAAATCCCAGCTGGGCTGGGCCCAGTTGATGTTCGCCACGAAGCTTTTTGCTTCGGTCGTGGTTTGGGTCAGGTTGACCGCCAAAAGTGGCATGAGAAATACTTATGTTTTACTTTGGTATTTGTAGTATAGCACAAAATTACCGAATTGGCAACTTCAGCTGTACTAGACGCCTTCGTCGGCTAATTCTTTTAAAAGCTTTTTGGCCTTGCCGCTGAGCTGCTTCGGAATCGCGATGGTGACCGTCGCGAGATGATTGCCGCGCCCACGACCGCGTAACTGGGTAATCCCCTTGCCTTTCAGTGAAAAGGTTTTACCACTTGGGGTACCGGCTGGAATTTTCAAGGTCACTGGACCGTCTAACGTTTCCACGCTGACCGTGCCACCAAGGGCCGCGGTCGTTAACGGAATAACGACGTCACTCAACACATCATCTTCTTCGCGGGTGAACTGTGGATCGGGCGCGATAGAAATATCAAGATAGAGATCGCCGGTCGGCACACCGCGACGCCCCGCCTCGCCTTTGCCGGTTAGTTTGATCCGTTGACCAGCATCAATGCCGGCTGGAATTTTGACCGTAATAGATTCCGTTTCTTCGCGCCGACCGTCACCATGACAACGCTGACACGGATCGGACACGATTGTCCCCTCGCCATCGCAGGTCGGACAGACACCAACAGATTGGACGGCACCGAGAAAGGTTTGCTGAACACGTTGAACTTGCCCCCGCCCGTTGCAGGTTGAACATTGCTTCGCGCTTGTCCCCGATTTGGCACCACTGCCGGCACATTCGGTACAACGAACATGATGGCGCACTTGAATCACTTCTTCTCCGCCAAACGCGGCGAGGCGGAATGGAACCCGAAGGTCGGCTCGGATATCCGCACCACGAGACGGTCGAGCTGAGCCACGTCGGCCGCCGCCAAAACCAAATAAGTCGCCGAACATATCGCCCAGATCACCCATGTCGACGTTACCCGAAAATCCGCCACCAAACGGGCCCGCGCCGCCGGCTGGTCCCCCGCCCTGTCGGCGGGCTTGATCAAACGTTTGCCCGTACTGGTCATACTGCTGGCGTTTTTCAGCGTCACTAAGGACCTGATAGGCTTCGTTGATTTTTTTGAATTGCTCAGCATCCCCGGTGGATTTATCCGGGTGAAACTGGTGAGCCTTGGTCCGAAAGGCTTTTTTAATCTCGTCCGCCGAGGCAGTCCGGCTTACGCCAAGTAAATTGTAGTAGTCGTCAGCCATAGTCGCGAATCACCATACCAAATTAGCACTCGCTTTGCAAGAGTGCTAAATCTGGAAACTATCCTCGGCCACCCACGAGCCACTGTTCATCCCGACGCGGATCGGCCAACAGAATCTTGACGGCCCGTTCGAGGCGACTCGCATACCTTGACCCTTTAAAGAGCAACGCGTCGCCGGCCTGAATCAATGGTCGAATCGTTGTGGCCGCGGCCTCGGCCGTCGGCACATTAAAGATGCGGGCATTTGGAAAACGTTTGAGATGGGCCGCGTCACCAATCCGCTTCGCTAACGGACCAACCGTAATAATCGTTTCAATGACCTGTGGTGATAATAATGCGCCAATCTGATCATGCGCCTCGGCCGCGCTCGCGCCGAGTTCGGACATTTGCCCAAGGATAACGTGTTTCTTCCCAGGCACAGTCAGATCAATCAAGGTTGTCACGGCCGCCTGCATCGCTGCCGGCGAAGCGTTATAGGTATCATCAATAATAACCGTCCCTTCAACGCCGGGAAAAACGCGCATCCGACCGGGCGGGACACGGTAATGACTTAGTCGTTGGACGCTTTCAAACACCTCGTCACCGCAAGCGACCGCTACCGTTAAGGCCGCGGCGATTGGATACGCCTGATGACGACCAATCACCCCCGGCAAGGCGACCGGGATAACACTCCCGGCCACCGCGACCTTGATGATTTGCCCGGTTGGCAAGCCATGCTGATCGGTGGTTAAACGCACTTGGTCAATCCGAACGTCGGCCGTCATGTCCCATCCGTACGTCATGACTCGGCTACGCAACGAGGATCGAATTTTTTTGCTATGTGGGTCGTCGAGGTTCAGAATTGCCGTGCCGTCGGACTGAAGTAATCGCACCACGAGCGACTCTTCGGCGACGACCGCTTCAAGCGAATCAAAAAATTCCATGTGCTCGGGAGTGAGCGCGGTCAAAATCCCAATCTTCGGGCGGGCCAGTTCAACCAACGGACGCAAGTCACCTGGCTTATCCGCGCCAAGTTCTAAAACAACTGCCGCCGGGTATGGGCGCCGCGCGAGCAACTGCGTCAGCCCCGCGACTAGCACCATCCCCCATTGCCAGAGGCTGGTCGGTGCCGTACCACCGGTCATAATCGTCAACGGGACCCCAATTTCGCCATTAAAATTTCCAACAGTTTGTCGTAACGTCCGCGTTGACGTTGCTAACGCGGCCGCGACCGCTTCTTTTGTTCCGGTCTTCCCGACCGACCCGGCCACCGCCACAACCAACGGGCGCTCACGTCGCAAAATCCCCCGAGCGATTGACCGAAATATAAAGCGAACAAAAAATTTCATGTTATTGGTTGGCCGTATCAGCCGGCGGGACGCCCATATAGAGCAAAAGGAATTTCGCAATATCACCGAACAGTGGCGCGGCTGATGATTCGGCGAATTGGACGTCGCGTGGGCGCACGAGTTGAACCACCATCACAAAGCGTGGATTTTCGACCGGTGCAAAGCCTGCAAAGGTCCCAATCGTTTCGTTCTCATGGTAGGCACCGGTTTTCGGATCAGGAATCTGGGCCGTCCCGGTTTTTCCAGCCACAAAGTATCCAGGCACACCGGCCTTTTTCCCGTGTCCGTTTTGGACAACCCGAACCAGCATCGCGCCAATCGTGGCCGATGTTTTCGCGCTCAACACTTGGCGGACAAGTTTAGGCTGTGTCGTGGTCGACGTCCCATCAGACTTTTTGACGGTATCAACCAGGTACGGTTGCATCAATTTACCACCATTGGCTAGCGCGCCGTATGCGGCCGCGAGTTGTAACGGCGTGACCGTTAGCCCCTGACCAAACGAACCGGTCATGGCATAAATATCTTTGCCCTTCGTTAAAGAGCTGATATTACCGGTCGACTCACTCAGCTCGACACCCGTCGGCGCGCCAAACCCATAAGCTTGAACATATCGCTCGAAGGTCGTTGGCCCTATTTGCTGCATCGCGTATATCGCGCCAGTGTTCAGAGATTTTTCAAGCACCTCGTACATCGTCTGGACACCATTCGATTTCTTGTCAGAGTTCCGAATCGTAAAGCTACCGACTTTTACCTCTCCGGTATCGGTATAGGTTGTGTCCGGGGTGAGCGCGTCTTCATTGAGGGCTGCCGCCATCGTAAAGGGCTTGAACACCGAACCAGGTTCATATGACTGGGTCGCTGGGTTCACGAACGTCTTAACGTCTTTAACATCAGCGTAGCTGTTTGGATCAAAGTCCGGCGCGCCACACATCGCCAGTACCGCGCCAGTTTGTGGGTCAAGAATAACGACACTGCCACCATCGGCGCCATGTTTTTTCACCGCCTCATTTAACGACCGGCACGCTTCAAATTGAATCGTCCGATCAATCGTAAGCACAAAATCCGACCCATCAATGGCCGGCTGCCACAGCTGTGCCGCCGTCGCGATCAACTGACCGGAGGCGTCTTTTTCCGCTTGTAAATATCCTTGGCGTCCGGCTAACTCAGTTTCATGCGCACCTTCAAGCCCGTAGCGACCAACTTTCTTTTTATCATCAAACCCAACGAACCCAAGAATATGTGATCCAATGCTTTTTTCCGGGTAATACCGAGTATTTTCATCGGCGAAATAGAGTCCCGGGATTTTTAGGGCCAGAATTTCGGCTTGTTTCGCGTCCGATAACTCGTGCTGAATGGGTTCATATAAATCATTTGGTTTGTTCAGCCTGGTCAACAGCACCTCCTCTTCAACGTTCACGAGCGGCGCCAGTGTCCGAGCAACAGAAATAGGATCGGTGATTTGCTTCGGAATAGCGTATAGAAGATGGAGCGTTTTATTCGTCGCCAGTGGGTATGTTCCAGTCGCCGCTTGCGAATCGCGAACGACGATCGAGCCTCGGGTTGGTAGGAGCTGGGTCGAGAGTTCATGCTGATCAGCTGCGAGGGCTGAATAGAATCCGTGACTCGCGATTTGTAACGAAAAAGCGCGCAGAACTAAGAGTACCGCAAACACGCCGAGCCCAAGCCCAAGGAGCGTTAACCGATCATGCCACCAGGCGGTACTCCGTCGAACCGAGGCCCGGACCATGATGAGGTGTTAGCGAGTGGTCACGGCGACAGCGCCGGACGCCGGTAGGTATTCAAATCCGTCCGCTGGCTCAAGGGCGAGTGTCTGACTGGTGAGCTCAACACCACTCAACGAACGTAAATCGGCCGCTTCAAGCTCTAGCTTCTCATTCGCAGTTCGGACATCAGCCAACTGTGTTTCGAGATCATCGATCGCAAAACCCTGCGCCGCGGTTTGGTTCGTCAATAAGACATACCCAAAGCCACTGAGGCTAGCGGAAATAACTAACAAGACCGCAAACTTTTGGGTTGAAAGTTTGAGGTGATGCCACCAACGGGCTGATTGTTCGAGCGGATTGTTCTGCGGTGATCGGCGGGTCATACGATTATTCGTTTGTGTTTTGGTGAATAAGTTTTTTTTGATAGATTCGGAGTTTTGCGCTGCGAGACCGTGGGTTCCGTTGTTGTTCGGCGCGACTCGGAGCGATCACATGTTTGGTGATAATGTCGATCGTTCCCGTGGCCGCCGCCTGTTTCCCCCACTGCTTGACTAAGCGATCTTCGAGCGAGTGAAACGTGATAACAGCGAGTCGTCCGGCTGGTCGAAGCAGTTCGACTGCTTGCGGTAGCGCCGAGGCCAGCGCCCCGAGTTCATCATTCACCGCGAGGCGAAGAGCTTGGAACACGGTAGTGGCTGGGTGAGCTCGTCCGCGTCGTCGCCAGATTGAGGCGACCGCTTCAGCCAAATCCGTGGTGGTCTGGAAGGGCGACGCGTGGCGCCTGGTCACGATCATGTCGATGAGCGAGTCCGGCCGATGAATCTCGCCGTACCGGACGAAGATGTCGGCGAGCTGAGCGGCGGACCAGGTATTCACAATCTCCGCGGCGGTCAGTGATTGCTGGGTTGGGTCAAAGCGCATATCGAGCGGCCCGTCCTGCTGGAACGAGAATCCGCGTTGACCCTCATCGAGCGTCATCGAGGACACCCCCAGATCAAACAGGATCGCGCTGACATTGATGAACCCATGCTTGGCCGCAACCGTTGCGAGGTCACGGAAATTATTGTTCACCCCTACCAATCGCGCCTCAGCCAGTTCGGTCATCGTCGTTGACAACGTCCGTGGGTCAGCCTCAAAACCGAGGAGCCGGCCGTCCGGCCCGATCGCGTCGAGCAAGCCACGGGCATGTCCGCCGGCCCCGAGCGTGACGTCAATCACCAGGTCGTGCGCTTGAAGGTGCAACTTCTCAAGGACCTCTGAGAAAAGGACCGGAACGTGACCGGGCATGCGAGGGAATTTAGACCCCGAGCTCGCCAAGAGCTTCGGCGATATCCCCGCTCTGCCGTTCTGTCCCACTCCGGTACCTTTCCCAGGCGGCCTTGTCCCACAGTTCTAACCGATTGTAGAGCCCGGCGACGACGACCATCTTTTTGAGGTTGGCATATTGGCGCAAGTATTCCGGCAGCACGACGCGACCTTGCTTGTCGATCTCTAGTTCCATTGCCCCGGCCAGCATCAACCGACTAAAGGCCCGAGTATTCGCTTTAGAAATTGGAAGTCGCGCGAGTTTTTCAGCCATCACTTCCCACTCTTTTTTTGTATAAATGAACAGGCAGTTATCGAGCCCCCGCGTCACCACCGCGCCTTTGGTCAGATCAACACGAAACTTGACCGGAACTTGGACCCGGCCTTTTTCATCGAGCGCGTGATGGTATTCACCGATAAACATGTGATTTTTGACTGGGTTGGTTGGTTTTGAGTTATCCCCACTTTTCTCCACTTACAACCATTTTACACCACAAATACCCGCGTGTCAACACAATGTTCCACGTAGAACATGCTGCACTGAGTTTGTCGAAGTGTGGATAACTAGGCCATTTTTTAGTCTGTAGGGCAAGTTTTGCTCACGAAACAGCGAGCTGGTTAAAACAAAAAAACCGCCGGGCGCTAGGTGCTACGGCGGGACGTTACAATCGGACGGTGCGGGACAGGATCGGTGTCGAAGACCAACCGCTGTTGAGCTGGTGGCGGGCCAAACGGCAGACCATGGCGGGTTGCACCATACCCTTGCTCGTGCAGCAGCCGATCGAACAGCCATGACCCTTGGCCACGCGCCAAACGGTTGATCATCCCAATCAACTGGCCGTACGTAAACCGATAGAAACGCCTCTTCGTGATGGACCAGTTGTTGTGCCAGCAGAAGAGGTACAAGTGATCAACCAGAATCGCCCTATGGTCAGGACGACGGATCCCTGGGCGACCGAAGTCGCACAAGCCTTCTCGACTGAACCCAGTCTGCATCTTGCCTCCCTCGTTGAACAACACAAAGAACAGAAACAACCAGCAATTGCCTGACCCTACCCGCTTACGCCTCGGCGGTCAAGGCCGGGCCGAGTCGATAGGCCGCGATCGCAAACGCCGAAGCCACGTTGAGCGACTCCTTCTCCCCCATCATTGGAATCTCGAGATGAACATCAACGAGTTTCAGCAGCGCCGGGCTGACGCCACGAACTTCATTCCCGACGAGCAAAATCATTTTTTTCTTCGGAGTCCACGTCAAAAGATTCCGGCTCGCGCGAGTCTGCTCTAGAGCAGCTAACGTATAGCCAGCCCGTTTCATTTTTTTCAGCCACGGAGCTGGTCGCACCATCGACGTCCAGGGAACGCTCAATTCCGCGCCGAGTGATGTTTTTAAGACACCCGGATGCGGCGGTCTCGCGCTGTAGCCACTAATAACAATCTTGGTGACACCGGCGCCATCAGCTGTCCGAAAAATCGACCCGACGTTATAGGCTGAACGGATATTATGAACGAGAATAATAATTTCCGATCCGACCATAGGGCTTAGCCTCTCGTCCAAGATCCACTTCGATTTTTTCGCTGCCTTTTTTCCTCATTCGACTGCAAAACACGATCCAATAATCCCTTTGGCGCACCATCATCATTGAGATCAATGATTTGGTCTGGGTCTATCAAATGATCGATGTCGGTCGAAACGCTATTGGTCAAGCGATAGGCCTCCAGCATCCGATCAGGAATTTCTTTCAAGAATGGTGAAGGCTGTTGGAGCTGCATCGAGGCTGAGCGAAAGCCGCTAGCGAGGCTATAGGTCAGAAACAGATATTCCTTTGCGCGGGTGACGGCCACGTAAAACAACCGTCGCTCTTCTTCAACCCCACCGGCCGTCGTCAATGCCCGTGGATTCGGCCAGGCCTGGTCACTTACATGCAAAACAAAGACCACTCGCCACTCAAGCCCCTTGGCCTGATGGACCGTTGATAGAACGATACGTTCCGACGATGGTGCGGCCGCTTGCGGATCGGCGACAGAAAACTGTTCTTGCAAGGACACTTCCGATAGGAATTTCGAAACCGAGGTGTATTTGCCAGCAAAGAGCGCCAGCTGTTCAAGATCCTGAAGTCGATCAGCCGCATCCTGATATTGGTTCTTGAGGTATTCTTGGTAATCACTTTCCATCACCAGCCGAATCAACGCTTCTGGACTGCCGTCACGCTCCCCGAGCAACGCCTCGAGTGTGCTCCGTAAGCCCTTCCAACCGGCCGCGGCCCGCGACGGCACCGCTAATCGTTCCAACGCGACCGCTAATGGATGATCTTCTTCATCCTCCGGGCCGAGGAATTCCTGGACCAGATCAAAGACAGTCGTCGCGGTTTGATCACCAATCCCAACTTGCAACCGTAAAATCCGACTCAGGGCCACTTCGTCACGCGGGTTGTCGACGACGCGCAAATGTGCGAGAACGTCCTTAATATGGGCCCGATCAAAAAAGCGCTGGCCACCACGGAAATCATACGGAATATCACGCCGGGTCAGCTCAAATTCTAGCGCTTGAGAATGGAACGCCGCGCGAAATAGTACCGCGATTTCTTTCAGTGGGATGCCCTCGTCGCGAAGTTCGAGAATTTTTTGGGCAATAAACTCAGCTTCCTGCTCGTCGCTCGTTCCCGGCACCACGATCGGACGAATACTCCCCTCGCGGACATGACGGAGTTTCTTGGGAAATTGATGGGGGTTATTTCGGATGATTTCATTCGCCACATCAAGGACCGGTTGCGTCGAGCGATAATTGGTTTCTAGTCGAAACGTCTGCGCATTCGGGTAGCGCTTGGGAAATTCAAGGATGTTTGCAATATCCGCCCCGCGGAAGGAATAAATTGATTGCGCATCATCGCCGACCACTAACAGATTTCCATGAACCTCGGCCAGGAGCTGAACGATTTCGGCTTGCAAGTGATTTGTGTCCTGATATTCGTCAACTAAAATATAGTGGAATTGTTCGCCTAGGCGCTGCCGCACCTCTGGAAATTCCTTGAGCAGACGGCGTAATTGAAATAACAAGTCATCAAAATCCATCGCGTTTGTGCGACGCTTCCGTTCGACGTATGAACGAGCAATATCAACCAACTCGATCTGGACCTTCAAAAACTCTGGTTTTACCTCGGCGATTAAGTCCTCCATCGACAGCCCGGTATTCACCGACAACGAAATAAGGCCGTTGATGACGCCAGCCGACGGGAATCGCGTTTTCTTCGTATCAATCCGCAACGCTTTCACGCACAAACCGATCAAATCCTTACTATCTTCTTCGTCGAGAATCGTGAAAGTATTACCATAGCCGAGTAACTTTGCGTATTTGCGCAGCAAGACATTCGCGACATGGTGAAACGTCCCGCCCCAGAGTGACTCCGGAAACGATCCGAGTAATTCCTCGACCCGAAATAACATTTCCTTGGCGGCCTTATTCGTGAACGTCACCAAGAGGATATTCGCCGGACTGACCCCTTTTTCAACGAGGTAGGCCACCCGATACACAATCGTTCGCGTTTTGCCTGAACCGGCCCCAGCTAACACTAAGCACGGGCCATCGCCGCGTTGAACAACACTTAATTGCTCGGCATTTAATTCGGCTGGATAGTCAACCTTGAAATTCTTCGGATCGAAGGATTTCTGTAGAATATAGTCGGTGGGCATCGCCAGCAGTGTAGCAGAAAAAGCCCCGGGTTGCGACCCAGGGCTTTCGTGTTACTGATGGAGGTGGTTGGCGTGAGGCGGATGCTCATTGGACGTCTGATGCTGATCCTTCCGTCCACTCGCCTCATACTTCAGACGATGCGAGATATGGTGCAAAAAGGTCGCTAATTTCCCGAATTCGTCCGATTGATAGAGCATCTGATCGTCCACCTTCGCATCATAGTGTCCGTTGGATAATTCCTCGGCCACACGTTGCAACGAACGCAACGGCCGCTCCACGAGTCGCACGATCGTTACCCAGACAATCAAGATGACAGAAAGTAAAATTGCAATCGTCGCGATCAGGGCAAGGCTTTGCATATTTCGAGCCACCGAAAGTGCTTCGTCATGGTCTATTTTACTCTCAACCGACCACGGCAAGCCGGAAACCGGCCCCCACGCCGCAATCACTTTTTTTCCACGGTAGTCAGTCCCCGTCCCATTCCCAGTCCGCCCCCGCGCGGCCTCTTCAGCAATGACCTTCGTGTTGTCGCCATAGTTTTCGCGACGAATCAGCGCCGCCGCCGGATCATATTTTAATGGCGTGAGGTAAAGCGCCGAATACCCGTCGTCTTTGAGGAGGAAGGATTCCCCACTCGTGCTCAAGCCCAAGGTGTTCGTCACTTCCTTATACACTGGGGTCAAGTCGAGCATTAACACGACCACACCGATCGTCAATTTGTCCTGATCGGCAATACGGGTCGCGACATACATCCCATATTTTTTTGGTGACGTCCCGGGAATGGCGAATACATCGGAATACGCCGTTCCCGCCCCACCTTCCTTCACCACGACGTCGAGAGCCTCATTTTCAGCCTGACCTAACTCACTGCTGTACGCCAGGCTATTTACGTACGCGACCTGATCTCGCTTATCATCAAGCACGTATTTTATATCTTCATACCCAGAGGAAAGACGAATCACTGTTAGTTCTTGATCGAGGCGATTTGCGAGACTTGAATACTGGCTCGAATTCTTTTCGTATCCACGTTGAAATAATTCCTTAAACGCTATTTGTAGTCCGGGAGAATTTTTTATG
Organism: uncultured Gammaproteobacteria bacterium; assembly: GCA_964349465.1. Lineage (GTDB taxonomy): Bacteria > Patescibacteriota > Patescibacteriia > SBBC01 > CAIJZX01 > CAYGGC01. The sequence continues at coordinate 99,318 of CAYGGC010000002.1, forward strand.
GTCTCAACATCGGACTGAACCATCGCGAAATAATTTTCCACTGCTTTCACTTTTTGCTGGGTCGCACCCTGTAATCGTTCAACAACAAACCCTTCTAACCGATCCTGTAAGACAAAATAGCCGAGCGCTAACGCGGCCAACATCGGCCCAATCACCAAGCCGGTCAACAGTCCGACCAAGCGGTTTTGTAAGGTCATACGGCGTACGGACAGTCGATAAAATTATTCATAACGTAAGGCGTCAAGTGGATTGGTTTTAATTGCCCGGTAGGAAGGATATAGACCAGTTAGTAATCCGACAACAATTGAGCCGATCGACACACCGATAATGAAACTCCACGGCGTATAGAAAATCACGACGGCGTCGGAGCCCGATTGCGCGGCAAGACGGGAAATAAACCAGTTTGCGAACCAGCCAATCCCGTACCCGCTCAGCGCGCCACTCAGGCCACCAAAAATACCAATCGTTAACGACTCACTGATAAATAACCGGAAAACGTCCATCCGCTTCATACCTAACATTTTCAATAACGACACCTCACGAATGCGCTCGATCAAGGAAATCGTCAAAGTATTGAACGTACCGAGCGCCGCGACGACTAAAGCAATAATCCCAAAACTTCCGAGCACAATCCGGAAAATACTGAAAACCGAGGTAATCTGATCAACCGTATCACCGATATATTCCGTCGCAAACCCAGCGTTTTCAATTTGTTTCCGAATCGTCGGCACGGCGGTTTTATCATCGACTTTGATTTTCATCGAACTGCTGTTCACGACACCCTCGCGATCGGTTAGTTTCTGATCAACGTACATTGCCGGATTTTGCGAATCAGCCGTCATGCCAATAACTTTCAGGGTCAATCCTTCCTTGACGATCGCGCCTTCGTTAAGATCCGCCGCCCGTAAACTTTTTGGAATAATTAAATCGATAGTAATGGACTGACCAATCGCTTGGGATGGTTGATCGCTAAAGCCGAGCAATCCGGCTAAGGCTTCGTTGATAATTGCGGTCGAGACGCTCCCCCCTTCAAAGACTTTCCCGGTCGACAGATTAATATCAGCTAAATCAAAATAATTAGGCGTCACACCGATCACAACCGTTTCCGTGGTCGAATCCTGACTTGCAAGTCGCGCCCGACCAGCTAAATCAACGATCCGTTCGACGAGGCTGACATGCGGGATACCCTTGAGTTTTTCAATCGCCGCTTGATCAATTTTCCCCGCTTCCGAACTGGCCGACGGAACGTCAATTAACGTAAAGGCTTCGAAGTTCGCCACTTGGCTCGTTACTAGGCGTTCTAACCCGAAACCCAGCGAGACAAGGAACACGATGGCGGAGACGCCAATCGCCATGCCACCAATCGTTAAGAACGAGCGCATACGATGAGCCTTGAGGTTTTTCCACGAGAAATTGAACAGGGCGCGCATTCTCATTGGAGGGCAGTCGTTGATAGGAGTTCAAATTTTGGATTGGCGTTCTCTTGAATCTTTTCAATGAGACCGTCGCGAATCATGATCGTCCGATCAGCCATCGGTAGATAGTCAAGGTTGTGAGTAATCATCATGACCGTCCGATTTCGCTGCTGGTTCAGGTCATGCAGCAGCTGGAGCACATCATTTGCGCTCTTGGTATCAAGGTTCCCGGTCGGTTCGTCGAGAACCAGAATATGCGGGTCGTTAACTAACGAGCGGGCGAAGTTGACGCGTTGCTGTTGTCCACCAGACAATTCGGTCGGTTTGTGTTTCGCCCAATTAATCAGCCCAATTTGCGTTAATACTTCAACGGCCCGGGCGTACGCTTTTGATTCTGGCACATTCGCAATCATTAGCGGCATCGCCACATTCTCCAGCACCGACAGCGCCTTCACCCAGATTGGCGTTTGTGAGACAACCCCGAAACGTTTAACGCGTAGTTCAGCCCGCTGGTCGTCGGACATATGGTCAATCTCAATTCCATCAACCCATATTTTTCCCGACGTTGGAACTTCGAGACCAATCAAATGGTTAACGAAGGTTGATTTACCACTACCAGACGGACCATAAATAATCACAAATTCAGCTTCGTAAATTGTCGCACTCAATCCGCGTAAGGCATGATATGGTTCTTTGCCGACAATAAAGTCTTTCTTGACATCCTGCGCGACAATCACCGGGCGCTGCCCCTTCGGACCTGGCGTACCCGGCATTGGGACGGCGACGATTTTTTTATTGGCGATCTTGGCAAGGGGCATAAGCGAGATTAGCGACCAAATCCAGGGATCGCCGATAAGAAGCCGAGGGAGCGCTGGAGCGAACCAATAATAATATCAATAACGGAGCGTTGCACCTTACCGGTAATCGACGTCGTGTCGGCTGAGGTTCCGGCGTTATTCGCGCGATCACGCGAGACGGCGCGGAGGTGGTACAGCTTCGCCGGTTCCAGTTCAGGCACGATCACCACGTGGTTATTTGTTAGGACGGTATCTTCCTGAGTTCGCGAGGGATAACTCTCCGACGAAATACCCGGGCCGTACTCCACCTGGCTACCAGACGGTTCGTCCGTTTCCCAGCTCACCACGAGTTGGGCCTTCTGCGCCGCGCCGACGCCGGAGGAACGAACCTCGATGGTCATATTTGAAACTTTTGGCGGACGACTATCGTCCGGCGTCGTAAAGTTGTTGCTGTCTGATTGGGTAGTATTTCCAAATTGGTCGACGCCTTTCACTTGCAACGTATAGCCAGTATTATCGGCCAGGCTATCGATAATCATCTCATGATCGGTCGCATACTCGGCCGCTGATTTTGTCTTCGCTGTTTGACCGGTTAAGGCGTACGAAACAATCGAGGTCGTGGGAACGTTTGTCTGCCAGGCAAATTTAATAGCCGTCGTCGCCGAATCCTTCACCGTTTCAAAGACAAAGATATCGATTCGTGGTCGCGTCAGCGTCGTGAACGAGTACTCATCTGAGGTTAACGAATTTTCATCAACGTCCTTCCCGGTAATAACGAAGTAGTACGTCGTCGCATCAGACAAATTATCAAGTCGCAGGGTGTGCTTCGTTGTCTGCGAACCAGACACATCGGATAACGATTGACCAAAGGTTCTCGTCGTACCAAAATTGATTGTTGAGCTCGCCACAGTGGTTGAAATCCAGGAAATATCGGCACTCGTCAACGTGATATTGGCGATTTTCACATCGGAGATTTTCGGTCGCAATCCAGTCGTAAAACTCAAAAGATCTGATTGACCACGGTTCCCGTCCTGATCAACCCAAACGACCCTATAGTAGTAGATGGTTTCTGGTTCAAGACCCTTGAGCGCGACCGCGTGCGAGGTGACTTGATCAAGTTGACCGACCGTATCACCACCGTTTTCTTTACCAATTTTGTCCTTGTCGATGCCATATTCAACAAAGCTCGAACTCGCCCGATCCGTCGTCCAGGTCATCGCCGCCGAAAATGATTTCGCTATCACTGTCGGACCATCAAGAAGTTTCGGTGGTGAAGTAAACCGGCCGGTCGGCGTAAGATTAACAACACTTGAGAAAGCGGAAACTTGCCCAGCATTATCCTGCGACCGAATCCGGAAGTAGTAGACTTTGGACTGGAGATTCGTGTCAATAAAGACCGGACTCTTGGTTGTTCCTGCGTCAGAAAAAGTGACGTTGTCTTCCGAACGCTGAATCTGATACCCGTCAAAGCCAGCCGCTTTGACCGGCTCCGTCCATTTCATTGAAATGGCGTATTCTTGGGTATCACGATTGGAAATATCGAAAATTTGTAGGGCCGTTGGCATTTCCGGTGCCGGCGTTTGAGTATAAAAATTTATGGTCGCTGGATCGTTGAAATTTTTATTCCCTGCCTCGTCTTCCGCAACAACGTAAAAGGTGTTTTTTCCTTGTTGAGTTGCGTATGGAGCAGCTACGAGGCTTCGTTGGGTGGTAGACGAAGTATTTGTCGATGTCGGAGTTTTATTAATTGAGTAATAATACTGCTTAATCGACCCATTGAAGAACTCCGGTTGCTCCCAAGCAAAAGCGAATGAGTTATTAACGGCGGGACTACCAACGCTTGTCGTCGGGGTCACGGTCAGATTCTGCGGGAAACTTGGAGCGCTACCGGCATAGTAGAAGGTCGCGGTCACCGTCGCGCCATAGTTACCAGCATTATCAACGGTTCGAAGCTCGAACGTGTTCGGACCTTCGGCTGTCGCCGCGTTCGGGATCGTCACCGACGTGTCGGTGATCGTGGTTGACCAATCATTCAGCGGTACGGTGCCCGTGGGCAACTTATACTGATACCCCGCCACACCAGAACCAGTTGTCGGCGCTCCGAGGTCAGTCGCCGAGCCCGTTCCGCTTGCCGGCCAAAAGAATTGATAATTATTTACGGAGGTGTATCCAGATGGGGAAACCGAAACTGTTGATGGGCCAGTTGGCGCCGTACTGTCATATTTATACGTAAATGCATCAAAAGCAGTCGCCGCCACATTATTTGCGTAGTCCTTCGCTTTAATGCGTAAATAATACGTCGAGCCGCTCGACATATTCGAAGGGACATACGTCGAACCGGCTTGGAAGGTGCCAGCGCTCACCGGATCAGCGGAAGCGGACGTCCCGAAGTAGACGTAGTAGCCCCGTATTCCCGAACCAGCCGTATCCGTTGCCCCGGTCCAAGAAAATTCTGGGGCGGCATAGTTGTACCAGGTGGTACTTGTTAACGAGACCGCACCACCAACTTGATCTTTTGCTGTACCAGTATCTGGGTTGACCGGATCTGTCGTATCATCGGTATAGGAAACATCAACACTATTGAGGATAACTTGCTGATCCCCGTTTCCACTTACTATTGCCTGCCAGAGGATCCCGCTATCAGTGACCGGAAATGTTCCAACATTCGCGTTTAGTACGCTCGCTACGTTTGCTAGCCCGGTAGAGTTCGAAGTGGCCCATGAAGCACCACTCCAGTATTTCCAAGACACCCCGTTATCGTCAGATAATCGGTAGGTTATCGATCCACCATTCAGCGTTTCGGTCGTACTGAAGCCACTCCAGGCCAGAATATCATCACGTGGGATTGCCGTGGCGGCACGAATTGTCTGGACTGAGGTTGGATATTGATTAAGTGTAAACGACGTTCGCGCGATATTGGAAATACGAACTTCATCCAATTGTCCATTAAATCCAACGAGCGGAGCAGAATTATCAAATGGTGACGTAATACTTCCTATATAAAGCGTTGATCCAAGGTCGGCGAGAGTTAGGGCGCCCCAATTCGCAGTCACACCATCTTGAATTCCATCGACGTATATTTTTGCAAATGTTCCATCATAAGTGGCTGCGACATGGTGCCAATTCGTATCCCAACTAGACTTCGCCGAAGCCAAGACATGTGTATTTCCATAGACCCACACCTGTCCATCAAAACTATTGGAACCAACTCCGGTATTTCCTAACCCGGCATACAGTTTTCCATCGTACACAGTCATATTGTTCACCGCTTCGAAGTTCGCCCCCCACGCACTATTGGTGTTGTCTCCAGCGATTTTATCCCAAACGGCGCTAGCCCCATCGGCTGTACTCTCACAATTTGCACATTTCCATATTTCTGAATCGTTCGCACTGTTCCCCAACCCAACGTAGAGTTCGCCATTATACGTCACCATTGATAACACTTGTTCAAATTCAAGATCGCTCCAACTGCCAGATCCACTGCCTGCCACTCCATCATTATCAACCCGAGTCCAAACCGGAGAGCCGGTGTTACAACTATCACATCGCCACACCTCGGCATCACCAGCAGTTGTCCCAAGACCAACAAAAATGGTCGTCCCGAGAGCGGCTAAAGCATTAACTTGCTCATACGTCGTATTCGCCCAACTTGAATTGACTGCATCACCACCAATCTTGGCCCAGACTGCCGTCGATGAAGTTGCGGTATCACAATTATTGCAACGGTATAATTCCGCATCCCCGGCGCTATCACCAAGACCAACATATAAATCTGTACCAACGGTTAACATCGACCGAATGGTTTCGTAACTGGTCACCCAGCTTAAATTACCAGCCAGACCGACCCCATCTCCCCCGATCTTAGCCCATGATGAATCATTCCACCGCCACACTTCCGCTTCACCAGCAGTAATACCTAACCCAACAAAGAGGTTGCCATTCGAAACAACCAGAGAGTTTGCGTAATCGTAGTTCGTTGTCCAACCACTATTCAAACTATCGCCGCCAATTTGGGTCCAAGTGGAACCATTATATTTCCACACTTCGGCATCATTCGCGCTCGTACCGGTACCAGCGTAGAGGTTGTTGTTGTATGAGGCGAGGGTTAAAATACCCTCAATCGATTCATCCCACGAGTTGTTGATGGTACCTCCTCCGATTTGCCGCCAGGTCGTTCCATTGTACTCCCAAACCACCGCAAATTTATTTCCCCCGGCAAACCCGACGAAGAGTTTGCCATTGTTAATCGCCATAGATTGCACCTGCGCCATTGAGACCGCTCCCCATGAATTCCAATCGCGGCCGCCTATCCACGACCAAGTCGGAGTTGCATCGCAACTGGTACAGGTCCAGACTTCGGCATCTTCCGCTTGGCCACCGGTCCCAACCACGAGATTCCCATTAAACGTTCCGACGAAGGAATTCTCTTTGTTATATTGCCAACTCGAATTCACTGCATCGCCGCCAATTTTTGTCCAGGTATTTCCACTCCCGCTATACCGCCAAACTTCCGCATCATTTGCCGAGTTACCGAGCGCGGCATATAAATTTCCTGAGAGGTACGTGAGGGCATACACCCGTTCAAAACCAGTATTCCAACTATTTACCGTATCGCCACCAATTTGCGACCAACTCGGCGACGAATCGCAACTTGCGCAGGCCCACACCTCAGCCTCGCTCGCCGTGTCGCCTAGTCCGGCATAAATTGTCGTCCCATTGGCGGCGAGACTCCAAACTTGCTCATAGGTCGAATTAGCCCAGCTCGTATTCACCGCATCCCCACCAACCAGCCCCCAACTCGCTGTGCCGGTTGTTGCCGTTTGACAATTCGAGCAACGCCAGACCTCGGCATCTCCCGCGGAAACACCGAGGCCAACATACAGCGTCGTCCCTGAAGTAACCATGCTCACCACTTGTTCGTAGCTCGTATTCCAGCTCACCGGTGAACCACCGCCATCGCCACCAATTTTTGTCCACGTTGAGCCGTTGTACCGCCAGACTTCCGAATCGTTCGCACTATCGCCAAGGCCCGCATAGAGCACGGTTCCATCTTGAGCAAAAGAGCGCACGGTTTCATAACCAGCACCCCAACTACTGTTAGCACTATCGCCACCAACCTTAGCCCAGGTTGAGCCGTTATATTTCCAGACCTCAGCGTCACCCGCCGTCGTTCCGAGTCCAACATATAAATTTCCGGAAAAAACGGTCATCGCGGGGGCATGTTCGTACGTATTGTCCGCCCATGAACTGTTGATGCCATCGCCGCCGACTTTTGTCCAGGTAGTTCCGCTGCCTGAATATTTCCAAACTTCAGCTTGACCGGCCGAGACCGTCAAAATACCCCCTGTCGTAACATAGAGTTCACTATTATATTCAACCGCATTCGTCACATCGCGCGGAAGATTTTCATCCCAGCTCCCATTTCCGACAATACTTCCAGCAACTTTATCCCAGGTTTTCGCCGACTGATCATCAATATCAAATTTTAGACGACCATCGTTTCGATCAAAGTACAGTTTGTAGTTACCCTTCCCAACAACCCCTTGAATCGCATTATTCGTATTATCAAAAGCAGACGAAAATTTTGTGAACGCTTCAAGCGTCATTTGACTTGATAACGATAACGAAGGCGAATCTGGTGCTGTCACACAGGTCGGAGATCCGTTGAGGTTAAGCCCGTTATTGACTTTCCCGGTACTAAACGTCGAGCTACATCCACCCGACGTACTCAAAGTAGCAACGTTACCGTTCCCCGAAATATCTGATGCCGTTGTCCCGGATGATTCATCAAAATGCCACAAGGCTTTAGTATTTGCGTCAGTAGCATACTGCTGACTTTTGAGGCGGGCTTGGTTTGAAGTAATTTCAGTCGTCGCGCTATCAAACGTGTAATCACCACTCACGCCAAAGTCATAATTTGTCGTTCCGGCATACACCGGAACACCTGAGGCGAAGCTCCCAATAATGACCGTACAAATAACTACCACCTGCGCCCCAACCATGACGACATGACCGAGTCGATGCGTGCCGCGTCGGAGTATCCGTTGGATGTAATCGAGTGCCGGACCAACGAATTCCTGTACGAACTCAATTCGAACTAGCCATTGGCGACGAATACGTCGAATCGTTCTTGGTGATAGTTTTCTAGCAATAAAGCCATCGACGAGCGCAAATCCTTTCCGGGCCGTCGACTGGATACGGTTGATGCCAGCCCAAAACAATCGATGTACGCGTAAATACAAAAAAGACCATCCTGCTTCGGATGGCGCAATTCTTCGTCGTTTTTGGACACGGTGAGCGACGTATTTTTTCTTCCGTCGCTGTTGATTTTTCATGAAAAACTTTCTTTTTGTGTGCAAAAAATCTGTTACTATTATGACATGAATTATTCAATTTCGCAATCACTGCTGTTATCCACAGTAACAAGTTATTTTAAAAATACATCTCCGCACCATCTGTGGATGAATCTCTTTAGTGGGGCTATTTGCTAGTGTATTCGATACTTGACTTCGGTTTTCCTTCGGTATATGATGACAAGCGACATGAATCGATCGTCGGAGGGAGTTCCCGCGGATGCGGCAACGCCCGGCGGCCTCCCCTCTCGATGGTCGATCAACAAGAAAAAGTACAAACCAAGATTACATTATCTAGCACGCTAACGAGCTAGTACACCCGTCTTATGGCCCACATTCTCCCAAAGACAAAGCAAAAAGTACTTCAGTACCTAAAGGACTATATTGGTAAGCACGGATACGCTCCGACGCTTTCCGAAATTGCCAAGTTTCTTGATGTCTCTGCACTCTCAACCGTCCATGAACATCTACAGTTTTTAGAAGAGCGTGGTTTTATCGAACGAGGCGACGGTGAAGAACGGGGCATTACGATTATTTCGACAATACAGCGCGTCTCGCAAGCCATCGCGAAAAGCATTAGCCTGCCTATCTCGGGGGTAATTGCGGCTGGTAGCCCAATTGAAGCGATTGAGCGCAACGATCAGCAACTCGCCGTCCCGGAAGAACTTGTTCGTGGCAAAAATGCCTATGTCCTCAAGGTCCGCGGTGACTCGATGATTGAAAGCTTTATCGCCGACGGTGATTATGTGGTAGTTGAAAAAACTGATTACGCAAAAGATGGCGATACCGTTGTGGCACTGCTCGATGACGGAACAGCAACCTTGAAAAAAATGTTTAAAAAGCGGAATTTCATCCGCCTCCAGCCAGCAAATAAGACCTACTCCCCAATTGACGTCAAAAGCGTTGTCATTCAGGGTAAAGTTCTCGGGGTTATTCGTCAATACGCGTAAGGTTCTCACGTTCCCTCTTCAGGGAAAAAAATTTACTCACTATCTTCGGTAAAACTTCGGCTCTATGATCGCCTACCTCCAACTCCCCCTCCAAGACTTGCTCGTTGACCGTGCTCAGGTTTTTTACCAACTTCGTGGCGTCAGCAACTGGGAAATTGATTCACCACGAAGCGCCTATTTTTTACTTGAACCGTGGATGAATAAACAACGTGTTCGCGAACTCTATCTCGCTCTCCGTGGGTTATTCGGACCATACATTCGCTTTGGTTCCGCTGAACAAAAAACAACCGCCCGTGCGGCCGCCCTGTACCGCGCGGTCCCCCATTGCACAATCATTACGGCCGATCAAACAGAAAAATTCCTGGCCGAACTGCCAATTCGTCTACTTCCAGGGCTCGGACAACGAACAACGCGGTTCTTGGAACGCCGTGGAGTTACGACGTTTTCGGCCTTTCGAGGACTATCAAGCCAACGTCTTAAGGATTGGTTCGGTGTTTCGGGTTTGATTCTGCAGCAATTCGCCCAAGGCATTGACCCTCGAGCGGTCGAGCCTCGTCAACGTTTCGTCAGCGCGCGTTAACGCTTTAGATTCTTTTTTGGCCGCGTAATATTCGGCTGACGCCCATACCAAGGTCGAACAGGCTGTTGGTAAGTTGTGGCGCGCGCCCAAACCGTTTGAGGAATTTTTTCGGGATCAATTTTTTTCGTACGAACGATTCCCATAACCGGAATATTTTTGATCCACGCGAGGGTATTAGCAATAACCAAGGCGGCCCGAATTGCGGTGAACGGTCCTGGCCCACGAACCACTAAAATACCAGAAAGCTTCGCACCCTTAGTAACGCGCACAATCTCGGCGAGTACCTGATCTGCTCCGTGATGTTCGTGTATAAACCGTTTGGATCGCAGGACTACTCCTTGGCGACTAACCAACCACAGTGAATGCTCACCGAGGATATTTGTCTGCAGAAGTAACCGGCTCATGATTTCGGTTGAGGGCGCTTATCAACTACCGTAATCATCTGACCAGCCAGAATGGTATACAAGAAACGATCGGTCACAGAATGCCGGTACTCAAATTCTTGACGCGTTAGAACAGTATAATGTATGTCCCGGTCAAAATGCTCCTGGAAAGATTTAATGAGTCGTTGTAACTTCTGACGATTGACCGTTCCGACGATCAGGATGTCCGTCGCCGCGTCGTTCTGGCCAACGAAAAATCCGGTCAGTACTAACAGATGAATTCGTCCACTCTTTTGAATTGCCGCGAGCAACTCCTGCTCTTGCATAACCTGCGCCTTAAAGACCAGTGCCTTCAGCTCAGGGTACAGGGCGTACTCCGTGGCGGCCTGATAGTAGCGTTTTTGACCCTCTCCCGTCGCGCGAACGATACCCACTTGAGTTAAAAAGAGGAGTTCCCGACGGACCGAATTCATGTGTTCGTGAATTTTTCGGCTGATTTCCCGAACAAAATAGGACTTTGCTGGATTGGTGAGCAGGAGTCGGAGGACTTTTGAGCGAGTTCGGGAACCAAGCAGTTGATCGAGCATACGTCGCATAGGATGAGTAGGTATAGTATACTACAGACAGCTCGGAAGCTCTATGTATGCCGATTCGCCCCCTCATCGATAACCTCCTCCTCTACGATCCAAATCGGTCGACCACGACCGCGAATCTTTGGGTTGCACACCCTTCCCCGAGCGAAGAAGCAGCCCTGGGGAAGCTGTTTATGGTTATCAGTATTGATTCGTCCGATCGACTGAATCATGAAATCATTAGTTCGTTACAAGAACAGATAAAGCACGCGTACTATCAATCAACCGAGGCAAAATTTTCACTCGCCTTCGAACAGGCCCTTCATCATACTAATCAACATTTGCATCGACTCGTCATCGAGGGGGTGGATGGTTGGATCGAGCGACTCCATTGTTTGATCGGAGTTATTGTCAACGGCCAGCTCATGATGGCCCACGCCGGCAGCATGATGGCGTATGTTCTTCGACGGAATCGGATGCATGACATTCTTGGCGGTCAACTTACCCCCATTAATCCGTTAAAAATTTTTTCTAACGTTCTTGAGGGCCAGCTCGAAGACCAGGATCAACTCTTAGTCTGCACACCATCGGTCCTCGACTACTTCTCGCTCGAGAAACTACGACGGACGATGTCAGAACATACACCAGCTGAATCGGTTCGGCAACTCGAATCCTCGCTCCTTGGGAGTGAACAGCACATTGCTCTAGCGGCGCTCTTTATTCAGGCTGAAGGACAAGCGGACACAGTCGCGACGGTTGCACCGCCACACCGTGAGCTCGGGCGACCCTCGACGGTCGCGCCGCAGCGCTCGATGGATTCCCTGATTGCACGCGAGCGGGCCACTGAACAACTCCTCACACCGTCAATTTGGCCGTCGGTTCGGGACACGGTCAGTCACGGCTGGTCGACCAGTCAACGATACGTTACCCAGAAGATTCTTCGCCGACCAATCAAACGCACACTCCCATCCGGTTTATCACGAACCCCTCCGGCCTCCCTACCGCTCACTGCTTGGCGTGGTTTTTTTGCGCGTGGAAGAACAACTGTACGATATATTCCACGCGCGATCCTACGAACCTGGCAATCCTTTTGGCTATCCCTACAACGACAACAAACCCGACGAAGCCTCGCGACGTCTTCGCCAGCCCCACAACTACCGCGTGATAGTGGCTCATTGACGAATCGCGTGGTGAGCTGGTTTACAACCTTAACCCAGTCTCAGCGCCTCATTTTTGGTCTTGGTGTCAGCCTTATTTTTGTATTAACCGCGACGATTATAATGACCAACGGGCGTACAAATCAAGCGAACACCGCGTCAACAACGAATGTTGCCGAAGTCAATGACCATTTGGATAAAGCTGAAGCAGCGCTCCTCTACGGCGGCGAGGAAACCGCTCTAACGCAGCTACAAGCTGCAACGACCGCTGTCGCGGGACTACCTAAACGATCAAAAGACGAACAAGCCGCGCAAGCGACCATTACGACCCGGCTTGAAACGGTGCGAACTAAACTTCGCCGAGTAATTACTATTGTCAATCCGGAAATCCTCGCCCAACTCGCTGAAGTCGCGCCAACATTACGACCACAACAACTCTACTGGGCCGGCGACCAGCTCTTCAGTTACGACCCAAGTCGCCAAACCGGCGTTGTTGTTAACACCGCCACCGCGGATGAACCGACGGTGATTAAGCACACCCTCGACACCGGTAGTCCAACAACCGGGACTATTGTGACGGAGGATGCAATTCTCTTTGCGACAGATCGCCAAGGATTTGTTGAACTCCAGCCAAGCACCGCGACTTGGAAGCCAATCGACGCGACCTGGCCCGCGGGCGAACATATTGTCCAAAGTTTATCGTTTTTTCAAAACCGAGTCTACGCGCTTGATCGCCTCGGCAGTGCAATTATTCGTTTTACTCGAAGCACAAACTCGATCGGAACTGGCTTTCGATGGCTGAAGGAACCGGCAACACTAACCAGCGCCCGTTCTGCGATGGTCGATGGTTCAATATTCGTACTGCAGCCCAAAGGACAAGTCGAAGAATACTTTAACGGTCGCCGCGGCGAATTCACTGTTGCCACGGTTGACCCGCTACTAGAGAACCCGACCCGTCTCGTCACGTCTGCCGACAGCACTCGACTCTATCTCGTCGAACCAAGTAAAAAAAGAATTGTCGTGTTTGATAAGAATGGGAAACTCGTTCGACAATATCAGTCAGAATCGTGGTCCTCGTTAACCGATATTGCCGTCAACGAAAAGCAAAAAACGGCCGTTATCCTCAACGGTTCAACCCTCTATCGCCTGCCCTTACAAGACTAGGCTAAAACATCGATATACAAAAACGCCCCGTCTGGGGCGTTTTTGTATATTTTCGGGAATATTATTTGAGAGCAACTTGGGCGCCAGCTTCTTCAAGTTGTTTCTTGAGAGCTTCAGCCTCTTCCTTCGTCGCACCTTCCTTGATGACTTTTGGGGCACCATCAACGAGGTCTTTGGCTTCCTTTAAGCCTTTGCCGGTCGCTTCCCGGACAACTTTGATGACCGCAATCTTGTTCGAACCGGCGCCGGTCAATTCAACGTTGAAGGCCGACTTCTCTTCAGCCGCCGCGGCATCACCGCCAGCTGCTGGAGCCGCCGCCATCATCATTGGTGCAGCGGATGAAACACCAAACTTTTCCTCGAGGACCTTGACCAATTCGGCTAAATCGAGAACCGAGAGTTTCTCAATTTGTTCAACCAGCGAAGCGAATTTCGCCGGGACTTCCACATTCTTCATTTCGTCTGACATAGTAGTAATCCTTTCTCCCCGTCCTTAGGCGGGTTGCTTGTCTTTAAGAGCTTGTAAAATTGTAAGTAAACCACGAATATTTCCAGCCATAACGTTGACGAGCCCAGTCATCGGTGACTTCAGTGTCCAGACCGTCTTGGCTAAGAGTTCTTGCTTGCTTGGGACTTTCGATAACGCCACAACTTCAGCGGCATTCAGGAACTTCCCATCAGCGATCCCACCAACCAGTTTTACTTGATCGTGCGTCTTGGCGTAGGCGCTCAGGAGCTTAGCTGGCGCGACCTCGTCTTCGTACCCGAAGACCATCGCCACACTACCCTCAACCTGATCAATCATGTTTGGATCAAGCCCAGCATCTTGTAAGGCGCGGCGCATCAGCGTTTTCTTCGCCACCATCATTTCAATCTGCTGACCACGAAGTTGGGTTCGTAAGTCGCTCGTATCCTTGACCGTCAAGCCTGAGAAGGCGGTAAAAACCACCGCTTTCATTGATCGAATCTTGTCGGTCAGCGCTCCGAGGGTCGCCTCTTTTTGTTGTCGTGTCTTAGGCATAACGTTTAAGATGGTGATACAAAATCGCTGTCCCTTCCAAGGACAGACGCAACCACAACGATGGGTATACGTTCCTCGGTCGGCTCTGATGATTTACTCCCGTCTCGAGCATTGTCGAGAGGCGGGAACCGACGGTCTTTGGAAGTGGGACCAGTATAACGGGTAGAAATTATCCCGTCAAGGGCTATGGTAAATACTTAGCTTTATTGGCTAAATGTTGTTCATAGGTCTCAGCGAAATATGTGGTCCCGTCCGGGGCGCTCAGATAGTAGAAAAATGTATTTGGCTCTGGGGAAACCGCGGCCCGAAGCGCGCTGACCCCTGGATTCCCAATTGGTCCGGGCGGTAACCCCGGGTATTTATAGGTATTATATGGGGAATCCACCTTCGTATCTTCAATCGATGGCTGCGCTCGACCCTTCCCGGTAACGTAGTTCACCGTCGCGTCGGACTGTAGGGCCATACCAATATCCAAGCGACGCCAAAACAAATCAGCCGCTTTAGCTCGATCGCGATCGGTCCGTAGCTCGTCTTCAAGGATCGAGGCCATCGTGACGACTTCGAATGTGGTCCGGTTTTTTGCGACGGCCGCCGCTTGAAGAGTCGCGGTGTATTTTTGTCCGAAATTATCCAAGAATTTTTTGAGAACCTGGGCCGCCGTCGTGTCTACAAAAAAACGATACGTATCAGGAAATAAAAAACCTTCGAGGTTCGCCGTGGCTGGCTTATCTTTCAAAAATGCGTAGTAGGTGTCAGGTAGAACGGTTCGACTGTCGGTCGTCGCAACAGCGGCGAGAAAATCCGAGCTCGAGACAATGTTTTTTTTCTCGAGTTCCTTGGCGATCTGTTCCGCCGTCCAGCCTTCGAGAATTTTTACGCTCACTTCGTTGGTGTCAATTTTTCCGTCCGCCAATAAGGTCGCGATCTCACGACCGGTCATGGCCTGCTGCAGGGTATAGTCGCCAGCTAACAAGGCTGACCGTCGGCCCGTCAGAACAACGTACAAGGTCCAGGCTTGCTCCGACACAATCAGGTTTTTTTGCTTTAACCGATCCGAAACTTCGCGCACACCTTCCCCAGCGCTGATGGTAAAACGAACTGGCGTGGTTGATGATCCAGCTGAGGCGGAAGCTGTTCGACTGACCCACAAAAAACCACCGCCCACGAGCATGATGATCAAAAGAATTCCTATCCCGAGGTACTTCATGCCCGATTAGAGATACTTTTGTAAGGCCTGCTCTTCCATCAACGCCACAAGATGCTTCACGTCTTGAGCTCGATCACGTGGGCAAACCAGAATCGCATCCTCCGTTTCAATAATCACCATGTTGCGAAGTCCGGCCGCGGCAATCAGCTTTCCGGAATAACTCGCGATCATGTTTCCGTGCGAATCGTGGACCAGGTGACGATGACCATGAAGGACGTTAGCATCCGGATGCTCGCTGATCATATCGAACACCGCCGACCAATCACCAATATCCGACCAGGTCAGATCGGCCGGAATAACGAGCATCGATCGATCTTTTTCGAGAATCCCATAGTCAATGGAAATCTTTTGCATCTTCGGAAACAAACGCTTGATCGTCGCGGTTTCTTTTTTCGTCCCAATCGCCGCCTCCATCTGCATGAGCAGTTTGTACGATGGATTCAGGTAACGACGGAATTTTTCGAGTAGCGCGTCGGCGCGAAAAACAAACATCGCTGGGTTCCAGAGATACTGCCAGCTGGCAACGTACTGTGCGGCCGTTTTTGCATCAGGTTTTTCCACAAATTTATCGACCAGAAAAACCTCGTCCTTCCCGAAGGAATCCATTTGGCGTTTCATTTTAATATACCCGAGACCGGTATGGGCGAAACGTGGTTTAATACCAATCAAGACTGTTTGGTTCGGATAGCGCTGAACCGTTTTTTCCGCGGTCTTCATCACTCGGATATATTCATCGGTTTCTTTGAGATACGCGTCAGAGTTCGCAGTAAAAAATATTTCTTGCGGATTTTGCTTATGCAAATACGCCGCGACTAAACCAATGGCGGCGGCAGTTTCACGTTTTGCCGGCTCGCGAAGAAATTGTTTGGCGGCTAAACGAGGTAATTGTCGATGAAGCGTCGTGAACTGCGCATCGGAGGTCGACACAAAAATATCGCGGTTCGACCACGCCTGGCGTAATCGCTGATAGGTTTTTTGCAGCATCGTTTCTTTATCGCCAAACGGCTGACTTTGTTTCGGAGAATTTTTTCGTGAGACTGGCCAGAGTCGCGTTCCACTTCCACCGGCCATGATGATAGCTTTCATCTCTTGAGCATCTAAAAGATAAAAATGAATCCTAGCGGCGGAACGTCTGGTTAGACCAATCGCGATTCAGCGCGAGGTTCATGCGTACAGTATACCACACCCAGCGGACTTGATTTTTTCACCCAAACGTGCTATACTTCACTTATCAAGGTGGAATGCGCTTCGCGAGAGGCGTATTTCTTTTTGAAAAAAATAAAAATACAACATGTCAAAAAACTCTGCGTGCGTTGGTGATTGCTTCATCCTTCCCATTCGTGGTCGCGTTGTCATCACTCACCGTGAACCGATGGCTCTCCAGGAGCTCCGTTTATCGTCCCGTCCAGCGTCGTGGCGCTTCTTCGTGGTGCTCGCCTTCGCGCTTGGTCTCTGGGTCACGCCGACAAAAACAAACGCCGCGGTAACCGTCGACGAACTGTTGACGTCCACCAACTCCGAACGGACAACCGCAGGTGTACCGCCGCTGACGCGAAGCGCCTTGCTTGACGCAGCCGCAACGAGTAAGGCCAACGACATGATCGACCAAAAATATTTTTCTCACACATCGCCATCCGGTGAACGCGCCTGGGTCTGGATGAAAAAATCTGGGTACGCGTATACCGAAGCTGGTGAAAATTTGGCCATGGATTTTACCGACAGCGAAGACATCGTCAACGCGTGGATGAGATCGACCGGCCATCGAAAAAATATTCTCGGTGCACATTTTGAAGATGTTGGCGTAGCGGCTGTCACCGGAGATTTCCATGGCCAGTCCACCACAATGGTGGTCATGCTGTTCGGTCGACAAACGAGCACGGCCTCAATATTGTCTGCCTCGGCCACAACAGTCGCCCCGGCGCCGAAAAAACCAGTAACCCTCCCCCGCCCAACCC
>CAYGGC010000003.1:0-37403 GCA_964349465.1 uncultured Gammaproteobacteria bacterium
ACTTAACTTTTTGTCCAGCGGAGTCGGAGTAGTTGACCATCGCGTTGCAAGAAGAAGGATTGGGAGGCCGGGTCGATTAATAACGGGCTCGTACCGGTCGGGAGCGATTGCTGAAGAAGCGTGGCCCGGCCTTGGCGGCTACTGACGCTGCGGAGGCTGACGCTACTGGCGGTCGCGGTGGCGAGAATATGCTCCGGTTCAACCCAGTCAACCAACATCAGCGGTTCCGTTGTTCGCAAGAGAACGGTTGGTTGGAGATCGGTATTGAGCGTCACCACGTCAGCTTCACGAAGCCACAGTGGATGATCAGTCGTGGATTGCGCTGGCCATTGGGTAAGTCCTTCAAGCTTAGTCGTCTCGAGTCGTCCCGTCAGGCGATTAGTGGTCAGGGCGATCGCGTCTTGGGTTGGATCGTCAAGGACAATGCCTCGTCCAAGCTGGCCAATAATGGTCCAGGTGCCGGACAGGCTGGTCAGGAGCCGACTTTCGGCGGCGGTGGCGCCGGTGCGCTGATAAATACTCGTCAGATCACTAATGCGAGTGGTAAACCACAAGGTGTCTTGCACGGCGGCGAAAGAGTGCCCGGTCGCGACGGTTGTTTGCAGGTTTGTCAAAGCGTCATGGGCGACAATTGACCCGTTGGTTAGCTGGTAACTGATGTTTTCGGAAGAGGTTAACCAGGCGATTGGTCCACTGGCTGGCAATTCCTGGATTCGCGTCGGATCGGCTAGCGCGACAATTTTTGTACTGCTTGGTAAACCAATCGCTAGCCATTGTCGGCGCGGACTGACGCGAATCCACGTCGGTTCGGCGGGTAAATTTTTCGCCACCAGCCCGGTACTTGGCCAGAGGAGGCTCAGGTCGGTACCATCTTCAACGGTGGTCCAGCTGGCAATCGTCCTGGACGATTCGTCAACAGTAAAGCCGTTGGCTTGGGCGGTGGTGAGCGTCGTTGAGGTAAAATCCATCGGGAAGAGTCGGACCGGCCCAATGGTGGTGGTGACGTGGGGGCGAATAGTTACGATATGCTCCCACGCCCGTAGCCCATCGCGATGTAGCGAGAGGCGATATGTGCCTGGCACTAGCCCACTAACGCGCTTCGGGGTTGTTCCGTACACTTCGTCGTTCAGGCGAATTTCCGAACGCTGGGCAGCTGAAATGACTAACGTACCGGTTTGGGTAAAACCTTGTCGGAAACCCTGCCAACGCCAACCAGCCGCCATCGCCACAACAATCGGAGCGGCGATGAGGAAGAGGAGGATCGCGAATGAATAATACCAGCGACGGGCGCGGAGGGTCATAGATTGACGGGGCTGGCGAGACTCGATACACTTAACGTGCGCCCCCGTCGTCAGGAGGGTAGCAAATTCACTTGGTTTCAGCAACGATGCCCCCCGTCTATCAGGTCCAAGGTGGAGTTCCGCTTAGCGGAGAAATTGCTTTGTCGGGCGCAAAAAACGCTGCGTCAAAAATTTTATTGGCGACGATGTTGTCTGCCGAGCCTTCGGTGATAGATAATATTCCTTTACTCGGTGAAACCGATATCGCGGCCGAGCTGATCGGCCAATTTGGTGGTCACGTTGATCGAGATGGCCAACGGTGGACCGTCACAACCCCAGACATTCAAAGCCCGCGTATTTCAGCCCAGAGTCGTAAAAATCGATTACCGATTCTCACGCTCGGCATTCTGCTGAATCGAACCGGTGAGGCTGAGGTTCCGGTCCTCGGTGGGGATAAAATTGGCCCCCGACCGGTTGATTACCACGTGGCCGCCTTGCGCGAGATGGGCGCGTCGATTGAAAGTACTCCAACCAGTTTCCGCGCGACCGCCAAACGACTCCATGGGGCTACGATCACGCTACCATACCCGAGTGTCGGCGCGACAGAATCAATCGCCCTGGCGGCGGTTTTAGCCGAAGGACGAACGGTCTTGAATAACGCGGCGGTTGAGCCTGAAGTGATGGATTTATTACAGATGCTGCAAACGATGGGCGCGATTATTGAACTGGGCACCAATCGCACCTTAACGATTGACGGGGTGCCCGAGTTACATGGAACCCACTACCGAGTTATTCCCGATCGAATTGAGGCGGCTTCGTTCGCTTGTTTAGCTCTGGCGACTAACGGTAATATTTTTGTTCGAGAGGCTCGCCAAGCCGATTTAGTCACTTTTTTAACTACGATCCGTCGGATGGGCGGAAAATTTGAAGTCGAACCAGATGGTATACGTTTTTCGCGTGGTGGCGCATTGCGTGGGGTGATGGTCGAAACTGACACGCATCCCGGGTTTATGACCGATTGGCAGCAGCCACTCGTGACCGTTATGACGCAAGCAACTGGCGAGTCCGTGATTCACGAGACCGTGTATGAAGACCGCTTCGGGTACACCAAAACATTAGTCGATATGGGCGCCACGATTAGCACCTCGACTGATTGCTGGGGACAGCTCCCGTGCCGCTGGTGGGCCCGAGAATGTTTTCATAGCTGTCGAGTAACCGGACCAACTCCATTGCACGGCGCGGTCATTGATATTCCGGATATTCGGGCGGGAATGGCCCATCTCATTGCCGCTTTGGTTGCTGATGGTCCATCGACGTTACGAGGGATTGAGCATCTTGATCGCGGGTATCAAGACGTGGCTGGCCGTCTTCAGAAACTCGGGGCTCGTCTCGAACGTCAAACCTAGGGTATACTACTGACATGCGATCCCGATCCATCCTCCTCCTCTTTGCAGGCGTTACTCTCGCCTTTGTAAGTTTTGGCGCTGGCGCTGGATATGCGAACCGCCAAACCATTGGGGTTGATTCGCCGCTTGCACCGATCGTCCGCCTTTTTTCTGGCAGCAAAGACGTGACGGCAGTCAGAACCTTTGAAGAGGTTTGGACGGCGATTCATGAGCGTTATGTGGATGACAAGATTGACGATGCCGCCTTAGTTCGGGGCGCAATTCGCGGTTTAGTTAGCGGTCTTGGCGATCCTTATTCTACCTACTTTGATCCGTCCGAGGCAAAAGAGTTTGCCGATGAAATTAAAGGTACATTTGAGGGTGTCGGAATGGAAGTTGGGTTTAAAGAAAATCAGCTAGCGATTATCGCTCCATTACCAGGCACACCGGCTGAACGCGCCGGTCTACAGGCTGGTGACCTGATTCTTCAAATCGACGCTCAAGATACAGATGGTTGGTCAATCGACCAGGCCATAAAAAAGATTCGGGGGCCAAAGGGTTCAACCGTCGTGTTTATCATTCGAAGAAATCAGGACGAACCAAAAGAAATTAGAGTGGTCCGTGACACAATCGTTGTTAGCTCGGTCGTCGCGAAAATGTTGGGCGTCGAGCAGCATCAACTCGGATACATAAAAATTTCTAGTTTTACCGAAGACACGGTTGCCAAGGTGCGTCAGGAAATCCAAGGTCAATTAGCAAAATCAGCTGAAGGTTTTGTGATTGACTTGCGGAATAACCCGGGTGGGTTGCTTGACGCATCGGTCGATATTGCCAGTATTTTTGTTAACGACCAAGTTATTGTCAGTGAGGTTGATCAGGCTGGACGACGTCAAGATCTCCGCTCAAGTGGCGGACGCCTCGTTGATGCTCAGCCAGTGATGGTTCTCGTGAACGGTGGGAGCGCATCGGCCTCGGAAATTGTTGCCGGCGCCTTGCAAGATCTTGACCGCGCCACGATTATTGGCCAACAAACCTTCGGTAAAGGCTCCGTTCAACAGCTTGATGATTTACCAGATGGTTCGACGCTCAAACTGACCATCGCGAAATGGTATACGCCGAAAAACCGTTCCATTTCTGAGCAGGGCATTACGCCGGACATTGTCGTTGAGCCGGGAACCGACAGCACGACCGATCCACAGCTAGATCGAGCGACGAGCGAGCTAGTCAAGGTGCTCCCATGACGATTCACGTTCAACTACGGCGCGATATTCCTGAACTAGGCCGAGCTGGTGAGGTGGTCGCCGTGACGCAAGCCTATGCCCGAAATTTCCTCCTCCCACGTGGCGCGGCAATTCTTGCGACCTCAAAAGTACTCGCCGATGTTCAGCGGGCCGCGGCCGCAAAAACGGCCGATGAATCGCGAGCCCGGGCGACCCAAGCGGCCTTGACCACCACGTTAACGGGCCAGACTATTCGTCTGGTGGGGCGAGCGAGTTCGGCTGGCAAGCTTTTTGCGGCGATGAAAAAAGATCAACTTCTGGCCGCTCTTTCGGCTCGGGTGGGCTTAGCGTTACCGGCGACGGTGGAGCTACAACCAGACCAGCTGAAAACATTGGGCGATCACTCGGTCACGGTGCGCCTCGGCGATCAAACTGTCACTATAACTTTTCATATTGACCATGGCCAAAGCTAAACCAACCAAATACATTTTTGTCATGGGCGGCGTCCTCTCTGGTCTTGGGAAAGGTATCGCTGTGTCGTCGATTGGTTTGTTACTGAAGAGTCGAGGGTATCAGGTTGCGGCGATGAAAATTGACCCGTACATCAACGTTGATGCCGGGACGATGAATCCAACTGAGCACGGCGAGGTCTTTGTCACGGCCGATGGACTGGAAACAGATCAAGATATTGGAAATTACGAACGGTACCTTGATACAACCCTCTCGCATCATCACTACATGACGACCGGGCAGGTGTATTTGTCAGTAATTCAGCGCGAGCGAGCATTGGAATACCACGGGAAATGCGTTGAAGTTGTGCCCCACGTCCCCGAGGAAGTCATTCAGCGAATCCTGACCGCGGCCAGGGTAAGTAAGGCGGATTTTCAGTTAATTGAAATTGGGGGGACAGTCGGGGAGTATCAGAATATGTTGTTTCTTGAGGCGGCTCGGATGATGCATCTCCGGATGCCGGGACAGGTCCAGTTTGTCCTGGTGAGTTACTTGCCGATTCCATCACAATTAGGCGAAATGAAAACGAAGCCGACGCAGTATGCGGTTCGGACTCTGAACTCCGCCGGGATTCAACCAGACTTTATTCTCGGCCGAGCCCCCCAGCCACTCGATGAGCCACGAAAGGAACGACTGTCGATTAATTGCAACATGCACCCGGCGGATATTATTTCGGCTCCCGACGTTAAGAATATTTATGAGGTTCCGCTCAATTTTGAAAAAGAAAAATTAGCGGAAAAAATCCTTGAAAAATTTGGCTTACGACAACGTAAAGCAGATTTATCAGCTTGGCGGAAGTTTGTTCGCGTCGCCGCCAATGACCAGCGACCAGTCGTGAAGATAGGTTTAGTCGGAAAATACTTTTCGACCGGAAAATTTACCCTGGCCGATTCCTACATCTCAGTCATTGAAGCTCTGCGTCACGCTGCCTGGGCGGCGGGGCGACGCGTTGAGCTCACCTGGTTAAACGCGGAGGCGTACGAACGCTCCGAGGCCGCCTTGCGTGAGTTAGAGGCCTATGATGGAATTGTGGTTCCCGGTGGCTTTGGTAGCCGGGGAGTTGAAGGTAAAATTAAGGCCATTGAATTTGTTCGCACCAACAATATTCCATTTTTTGGACTGTGTTATGGGATGCAGTTAGCTGCTGTAGAATTCGCTCGCCATGTTCTGAAGTGGTCTGACGCAAACACGACCGAAGTGAATCCGCGAACTTCGAAACCCGTCATTGACTTGCTTCCAGAACAAGAAGCGCTCGTGCGTGAACACCGCCTTGGAGGGTCAATGCGTCTGGGAAATTATCGTTGTCGGGTGACTGCGGGAACAAAAACCGCCGCGGCCTATGGAGAAAAAGTCGTAACGGAGCGACATCGTCACCGGTATGAATTTCAAAGCCAGTACACCGACAAGTTCGCCAAAGCCGGCCTGGTTGTGGCCGGACGGGAAGTTGGCCGCGGGCTCGTAGAAATTCTTGAATTGCCGAACCATCCTTGGTTTATTGGTACGCAGTTCCACCCCGAACTTCTATCGCATCCGCTGCGTCCGCACCCACTCTTTGTCGGGTTCATGGGTGCTGCAGAATGCCGTCGTCGCGCAAAAACGGCGGCCGGAAAAACAAAAACTGCGACCTAGGGGTCGCAGTTTTTTTAAAGCGTACTTATTGGACGCTCACGTAGCGACGGCGAACCCGTCGTCCGTCATAGCGAATCTTGGTTTTGGCTTTAAACGTGACCGTACCTGCGGCACTGGCGAACAGTGTGTCATCGCCGCCTTTGCGGACATTCAGTCCGGGAAGAAAAGTACTGCCACGTTGCCGGACAAGAATATCGCCGGTTTTTGCGCGTTGGCCGGCAAAGAGTTTAACACCAAGACGTTTACTGTGGGAGTCGCGGCCTAATGCTGTGGAGCCGCCGGATTTAGTATGGGCCATGCAAAATAATTAGAGATAGGCTCAGACAGACTACTAAAAGCAGTAGGTTCTGTCAAGGCTGAGGTGCGCTGAGGATATTGTCACGAATAGTTGGCCACGTAACGTTCGCCCGGTAATTCTCCAGATACGTACTAGTTCTTTGTAAGCCTGCAAAATCAAGTTTAATCGTTTGTTCCGCAATATCTTTGTCAGTTGGGGTAGGCGAGATAATAAAGGTATTAATAAGCCAAGCAATCCACACTACCACAACAAAACAAACCAGTCCGCCGATCCAGCGAGGATGGTGGCTAAAATTCCTCCAAACCGAAATACTAGAGATGCGAATCATCATACCAAAGGGTTACAGCGGTAATTCGAGCAATAGTTTCAGTTGGAGTTTCGCCCACATCAAAACGGATCTCGCGCAGGACAACGATCGGAGAAATTTCGGCGACTTCATCGAGGGTTTTTAAAATATTTGGAAGAGTTCCCGTCACCGATAAAGTGACTTCACGTTCGATCGGGTTTGGGGATGGAGTGGCAT
Organism: uncultured Gammaproteobacteria bacterium; assembly: GCA_964349465.1. GTDB lineage: Bacteria > Patescibacteriota > Patescibacteriia > SBBC01 > CAIJZX01 > CAYGGC01. Next base: position 6,846 of record CAYGGC010000003.1, read on the forward strand.
CACCAATGGCTTCAAGTTTTACTGTCGTCTGATTTTCCAATCCAAGTGTATCCCAGTGCTCAAAGAACATATCTTCTTGTAGAAAACCCCACATCTCCTTATTCAATCGAGACTGCTCAGTGGTTCGTTCGGATAATTGCTGGGTCAGTCCGGTAAGGTTATCCTGCTGTTGCTGTATGGCTGCAACCGCCGCCTCGTTTGCGTGGATGGTTTCATGTGTTATGTTGATACGAGGAAGCCAGAATAGAGTGATCGCGTCAAGTGTTCCTATAACAACAGCGAAGATGAACGACCAAGTAAGTGTCAGTTGTGATTTTGGGGCGAGCGTCATGGAGTCAGAACAAGTTTCCCAGTGTACTCAAAAGGCAAATTTTCACGTTGGCTGGCGGTACTCGTCGTCGTTGGGGAACTAATAGCCGGAGATTGTTCGAGCGCAGTACGAAGAGCTAGAAATGAGGCTCGTGTGGCGGCGACTCCAACAAGGGTAAAATTGCCATCAGTAGAAAATGTTGCGCTTGTTAGTGTGACGTCTTTTGGAATGATAGAAAATAACGAGCCCAAAGATGTTCGCTGGAAGCTGAGTGGCGCGAATAACTTCTGTAAACCAATAATGGACTGATTAAGGTGAGTCGTGACGGACTGGACTTGTCCGGATTCACGTTTGGCACTCAGGTCTCTCCAGGTTTGAAGCAATTTTTCTGAGGCTGTCAGTTGTTGCACAAGAGTAATATTAATCACCATAATGGCGATGATGCTAGCAAGACAGCCGAGTGTTACAAAGACTAGTGTTTTTCGTAAACGTCCGACCTCTTGTCGGGTCCGAAGTCCAACCTTCCGTTCCGGTGGTAAGAGGTTGAGCGCGGTCATGATGAAAAATTTTCTAGGGCTAATCCGAAGGCGGTTGCGTAGGTGTAGGGAAGTTCAATTGCTGGTTGTCGGTCGGCGATATGTAGCTGATTATAAATCCAGGCCGGTCGGATCGTTACTGGCCGATCAAGTAGCTCGCTCAGCGCGGTATCAATACCGCGGAGTACGGCTCCACTACCCGTAAGGTCAATAGATTGCAGGGGAGGGTGTTCGGGGAAATGTTCCTGATAAAAATCAAGTACATCATGAATCTTTTCAACAAGCACTTGTAATTGCGGAACCAAGACTTTCTTGAGAATACCCTTCCCACGTTGCTCATCAAGACCGAAGACCGACTTGGCCCGCTCCGCTTGGCTGAGGTTTATGTGCAGTGTATCAGCGATGTACCGATTCAACTCATTTCCAGCGTATCGGATTGTCGCGCTGAAGAGGACCAAGCCATGTAAAACCAGAATAATGGTTGATCGGGTCCGGCCAAGGTCAAGTAAGAGATGGGCCCCGTCATCATTGGCCGGGAAGGTTGCCCGAGCGATCGCTACTGATTCAATCTCGAGGCTGACTGCATCAATTTTTGCCAAATCCAATACGTTCAAATAATCATCAACAAGTGTACGGGGTGCCGCAGCCAAGAGAATACGCTGCTGCCCAGCATCAGTCGGAGAGCCAACAACTTGCCAGTCGTGGTAGACCTCTTCCCAGGTATAGGGGAGGTGTTGAGTGGCTTCAGCGTGAACAATATCATCTAATTGATGAGCTGGTCCGGCCGAGACGGAAAATTGCTTGATAAATGTGTGCCGCTCTGGAAGCGCAAGTATAGCCTGGTGGAGTTTTGTGCCGGTAGCAAGAATCAATTCCCGCAGGAGATCTGCTGTTGCGTCTGGGTGTTGTATTTTTCCATCAACAATTAAGCCCTCTGGAACTGGGATTTCTGCGCGAATGGGCATTCTCCAATCATGTCCAGTCCGGCTAAGGACAACGAGTCGGATCATCGCGTCACTGATATCGAGGCCAAATGGAAGCATACTTAGGTAATTTGTTCCGATAGGCTGTACATCGGAAGCAAAATAGCAACAGCCATACCGGCGACAGCGGCTCCAAGGACGAGGAGGAGAACCGGTTCAATAATGGTCGAAAGGTTTGACATTGTTTGATCAACTTCTTCCTCGAAAAAGGTAGCGAGTTCACCGGCAACTTCATCAAGCGTTCCGCTTTCTTCACCGACGTTGACCATTTGTTGTACGAGCGGTGGATACAATTCCGGATTTTTTTCCAGAACTTTCGCGATTGACGTTCCGCTGCGCAGGGCTTGCGAGGCATCGTCGATGGATCGACGGTAATGCGCGCTTGACATCGTCCGGCCAATCACTTGAAAGGTCTGGATAATCGGAATATCGGTTGCGAGCATTGAGCTTAGGTTGCGCGTAAACCTGGCGAGGTTAATTTTCTTGACTATCGGACCAGCAATTGGTGCTCGCAGGAGCAGGGTATCAAAAAAGGTTTTTCCGCTCGATGTTCGGCCAATCGCAATGAGCCCAGCTACCACCGCGGCCACTCCGGCCGCGATCAAAATTCCCTGATGTTGAAAGGCATTGCTAATGCCAATAAGAATTCGAGTGGGCAAGGGGAGTTCCGCGTTATTCTGTTCAAAAACCGTTAATAATTTTGGGATCACGAAGGTGATCATCGCCACGCCGGCGCCAATCATGGCGATGACGACGACAATCGGGTAGGTTAGCGCGCCCTTCACCTTGCTAATTAACTGGTGATCCTTTTTCATCTGAATCGTCAAGCTCTTCAAGACATCGTCAAGTTTTCCGCTCAGTTCGCCCGCGGCAATCATATTGATGAACAACTCCGAAAAAACATGGGAAAACCTTTTTAAGGAATGAGAGAAACTACTTCCGCCTTCAAGATCTTGCTGAAGCGATAAAATAACCCGTTTAAAATACAAATGATTTGTTTGCAGAGCGAGCGTCGCCATCGCCCGGCTGATCGAAAAACCGCCGCGTAACATGACCGCTAAGTTTTGGGTAAAAAATATCTTTTGAACGACTGGGACGCCGCGAAATTTTGCTAACCAGTCGCCAAGCGCATCATGCTTTTTAGATGTATCAACCGACTTGAGCAACGTTAATCCTTGTTCGGTTAACTTGGCACTTAAACCGCTCTCTGAATCAGCCACCATCAAGCCCTTGATTTTTTGACGGCTGGCGGATTTTGCAATGAAGGAAAAAATTGGCATAGCTATTCTTGAGTGACCCGCAAAATCTCTTCAATCGTCGTTACTCCAGATTTGGCCTTTAAAAAGCCATCTTGGATCATCGTGATCATTCCTTGTTTAGTGGCGACGGCCTGGAGCGAACCAGCGTCCCCATGTTCAAGAATCGAGGTGGAAATTTCATCGTTCATTTCCAATACTTCGTAGATGCCCATCCGGCCTTTATACCCTTCATCGCTGCATTGTTTGCAGCCGCGCCCACGGAAGAACAGAAGTTCTTCAACTTTTTGACCTGCTTCAATCACGCCGGCTTGACTGAGCGTGTTCAGCAGATAATCGACGCGAATTTGTTTTTCGAGTTCCGTGACCGCTTGACGGCTAAGGGTATAACTTTCGATGCAATGTGAACAAATTTTTCGGACCAGACGTTGGGCGATAATAAGGTTGGTTGTACTGGCAATCAAAAACGTTGGCACTTTCATTTCGGTCAAGCGGGGGAGTACCGTGACGGCGTCGTTGGTGTGAATAGTCGAGAGGACTAAGTGACCGGTGAGGGCGGCGTGAGCCGAAATTTCAGCGGTCTCTTCGTCTCGGATTTCACCAACCATAATGATATTCGGGTCTTGCCGCAGGAGGGCTCGCAAACCGGCCGCGAAGGTCATCCCAATTTTTGGATTAACTTGGGTTTGATTGACCCGCGGCATGCGATACTCAATCGGGTCTTCAATGGTCGACACATTCACTTTCGGTGTGTTTAAAATACTCAGAATAGTGTAGAGCGTGGTCGTTTTTCCTGAACCGGTTGGACCACTGACAAAAATTTGCCCGTGTGGTTTCGCGATATTCCGTTTGACGATTTCCATCACCGAGGGTTGAAATCCAAGCTGTTCAAGTCCCAGGATTTGGGCTGATTCGTTCAGTAACCGCAATACCACCTTTTCACCATCGTAGACCGGTAAGATGCTGACGCGGAAGGCGACGCCGTATTCATCTGTTTTAACCTTAAAACGACCGTCTTGCGGAAGTCGGTGTTCGTCGATTTTTAGGTTAGCCAGAATTTTTATTCGGGCGATAACTCCGGACTGGACGTTTTTTGGAAGGGTCATCACTTCACGGAGGACACCGTCAATACGGTAGCGGACACTCGTGTCACCTTCACCTGGTTCAATGTGAATATCTGATGCCCCTTCAAAGACGGCGTATTCAAGTAGGGTGTCAACGACACGCACGACTGGCACGTCGTGAGCCATTTCTTTCAGATCTTGCTCGCTCGTTTCAGTGTCTGGCGTGCTGGTGATGTGCTCAAATTCGGCCTTGAGTCCTCGACGATACTGCTTCAGCACGTGCTTAATGCTCGTTGGTGTTGTGAGCGACACGACGGGCTGTAGACCGGTCTTTTTTTCGATAAAATCGAGAATTTGCAAGTCGTCCTTATCGACCATCGCCACCTTCAACTGGCCATCACTTTTTTCAAAGGCAGCGACGTTATGGGCCGCAATAATCGGTTCGGGCAATAACGTAAAAATATCACGTCGAATATTTTGGCTCGTTAAATCAACAAACGGTATTTTGAACGCGCTCGCTAACGTCTCATAGAGGAGCTGCTCAGAAATGACCCCGCTGGTCACTAGCTCTTCTTCCAATTTGAGATGTTTTTCGGTAGCCGAACGAGCCGCGGCATCAACTTGCTCCTCGGTCAGGACCTTACTCGTCGTGAGAATATTTTTTATGATGTGTTCGTGGGGCATGGCGCCCTATTTGTCTTTATTCCGAGCTAATACTGGGCAAAATTATAGCATAACTAAGAGCCACCGTCAACGAAGATCAAACACTAAAATGGAGGAGCCAATCCGGTCCGTCGGCTTAAGGTCCCGAAGCCAGGTAAATGGCAAGTCGACGCTGTAGAGTATACCTTTGGAAATAATGATGAGCTCCCGCGGCTGTCCTTGGGCCGCGACTTCAACGTCCGTCGGAATTCGTTGGGGGTGAGGGTGGGCGACCTCGATCGGAACAGAGCCGAAAAGCGCAATCATAGCGGGCGGGACAGACCGAGCCTCGAGGTAGTCCCGTAGGCGCCAGAGATCCTGGTTCCAATCGAGATTTGAATCAAGAATAATCCGATGACCGCCACGTGTTCCACCAGCGAACGCATTAAAATATCCGATGGTGTTCGGCCAGGCCGCGAGCGCTACTATTGGCATGGCCGTCGTTAGACCAACAAGCATCAACCTTTGCCAGATCTTCCGCGCCGAGGGCACGAGCGAGGCGACCGCAACGATCGTGAGTGGAATCATCGGAATGACATGCCGGACGCCAATATTTATATGGCTTGTGAAGCTCCACAGGAGATAGAGGATAACCGGACCGTACAGAAGATACTGATGTGGTTGAGATAGTGAACGGCGTGAACGAATGGCGTTGACCATGAGCAAGAGCACGAGCCCGATTAGGGGAAGAGGTGTTTTCACGGCCAGCGCGATCGGGAAGTAATACCACCAACCCTGTGAACGTTGCTCGCCGAGGAGGTACGCGGCGTGACCCATAGCGTTGTGACTCGCCACGGCAAAGGCACCGCGCCAGTAACTATAGGCCGGAATTGGGATTGTGCTCGCCGCTTGTAACCGTTCACGCCAGGCCGAGCCAGGCGGGGTGGCTCGAACCAGGTATCTCACGATCGGTGGCATTGTGGTCAGTTCGGTTGAACCAGCGAGCGCATCACGTTCTTGCCAAAGCCGGTCAATCCGGGGATCGGCGTTGGCCGATTGCCGCTCAAATCCGTAGATGCCCCAGGTAAGTCCTGCGCCAATGAGGATGGTCAGGGCGAGCGTCCGGCGCCACCACAACCAGGTCCAGGATGATGACGCCTGCCAGGCGGCTAGACCGAGAAGTCCGAAGGCGACTGGCCACAAGATAAGCGCTGAAAATTTTGTGATCTGCGTCAATCCGAAGATCAGCGCGAACGTGCTGACGAGTCGCCAGTTTGGGTGGTCAACAATTTTTGTGGTGAGCCAGAATGTGGCCGTGAACCCAGTCGCGATCGCGACATCGGTGGTGATGAGGTGGCCATGTCCGAGAAGGGTCGGCTCAAAGGCGAAGAGAATAGTGGACACCGCGCCGCCCCACGCGGACGTTCGCTCCTCAGCCCATTTCCAAACAATAACCCCGAGGCCCAGCCAGAGGAGCACCACCGGCAGTCGCGCTAACCACAGCGCCATTTGACTTACGGATGAGGGGGTGAGTTGGTGATAGAGGATGAGTCGTCCAATTTCCCACTGATCGCGATTGGCCCAGTAGGTTGCATTTTGACTTGGCTGAATCGCGTCGTTCGGCAGAAGTGGTAACGCGGCCAGGAGTTTGACAAGTGGTGGGTGCTCTGGGTTTAATCGAAAGTCGCCGGTGCGCCAGTAACTGAGTCCGGCCCCGAGATGCGCGCCTTCATCAGTCGTTTGACTATCTGTCCAAGCGCCGATACACTGAAGCGAGAGTGCGATTATCAGGGTTGCTCCCGCGAGAATGCGGGCGATGAATGGACGGTTGAACCGACGGAAGAAATCTATCATATGCACGGAATCATCAAGGACCGACGAAGTATCTGGATTCTCGCCGGAGCGGGGGTTTTGAATGTGGTCCAATGGATAGTTGTTGTAACGTGGCCACATTCAAACGTGGCACCGTTGCACTATACCATATACTTCGGACTCGATTTGACAGGCCCAGCCTGGCAACTCTATATGATTCCTGGGCTTGGCATGATTATTCTACTCATTCATACTGTCTTGAGCGGTCTGCGCGAATCTCCACTGTGGTCACGCCTCTGGGCACTGACCGCCATGATTCTCATCCTACTCCTCTCGGCCGCAATGGCGACGCTCCGCGTTGTCGCTCTACCATAACTATGCCGACGAACGATATTATTGGTCTCTTTGTTCTTGTCATCGCTTCCGCAGCGATGACGTTACTGTTAACCCCCGCACTGACCGCGTTCCTCTATCGTCACCATCTCGGAAAACAAATTCGCGACGCGCACGAAACGCCAATTTTCAGCGCCATGCATGCACAGAAAGCGTCTACGCCGACAATGGGTGGCGTGCTCATTTGGGGAACAACGTTGGGATTGATGGCGTTGGCCTGGGTGTTGGCGGAACTGTTCGGCGGTGATTTTCTCCAGCGCCTCAACTTCTTATCCCGTTCAGAAACCTATTTACCCGCCGCGGCCTTACTCGGCGCGGCGTTGATCGGCTTAGTCGACGATTTTTTCAATATTCGCCAGCGTGGTGCTCATGGCGGTGGTCTCCGAGTGCGGCACCGTCTCGTTCTCTACACGCTGGTGGCGCTGCTCGGGGCGCTGTGGTTTTATTTTAAACTTGATTGGACCACTCTCCATATACCATTTCTTGGCGATTACGATATTGGGGCTTGGTATATTCCCTTATTTGTCCTGGTGATCGTCTCGACGAGCTTCTCGGTCAATGAGGCGGACGGCCTCGATGGTTTAGCCGGCGGATTATTGTTAGCCGCGTTCGTCGCTTTTGGCGGTATTGCGGTGATACAAGGCAACTACGACCTAGCCTCATTTATTGCCGCGATTGTCGGCGCGTTAGTCGCATTCCTGTGGTTTAATATCCCGCCGGCACGCTTTTTTATGGGCGATACGGGCGCGATGGGCCTTGGAGTAACACTTGGCGTTATTGCTATGTTAACCAATTCCGCTCTACTACTTCCGATCATCGGTCTCTTGTTCGTCCTTGAGTCATTATCAGTTATTTTGCAAGTGGCTTCAAAAAAAATCCGCGGAAAAAAAATATTTTTGTCAGCCCCACTCCACCACCATCTGGAGGCGAAGGGTTGGAGCGAGCCAAAAATAGTCATGCGATCCTGGATTATTGCGGCGCTGACCGCCGTTATTGGGATTATCATTACCTTACTCGATCGAATATAATTTGCTCAGCGCGTGAGTTGCGAAAACAACGTTTTTTTGGTATAGTCACGTTTATGAAACGACGCGTCCCTGCCGGAAAAAAATTTTCTGGACAACATGTTCTGGTGGTTGGACTTGGAGTCCACGGTGGTGCGGTCGCGGCTATCCGTTGGCTCGTCGCGCACGGCGCAATCGTCCGGGTGACTGATCAAAAAAGCCGTCAGGAGCTGCGCGCGTCAATCAATACTTTACGAGGATTATCGATCAGTTGGCGCCTTGGGCGCGAAGATGTCGGTGATGTGCGTTGGGCTGACTGGGTTCTGCAAAACCCCGGTGTTCCGGCCAAAAATCCGTTAATCGTTGCCGCGCGAAAACAGGGGAAGCCGATTCATAATGAAGCCGGAATTTTTTTGCGTGAGATTCAATCACCTGTCATTGGCGTGACTGGGACACGCGGAAAGACGACGACGACGTTGTTAATTGCGCATGTGCTCAAAAAATTTCACCGCGGCTCGCGCGCGGCCGGAAATTTACGAGACGTTCCGATGCTGTCGATTCTCGATCGGATTCGTGACCAGGAGTGGACAGTCCTTGAATTATCATCATTTCAGTTAGAAGGCGTTGCAGCGGTTGAAAAAAGCCCGCAGATTGCGGTGTGGACGAATCTCCTCGTCGATCATCTCAATCGATATCGAACAATGACGGCGTACGCCGAAGCTAAAAGCCACATTGTCCGCTATCAACAACCTACCGACATCGCGGTCTTGAATGCTGATTCAGCTGCCGTCCGATCAATGGCGCGCTATACCCGTGGGCGTATTCTCTGGTTTTCGACGCAGCGGCAACACGGGGATTGGTCGATTCTCCTTCGTGATGGCTGGGTGCAAGAGTGGCGCGGAAAAAAAATGACGAAGATTATCCAATGGAAAAAATTTCCGTTAGCTGGTGATCATCAGCAGCATAATGTCTTAGCGGCGGTTGGCGGCTGTCGAGCGGCCGGTGTTCCGGCGTCCATGATTCGACAGGCGCTCCCATCCTTCTCCAGCGTACCGCATCGACAAGAAATTATTCGGACCTGGCGCGGTCATCAATGGGTGAACGACACCGCGGCGACGAGTCCAGATGGCGCGGCCGCCGCAATCGCCGCTTTTCCCGACGCGGTCTATATTATCGGTGGAACAGATAAGCAGCTCGACTTTACGCCGATGATTCGTGCTTTGCGCGGGCATCGTGACCCGATTGTTTGTTTACCGGGAACCGCAACCACAAAGCTACAGCGCGGTTTACGACAGGCGAAGTTTGCCGGGCGAATCATTCGGGTTGAATCAATGGCTCGAGCAGTTACAGAGGCGGCGCAGGCGGCACGACCGGGACAACGTATTGTGCTCACGCCCGGCGCCGCGAGCTTCGGTCTCTTTCAACATGAATTCGATCGAGGTGAACAATTTATTCGAGCAGTACAACAACTTCGGTGAAACATCATAGTGGCCACCATCCAGACCTTGCCCTGGTCGGCCTGATCGGCCTGATGATTATTTTTGGCTTGGTCATGCTGTCGAGTGCGGGCTCCGTCTTTGGCTTTCAACGCTTTCAGGACAGTAATTTTTTTCTGAAGAGTCAATTACCAGCCGTCGGGATTGGTTTAGTTGGTTTATTTTTTACCTATCGCATGGAATATTCACGTTGGCGCCAATGGGCCGTGCCAATGTTGTTCGTAACGATTATCTTGTTGCTGCTCGTCTTCATGCCGGGCATCGGATCATTTTTCCTAGGTGCTCGGCGTTGGATCAACCTTGGGTTTACCACTATCCAACCGAGCGAAATCGCTAAACTTGTCTTTGTTTTATACTTAGCGGCCTGGTTTGAAAAACGGACCGGCTATCTACGCGATGTTCATGTCAGCTTAGTCCCATTCTTAATCACTGTCGCCACAGTTGGTGGGTTGATTTTGGCCGAACCGGATCTAGGGACAACAATTGTCTTAATCCTGGTTTCGTTGGCGATGTATTTCGTGGCCGGCGCGCCTTGGCGACATTTACTTGGGATCGGAAGCGCAGGGATTGCCCTCATTATTATTCTGATCAAAATCGCACCGTATCGGGCCCAGCGCTTTACGGTGTTTTTAAATCCCGATCTTGATCCACAAGGAATTGGGTATCATATTAACCAAGCCTTATTAGCGATCGGCTCCGGCGGCTGGTTTGGCGTCGGTCTGGGTCACTCACGCCAAAAATTTAATTATTTACCGGAACCGGCCGGCGATTCCATTTTTGCGGTCACCGCCGAAGAATTAGGATTTATTTTTGTGACCTTTTTTATTCTCGCCTGGTGTTTCTTAATCTATCGTGGCTTTCAAATCGCTCGACATGCGCCGGATCAATTTGGTTCACTCGTGGCCACCGGGATTACCGCCTGGCTCGGCTTTCAAGCGTTCTTGAACATCGGAGCCTTGTCCGGCTTGTTACCACTCACCGGGATTCCGTTACCACTGATGAGCCACGGTGGCTCGGCCATGATTGTCAACCTCACCGGACTCGGGATCCTCTTGAATATTTCCCGCTACACCGTCCGTTCATCATCTCGTCGATGAAACGTCGCATCTTACTTACTGGTGGTGGAACAGGCGGATCAGTCACGCCATTGTTAGCGTTGGCCCAGGACTTGCGCACACGTGACAGCGCGCTCGAATTTCTTTTTGTTGGTTCACACCAAGGCCCGGAGGCGAGCCTCTGTGCCGCCGCCGATATTCCGTTTCAGGCGATACCAGCCGGGAAACTACGACGGTACTGGTCGTGGCAAAATATTTCTGACCTTGGAAATTTGTGGCGAGCTTGGCGGGCGGCAAGAAAGATTATTCAACGCTGGCCGCCTGACGTCGTCGTCTCCGCCGGATCGTTTGTTGCTGTACCGGTCGTTTGGGCGGCGCGACGCTCGGGTAGCCGGATTGTGATTCATCAACAAGATGTTCGACCCGGGTTGGCGAATAAACTGATGGCCACTTCGGCTGATGTGATTACCGTTTCCTTTGACCAATCGCGTCAAGATTTTCCGGCGTCGAAAGTCCGGCTGATCGGCAATCCGGTGCGACCGGAAATTCTGACTGGCTCTGTTGACGAAGCGCGCCGACTCTTTTCACTCGCCGCCGATATCCCGACGTTGCTCGTGGTTGGTGGTGGCACCGGGTCGCAAGCCATCAATCAGTTGATCATCGCGACCGCTCCTCGGCTCGTTCAGACGTGGCAAATTCTCCATATTACCGGTGATCGGGCATTTATTCCATCACTCGAGCATGAGCGGTACCACCATATTTCGTTTTTGACGAAGGAGTATCCCGATGCCCTTGCCGTAGCCGATCTGGTTGTGAGTCGCTGTGGTTTGGGAGCGATGACCGAGCTCGCGGCGTTAGGGAAGCCAACAATTTTTGTACCGATGCCACAGAGTCACCAAGAAGATAACGCACGGGTCATTCGCGACAACAACGCCGGATTGGTCGTGGCTCAGGCCGATCTGTCCGATACCTATTTCATCCAACTCCTAGGCGAGCTTATGAGTGATCGTGATCGACTGGCCGCCTGGGCACGAAATATTTCGGCGCTGGCCCGGCCCGATGCGCTGAAAAAAATGAGCGAACTTATCCTTCACTTGTCGAATTCATGAACCTGTCGAGCTTCCAACGCGTGCATTGTTTAGGCTTGGGCGGGGTCGGAGTTTCGGCGATCGCGAAACTTCTGCGACACCGTCAAACGAGTGTTAGCGGCTCGGAACTTAAACTTTCCGAATTTACTAATGACGCAGCGGCGGTTGGTGTCATCGTCTACCCGACCGAAACCGCCGAAAACATTTCTGATGACCTCAACCTCGTCATCTACAGTGATGCCTGTCCGCCGACACACCCGGAACGCGTCGCCGCGACTGAAAAAAATATCCCGCAAATGAATTTTTCGGAAGTGCTCGGACTGTTTCTCGCCGAAGCCCGGGTTGGCGTAGCGGTCGCCGGCACAAATGGCAAGAGTACAACCTCAGCGCTCCTGGGCCTGATTCTGGCGGCCGCTAAAAAAAATCCGACGGTGGTGGTGGGTAGTCGAGTACCGGGGTTCTCGGGCAACGTCCGATTTGGAGAGGCAGAATACTTTGTGACCGAGGCAGATGACTACCGTGACCATTTTCTGCACCTGCATCCGACCTGTCTCGTCGTCACAAACGTCGAACTGGATCACGTCGATTATTTTCCTGACCTAGCGGCGGTGAAAAAAAGTTTTGCGCAGCTGGCTCAGCAGACGTCACCATCAGGACAGCTTATTGTTAACCGCGATGACCCAGCGAGCTGGGAACTTTTCGGGGACGATCGTCGAACAATCACCTATAGCCACGTTCAGTCCGCGGATCTCCAGGCGACGGCCGTCCGTCAGGCCGATGGGTATCAAGCGATTGATGTCAGCTGGCGTGGCCAGGCGATTGGGACGTGGGAACTGCACCTGCCGGGCGCCTTTAATGTTATGAATGTCTTAGCCGCTGGCGCCGCCGCGCTCGCGCTGGGTGTTGAGCCGAAAGTGGTCGCCGAAGTCGTTGCTACGTTCCGCGGTATCTGGCGGCGTTTTGAGATCCTCAATTCGGGCGCACCCGTCACGATTGTTAATGACTACGCGCATCACCCCACGGCTATTGCTGGAACCCTGACTGGCGCAAAAGCGCTTTGGCCGCAGCGCAGAATTCTCGCCGTCTTTCAGCCCCATCATCACAATCGTCTAACAAATCTCTTTACCGACTTTGCTCGATCGTTTAGCGCGGCTGATCAAGCGATCATCTCTGAGGTGTATGCTGTAGCCGGCCGAGAAGATCATGATCCGTCGGAAAAAACCAGTCGAGATCTCGTCGCGGCCATCAACGATCCGCAGGTCATCTACGGTGGGAACCCGGCCGAGACAGAAACATTGATTAAGAAATTGGCTAAACCCGGAGATATTGTTATTCTCATGAGTGCCGGTGATCTGTGGGAAATTGGTCCGCGCCTGGCAACCTACTATGTCTAAACCATCCACCATTCAGTCCGCTCTGGTCCTCGCGCCGTACACGACAATGAAAGTCGGCGGTCCGGCTGAGTTTGCGTGTCTACCGAAAACCGATGAAGAGTTCGTCGCGGCCTGGGAATGGGCGCGGGCCGAAGGTCTCCCCGTGACGATGCTTGGCGCCGGCAGTAACTCGCTCGTCAACGATGCCGGTATACAAGGCCTAGTCATTATTCCGCGGAATGATCAACTTCTGTTTGCGCCCCCACGAGTGACCGTTGGCGCAGGGGTGAAGAATGGACAACTGATCGGTGCGGCTGCGAATCATGGACTCGGTGGCCTTTCCTGGTTACTTGGCGTGCCCGGAACGGTCGGTGGGTCGCTTTATGGGAACGCGGGAAGTAAAGAGTACGGGCTGGGCGATTATGTCGTGACGGTAGATGTTATTGAACGCGACGGTCGACAGCACACGATGACGAAAGATGAATGTCAATTTTCCTACCGGCACAGTATTTTTAAAGAGACCAAAGCGGCAATTATTAGCGTCGAATTGCAATTACCAGTCGTCGAGGCAAAAGCCGAACGCGCGTTGCTCGCGGACATGGCCAAACAAAAGAACACCAATCAGCCGACCACAGCGGCGACCGCTGGTTGTATGTTTAAAAATCCGGTGGTGGAAACAAAAAAATTACCGGCCGATCTGCAGCAGTACGTTCTGCTAAACGGAACTATTTCTGCTTGGCGCCTGATTGACCATCTTGGGCTGAAGGGCAAACAGATTGGCCAAGTCCAGGTTTCGCCGAAGCACGGAAACTTTATGATCAATCTTGGTGGCGGAACAGCCGATCATGTTGTCCAGCTGACCAGCTACGTTAAACAGCAAGTTCGTGATAAACTCGGAGTACAATTACAAGAAGAAGTTCAATATTTAGGCTATTAACCCGATGAATATCACCACCAGCGCGAAAAACTTCAAGCTCACCCCGGCGAATAAGGAGTATGTCGAGGAAAAACTTGGTAAGTTAAGTCGATTTAGTAAACGGATGAAGCGGATCGGCGTCGAGCTCGACGTTGATCATGGCGCGAAATCAGGAAATATTTATCGGGTTGAAGTGTGGGTCTATTTTCCGGAAAAAACGTTACAAGCCGGCGTGAAAGCCGAGCACATGAATGAAGCGATCGACTTGGTCTATCCAAAAATCGAACGACAAATTACCAGTTACGAAGGAAAACAACGCGATAAAAAACGACCGAGTCGGATTTAATCTCCGCTGAGAGGTTTCGCTCTTGCGCCCTGAGCGCTAGTTGCTATACTGAAACGACTTTATAACTTTATTATCGGCAGGATTCGGTTTTTCTCGGTGTGTGCTAATCTCGCTGAAATAGCGGGAGGCCCCGAATCCGAACGTGTCGCCTCGTGGGCGACGGGTCCGTGAGCCTGTTCGATAGCGAAAGACATGACGATGGCCAAAGCCACCGTTACCGAAAAAAAACGCGCAGTCACGCGTGACCTAAAACAAACGTACAATCCGAGCGAACCACTCTTCGGAAGCCATTGGACGCTTGACGGGTATGGCGCCAACGCCGCCTCCCTGAACTCCATGGACCTGGTCTTTACGGCCTTGAACGATTTGCCGGAGATTCTGGATATGAAGAAGATCATCACGCCGTACGTCATTCGCTTCGACGGGAATGATAAAAAAGACGCCGGCGGATATTCTGGGTTTGTGATGATTGCTGAAAGCCATATCGCAATTCACACCTTTCCGGAGAAAGGCTTTGTGACCGTCGATGTCTATACCTGCCAAGGCGAGCTGGATACGAAGACCTGTCGTGCCTACTTCGGCAAAATTTTTGGCATTCAGGAGTTTGAAGAAAATAGCATTAAACGCGGTCGGAAATACGGCACCGTCTAAAAAAACCGCCCAATCGGGCGGTTTTTTCTTGGCTTGAACTTTCCGCCCGACTTTGGTAGAATCAGGCCCTCATATGGCATTCCTCGGCAAACTCTTCGGCGACGCGAACCAAAAGGCGGTCAAAGACCTTCAGCCACTCGTTGACCGTATTACTGCGAAAGAAGTAGAGCTCCAATCCTGGGACCTGCCGAAGTTTGTGGCGCGAATGCAGGCGATCCGAACGGAGGTCGGGGGCGACGTCGCCAAGCTCGACGATCATCTCGTTGAAGTGTTTGCGATGGTTCGAGAAGTCTCGAAGCGAACGATCGGGTTGCGCCATTTTGACGTTCAACTGATTGGTGGGGTCGTCCTCCATAAGGGTCAAATTGCCGAAATGAAAACCGGTGAAGGAAAAACCCTGGTTGCGACCTCGGCTGTCGCGCTGAATGCCCTGAGTGGCAAGGGAGTGCATGTCGTGACCGTGAATGATTACCTGGCCCGTCGCGATGCTGGCTGGATGAGTCAATTGTATTCCGCCCTCGGATTATCGGTCGGTATTATTGTCCACGAACAAGCCTTCCTGTTTGATCCAGCCTACGAAGCGCCGGACGCTTTAGAAGAACGGACTCGTCATTTACGTCCGGTGGAGCGTAAAGAAGCCTACGCGGCCGATATTACCTACGGCACGAACAACGAATTCGGTTTCGATTACTTGCGAGACAATATGGTCCCGGACGTAAAATATCTCGTTCAGCGGCCATTTAGTTTTGCGATCATCGACGAAGTCGACTCCATTCTCGTCGACGAAGCGCGCACGCCGTTAATTATTTCCGCCCCAGCCGAAGAATCCTCGGAGCGATATCGAACGTTTGCACAAGTTGTGCAGCAGCTCGATGCGACCACGGACTACACCGTTGACGAAAAAATGCGGGCGGCGGTTCTGACCGACGCGGGGATGAGTAAAATCGAAAAAATTCTCCATATCGAAAATATCTATGCCGCGGGTGGTATCGAAACGGTGCATCATCTCGAGCAAGCGCTCAAAGCCAAAACGCTTTTCACTCGCGATAAAGACTACGTCGTCCGCGAAGGCGAAGTCATTATTGTCGATGAATTTACCGGTCGGTTAATGATTGGACGACGGTACTCGGAAGGATTACACCAGGCGATTGAAGCGAAAGAACAGCTAGACGTCAAACAGGAAAACCAAACGATGGCGACAGTCACGTTACAAAACCTGTTCCGGTTGTATCCGAAGCTGTCAGGGATGACCGGGACGGCCGCGACCGAAGCCGAAGAATTTCATAAAATCTACAACCTGGACGTGACCGTCATTCCGACCAATAACCCAATGGTCCGGAAAGACTTGCCGGACGTCATTTTTAAGAATGAAAAGGGAAAATATATTTCGGTCATCCGCGAAATTCGTCGTCGCCACGAAGCTGGTCAACCGGTGCTGGTTGGAACGATTTCGATTGAAAAAAATGAAATTCTTTCTGAGCTCCTAACCCGCGAGGGGATTGAGCATCAATTGCTCAACGCGAAGAACCACGAAAAAGAAGCGCAGATTATTGCTCAGGCTGGCCGCCCGGGCGCGGTCACGTTGGCGACGAACATTGCTGGTCGTGGCGTCGACATCCTACTTGGCGGTTCACCTGTCGCGCCCGGGGACGCAGAAAAGGTGAAAGCGGCCGGTGGGTTGCATATTATCGGAACCGAGCGACATGAATCGCGCCGGATTGACAACCAGCTCCGCGGCCGCGCCGGCCGCCAAGGTGACCCCGGGTCCAGCCAATTCTACGTTTCGATGGAAGATGATTTGATGCGCATCTTCGGTTCGGATCGGATGAAGAGCCTGATGGACCGGATGGGCGTACCAGATGATATGCCGCTCGAATCAAAACTTGTTTCCCGCTCGCTCGAACAGGCCCAAAAGAAAGTTGAAGGTCATAACTTCGACACACGAAAGCACTTGGTTGAGTACGATGACGTCATCAACAAACATCGCGAGGTGATCTATAAACGCCGCAGTGAAATTCTGCACGGCGATCACGCTGGCGTAATCGAGCGCTTAAAAAAGATTATTGACGATGAGATTTCGCAGATTGTTTCGTTCCATACCTCGGCCGATCAAGAAAGCACCTGGGATCTCGACGCGATGTACAGCGCGATCGATACTCTGTGCCAAGCGCCGATTTCCGCTCGCCTGAAACTCGAGGACTTCCGTGACAAAGCCGGTGACCCGGCGCAAGACGCCAGCGCCCGGACGATGATTTCCGATTACCTGACGAAGCACGCCGAAAGTCAGCTCGAGGCATTAGCGAAAAAATTCCCGAATCAAGAACAATATCCTGAAGTTGTCCGGAACGTGATGCTTCGTTCGATCGACCAGCTGTGGGTCGAGCATCTCGATATGATGGATCGATTGCGCGAGGGGATTGGTCTGCGCGGGTATGGTCAACGCGATCCGCTCGTCGAATATAAAAAAGAAGCGTTTGATTTATTCTCACAACTGGTGAACTCGATTAACGCGCTGATCGCCAATACGATTTTTAAAGTTACTGTCGCGCCGTCGGATGCGATTGCGCCGCAAGCGCCGCGCAAGACCATGATTACCTCCGCGCCGCAAAAAGAAGCGGTCGAAGCACGATCATCCCAAGGCCCAATCGCCGCGGCGAAACAAATCGTTGGTGGCGTTGATCTCTCGAAGATAGGGCGCAACGATCCGTGCCCGTGTGGCAGCGGCAAGAAATTCAAGAAGTGCTACCTCGCTAACGATCCAGGGTGTAAGTTGGTGCGTGGGTAGGAATTGACGAGAAGAAAAACATAGCGTACGATTGAAACGACGAGGCTTGGCTGGAGACAGCAATGCCATTTTTGTATAATGACCCGAGCAAAAAAGAGTTACGAAGGAAGTTGCGACACGATGCCACTGACGCAGAGATAAAACTTTGGTATTGGCTGCGTATATTTAGAAATCGAGGCCTGCCTTTTCGAAGGCAGTACGGCGTGGGTCGATACGTTGTAGATTTTTATTGCCCACAGCTACGGTTAGCAATAGAAGTCGATGGTGGGCACCATGCATACGGAGAGCAAAAAGTGTACGACAGTGAACGTGAAAAATTTTTACTTCTTTGTAATATCAAAACAGTTCGATTTACGAACGACGAGGTCATCTTGAATATTGATGGGGTGATGGAAATCCTCGAGTCGTTTATCGTACCACCCCGAGGACATACGTCCTCTTCCCCTCCTTTTGAAAGGAGGGGATAGGGGCGGTAGGATTACCTGTGTCCGAGGGGTAGAAACATTGACAACACCCCTTTTTTGTGCTAAAATACCCACTGTCTAGTACAAACTAGGCTGTGTTCTTTAGAAAAAACACAAAGAAAAAACAAAAGCGCGGACAGAGGGTCCGGGTGTTTAGTGGGCTGGTCGCCAAAACGTGTAACCCGTTCCGACAAACCTAGTGAACACCTTGTGTGACCCAATACGCCTCATCGCGTTGCCGGTCCTTTGGCCCTCTGTCTTCCACCTCTTCTCTTTTCATACGTTTCCTAAACCGTCTTGTGACGCAACCTTTGCATAAACAAATTCTTTTCGCAGCCTTCCTCGTAGTTATGTTTTCTGTTGGGGGCCACCAGGCGCACGCCGGTACCGTTAAGGCTTCAACGAATCGTCCAGCCGACTTAACGATTCCAAGCACCGGGCAAACAATTCATCTCTTTGACGGAAAATTCCGCGGCGGTGCGTCGGTCGCGGTGACTGACCTCGGTGGAAACGGCGACGAAGAATTTATTGTTGGTGCCGGTTCGAACGGCGGACCGCAAGTTGAATTATATAACGCGGCCGGAACGAAGGTTAGGACATTTTTCGTGTTTGATAAAAAAACCAAGGCTGGCGTGAATATCGCCGCCGGCGATTTGGATAACGACGGTAAAGCCGAAATTGTGGTCGCGCCGCATCTCGGGTACGCCCCGACAGTTGAAGTCTATGATGGAAATGGAAAGCTAAAGAAACAATTTTACGCTTTCGAAAAATCGTACACCGGTGGCGTTCGCATTGCAGTCTTGCCTGCACGGAATGGTGAGGCTGGTAAAATTGTCGCGGCGAGCGGACTTGGTCGGGATATGGAAGTGCGCATTTTTGATTTGAATGGCAAACAGACGCTGAGCTCGTATTATCCGTATGGAAAAAAAGTTGGTGAAGGCGTAAGCGTTGCCGCGGGGTGGAGTGATGTTCTCGGTGAAGAAGTTGTCGTGATCGGTGCGGCGGCCGGAAAAAAACCAAGTGTGCAGGTCTACGGATTGTCTACTAAAAAAGTTCAGCGATATTTTCTCGCCTACAGTGAAAAAATGAAATCCGGAGTTTGGGTCGGCTATAAAAACGATAGAATCGTCACCGGGCCAAACCTCGGCGGCGGGCCTGACGTCCGCGTCTATGATGTAAACTCGTCGATTCTACAGCAGCAACTCGCGGTGTTTGAGTCGAGCTATCGTGGTGGTGTTCGCGTCGCCTTAACGAGTGCGAGCGCGCCGGTGGTTACTTCCGCGAGTCAACCGGACGATCAAGTCGTCGGTGCCGGAAAAGGAAAACGGATTGAAGTAGACTTGTCTGATCAGAAGTTGAAAATGATCGAAAACGGTCGCGTCGTTTCGATCCGCACGATCTCGACGGGCAAGTGGTCGACGCCGACTCCGACGGGTGAATATAAAACACGCAACAAGATTGTGACAGCCTACTCGAAGCCGTACGCCTTGTACATGGAATACTGGATGGCGTTTTCGGCTGACGGGTCGTACGGGTTGCACTCGTTGCCGTACTGGAAAACAAAAGATGGTGGTCGGATCTATGAGGGGGCAAATCATATCGGGACCCCTGTTTCACATGGCTGTATCCGTCAGACGCTCGACGACGCCAAGACCTTGTATGAATGGGCGCCGGTCGGTACGCCGGTGGTGATCACGAAATAAGCGGCTTGTCAGTCTGGGCAAGACTCGGTATACTAACCGAGTTATTTTTTGATACTCTGTTCGGATGAAGCGCCGTAATGTTTGGATCACCTTTGCCCTTGTTCTGCTGTTAACCGCTGCCGCCGGCTATGTTAGCTTGCCGGGCACCCCGAATCTGAAGCTCGGGAAGCTCACGAAGAACTTTGACTTGCGACTTGGTCTCGACCTCCAAGGCGGAACGAGCCTCACCTATACGGCCGATGTGAGTAAAATTGACGCGGCGGACCAAGCCGACGCGGTTAACGCCGCTCGCGACGTGATTGAAGAGCGGGTGAACGCCTTTGGGGTCTCCGAACCGGTCGTCCAAACAAACCGGGTCGGCAACGAATACCGCATTATTGTCGAGTTAGCCGGGGTCAAAGATATCAACGAAGCGATTCGTTTGATTGGTGAAACACCGCTGCTGGAATTCCGCAAGCCCGCAGGCTTGCCAGACGCGGAAGCAAAGGCAAAGGCCGAAGACATTCTCAAAAAAGCGACGGCAAAAGGCGCCGACTTTGCCGCCCTGGCCAAAGAGTTTTCCGAAGATACCGGCAGCGGCCTCAATGGCGGCGATCTTGATTTTCAAAAAAAAGGAACGTTTGTGCCGGAATATGAAAAGGCTATTTTCGATGATTTGAAAGTCGGGGAAATCACTCCGGCGCCGATCAAAACCCAATTCGGGTACCATATCATCAAAAAAACCGATCAACGCGAGGTTGATGAAAATGGCACAAAAGTCCTGGAAGTCCGAAGCTCTCATATTCTGATTTTTAGCGAGGAAGGTTCGGCGCAATCGGGGAACTATGTCCCGACGGAGTTAACCGGCAAACAGCTCGAACGGGCGACGGTCGTCTTTAATCAACAAACCGGCGCGCCAGAGGTCCAATTGCAATTTAACGGCGATGGGACAAAACTCTTCGCGGCGTTGACGAAGCAATATATCGGTAAAGCCTTGGCAATATACCTTGATGGTCAGCCGATTTCTGTTCCAGTCGTTCAATCCGAAATAACCAATGGCGTCGCGGTGATTAATGGTAGCTTTACGATCAAAGACGCAAAAGAATTAGCCCGCCGTTTAAACGCTGGCGCCTTACCAGTACCAATTACCTTGGTCAGTCAACAAAACGTGGGCGCAACCCTGGGTCAGGCTTCAATTGAACGTAGCCTGTTAGCCGGATTAATTGGTCTTGCCCTCGTCGGCCTGTTCATGATTTTATACTATCGTTTACCAGGTCTTCTGGCGGTTGTTGCTTTAGCGATCTATAGCCTGATGGTTTTAGCCATATTTAAATTGTGGCCGGTAACCCTCACCCTCGCTGGAATCGCTGGATATATTTTGTCGATCGGGATGGCCGTCGACGCAAATATTTTAGTGTTTGAACGAACAAAGGAAGAAATTCGAGCCGGTCGACCGCTGAGCTCGGCGATTGACGAAGGTTTTAAGCGAGCCTGGCTCTCAATTCGCGATTCGAATGTTTCATCGCTTATTACCTGTTTTATTCTGATTTGGTTCGGATCAAGCTTGATAAAAGGGTTTGCGATTACGCTGGCCATTGGTATCCTCGTCTCGATGTTCTCGGCCTTGACCGTCACCCGGACCTTTATGAATTTGATCGTCACGAAGTGGCTCGCGAAACATCTATGGTTGTTCGGCGCGAAAGGCCCGGCCCCGGTTGTTAAACAATAACCCCTGTATGTACCGCATCATCCAAAAACGTAACTGGCTCTTCGGACTATCACTCGCCGTGATGGTTCCGGGCATTATCGCCTGGGTGATGTTTGGGTTGAAGCTCGGGTTAGATTTTACTGGTGGTAGTCGCTTGACCGTCGCGTTCGCTGAAGCGCGCCCAGAGTCAGTAAAAGTTGCGGAATTAGTGACGAGCGTTGGTGTTGGAACAGCGACCGCCCAAACGGCAGGGGACAAGGAAATTATTATACGTTTACCAAACCTGACGAACGATCAGCGCCAACAAGTTTTGACTTCAGTTCAAGGCGCGTACCCTGGTGCGACGGAAACCGCATTTGAATCAGTCGGCCCGACACTTGGAAAGGAATTATTTAAGCGGGCGGTAATCGCGATCGGTTTAGTGCTACTGGCAATCGTCTTTTACATCAGCTGGGCCTTCCGAAAAGTTCGAATTGGGCCGGTTCCGTCGTGGGTCTATGGTGTTTCGGCGATCGTCGCTCTGTTTCATGACTTACTCGTTGTGATTGGAATTTTCGCGCTGCTTGGTCATTACGCTCACGTCGAAATCGATGCGCTCTTCGTCACGGCCCTATTAACCGTTCTAGGGTTCTCGGTGCACGACACGATTGTGGTCTTCGACCGTGTCCGGGAGCGGCTCCGGGTTGGGCACGAAATGAGTTACGAGGAAACAGTTAATGTGAGCTTGAATCAGACTCTGGTCCGCTCGTTGAACACCTCACTGACAACCCTGTTGGTCTTAACAGCTCTGTATCTGTTCGGCGGTGAATCAATTCGCAATTTCACCTTAGCGTTGCTGATTGGGATTGCAAGCGGAACATATTCGTCCATCTTTGTGGCTTCGCCATTGCTGGTTGTATACGAACGCTGGCGCGCTCGACGGTTGGCGAAATAGGGAAGAAGATAGACGGAGTTTAGGTTGCGGCCTGCTCATTTTGTATATCAGCCAAACTTCTTGACAGTTTGGCAACATTATGCTATACTAGGTACGTTAGCGTAAATACTGCATTCTGACGACATGACTGACCACGAAGGCAACTCCATTCTTGATCGGGTTCTGCAAAGCCAGCAGACCGATGCTTTAGAGCATTTTGAACCGAATGAGATCATTAACGATCTCTTAAAACAGCTGAATACGAAGGAAGCTGATGTACTCCGTCGGCGTTTTGGTTTAAGCCAACGCGAGGCCGAAACACTCGAGACCATTGGTCAAAGTTACAACGTCACTCGCGAACGGGTCCGGCAAATTCAACG
The DNA here is from genome assembly GCA_964349465.1 of uncultured Gammaproteobacteria bacterium. GTDB lineage: Bacteria > Patescibacteriota > Patescibacteriia > SBBC01 > CAIJZX01 > CAYGGC01. Next base: position 29,703 of record CAYGGC010000003.1, read on the forward strand.
CTGGGCGGTTGTGCGATTAAAGAAATCATCAGCGACAAAACAACGGTTGCACTCGCTCGATGCGTTGCTTCAGCAGCTCCTCCAAGAGCACGGCGGGATTATGGCCGAAGACGATCTCCTCGAAGAATTACATCGTCACGCGACGAATGACGCGCAAGCGAAGGCCGCCACACTTTTCCTCCTCCGAGAATTGATGGCGGATAAAGTCGAAGCCGTCGAGACGCCGGATTTTAAACCATACTGGAAATTAAAATTCACGACCCCTCATTTATTGGCCGAAGCGATCGCGACAGCTGAACAGGTGATCACGAGCGCTGGCAAGCCGTTGAGCCGCGACCGGCTCCTCGAAGGGATGAAAGCCACGTCGTGGTGGACAACGCATGCCGCTGAACTTACCGATGACGCCGTCGTGACCTACCTTGGCGTCGCGACGACGATCGAGCGCAATCCGTTTAACGAATATGGACTACGGTCATGGGGGAGTATCGTCCCGAAGCGAATGAATGATAAGATACTCTTGGTCATGCGGAAGCATGGACAGCCAATGCATTTTCAAGAGATCACCCAAAAAATCAACGAGATTGGTTTTGACGCGCGCCAAGCCTATCCGCCAACGGTCCACAACGAGCTTATTCTGAATAAGGAGTACGTCTTGGTTGGTCGGGGAATTTACGCCTTGAAAGAATGGGGTTACAAACCAGGCGTCGTAGCGGACGTTATTACTGCGTTATTGATTGACGCGAAACAACCAATGACTCGGGACGAAATTATTGACGCCGTCCTGAAGCAACGCATGGTCAAGCGCAATACGATCCACCTCGCGTTAACGAACAAAAAATTGTTTCAAAAATTGCCAGACGGGACGTATTTGCCCGCCTTGCCAAACACCAACACTGAAAACATAAATGCTTCTCGCTAGACCCAACCCTTTCTTCCGTCCGATTCGATCACGACCCTTTTCCGAGTACCTCGGACGTGGTTTTGTGATTTCATTATTGTAAGAAAATGAATTTCACCCTGACACTTCCGGACGTTTCTAATCCCTTTGCGGCGTTATGGTTTCTTTTTTCCCATGGCGGCTTTGTGGTTGTCTTAATTACGATCGGGTACGGTTTATTTTGGGTCTATATGGATATTATCCAGACCCGGTACGTCATGAATACGAAATATATCCTTCTGGCAATCGACGTGCCGCGAGAAAACGAACAGACCCCGAAGGCTGTCGAGCATATTTTTAGTCATTTCCACGGAATTCAAAAAAACCCAAATTTGTGGGAAAAATACCGCGACGGCTATGTCCAACCAACGATTACCCTCGAGCTCATTTCCGTTGGTGGCTATATTCAATATTTGATTCGCTGTCCCGAAGCGAACCGTGACTTGATCGAAGCAGCCGTCTACGCACAATATCCCAACGCTGAAATTTCTGAAGTTGAAGATTATGCCTCCGACGTAAAGGCAGTATTTCCAAATGATGATTATGATATGTGGGGGGCGGAAATTACGTTGACCAAGCCAGAAGCCTATCCGATCAAAACCTACCCGCTGTGGGAGCATTCACTGACGCAAACTTTCCTTGACCCAATGGCGTCGATGCTCGAAATCATGGGCCGACTTCAGCCTGAAGAGCAGATCTGGTTCCAGTGGGTACTATCGCCGATTGGGGATGATAGTTGGCGCCAAAAAGGGCTTGAGATTATCAATAAGTTGATCGGTGCAAAGTCTAAAAAAAAGCCATCAAATCTGGAGTCGATTGTTGGCGTGCCGGGCGCTTTAGCGCTCGGGACGTATCAAACGATTACCCGGACCTTATTTGAGCCGGATGAAAGCGCGTCGAAAAAAAATGATAACGAACCGCCGTCAATGATGCTCCACTTGCCACCGAACGTTCGGGTCGTAGTTGAAGCGGTTGGAATGAAGATCTCCAAGCTTGGCTTTGATACAAAATTTCGGGCGGTCTATCTTGGAAAAAAGGGCGTATTTACGAAGGCACGCGTGCCGGGCATCTTAGGAGCAATCAAGCAGTTCAACTCGATGGACATGAATGGCTTCAAACCCGATAAAAAAATGAAAACCTCTCGTGATTACTTTTTTGTTGACCGGAAGGTCAACGCCCTGAAACGTCGAATTTTACTGGGGTATAAATATCGGAGCAACTGGGCGGGTCGCTCATTGTATGTTTTAAATATTGAAGAACTGGCCTCGCTCTGGCACTTCCCGGTCATTACCGTTAAGGCGCCGCAAGTGAAGAAGAGTGACGCGAAACGGGGTGAACCGCCGGTGGCCTTGCCGGTGGGTGATGAAGTTGAATATATCCCGAAAGAACGAACTTCGCCGGCGATTGAAGAAGCACCGATCGTCGGGGCAGCGCCGACAAACTTACCGATTGGCTAATATCCATGGCTGAGCAATCCACCCCCAGCGACATCACGATGTTTGCCCGGACGAACTACCGTGGTGCGATGAAGCCGTTCGGGATCAAAACTGACGACCGTCGTCGTCATATGTATGTTATCGGCAAAACTGGCATGGGCAAGTCGACGCTTTTGGAAAACATGGTTATTCAGGATATCCGCGCTGGTCGCGGTTTAGCCGTGGTCGATCCGCACGGTGACCTCGTTGAAAAGGTGGTGAAATATGTCCCGTCCTATCGCGTCAACGACGTGGTCTATTTTAACCCCGCCGACGTTGATTTTCCGATTGCCTTTAACATTCTCGAAGCGATCGATCCGACCCATCGTCACCTGATTGCCTCCGGACTCATTGCAGTCTTTAAAAAAATCTGGGTCGACTCGTGGGGGCCGCGGCTCGAATACATTCTTCGCAACACTATTCTGGCCCTCATCGAGTATCCAGGATCAACACTCCTTGGCGTCACGCGGATGCTCGTTGATAACGATTACCGCGATAAGGTCATGGCTCATATTTCCGATCCAATCGTCAAAGCGTTCTGGCGCGACGAATTTTCGGCGTTTAATAATCAATTCCGAACCGAAGCGGTCTCGCCAATTCAAAATAAGATCGGACAATTCCTGTCATCATCGATTATTCGTAACATTGTCGGTCAGTCAAAATCAACGATCGATATGCGAGAGTTGATGGACTCGGGAAAAATTTTGCTCTTAAACCTTGCAAAAGGTCGAATCGGGGAAGATAACGCCGCCTTGCTCGGGGCGATGATGATTACGAAACTGCAATTAGCGGCGATGTCCCGGATCGACATTCCGGAGCCAGAACGTCGGGACTTTTTTCTGTATGTCGACGAGTTCCAAAACTTTGCGACTGAGTCTTTTGCGAACATCTTGTCGGAAGCCCGTAAATATCGCCTCAACCTGATCATCGCGCACCAATATATTGAACAGCTTGATGAAAAAGTCCGGGCCGCTGTTTTCGGCAACGTCGGCACGATTGTGACCTTCCGGGTCGGTGCGGCTGATTCTGAATTCTTAGCCAAAGAATACGAACCGGTCTTTACCGAAACTGATTTGGTGAACCTGACAAAATACGATATTTACCTGAAGCTGATGATCGACGGCGTCGCCTCGGAGCCGTTTTCGGCGACCGGTATGCCACCCGTGCCAAATCCTGATAACCTTGAAAAAACTATCATTGACGTCTCGCGTGAACGCTACGCGAAGAAGCGCGAAATCGTGGAAGATAAAATTTCGCGTTGGAGCGGGGCTGATCAAGAACCAAAGGCGCCGGCTCCTTCCAGCGACCGCCGGGATTTTCGTGGCCGTGATGATCGTCCGCGGCGTGACGATCGACCTCGTCGTGATGACGCCCGGCCGCGTGAACCGCGCCGTGATCCGGCGCCAGCCCGTCGTGAACCTGAACCACCAATGGTCCGTGTTGCTGAGCCTGTGCCGGTCGAGAATATTCCGGCCCCGATTTCGCTTTCACAAGCGTTACAACAATCGCCAACCACCCCAAAACCTCGTGAACAACGGCCACCGCGCCAGCCTGATCGTCGCCGTCCCGCGCAACCTCCGCGACCCCAGCCAGTAACACCGCCGGCGTCATCAATGCCTGCGCCCACCACGCCGGCCCAGCCGCTTCCGCCGCCGCCAGCTCCGCGTGCGCCGGCCGCTCCGATCAAGCTCGAACCAGGCGAGGTTATCCATCTTGAGTAACAACGAGGGTTGATTCCCGTAGAGATTCTTGATATACTCTGCCGGTACGCCAGCTGAGACAATTTTTCGTTGTCGCGGGTACACAAGGGAACGTGAATATTTTTCATCGAAATTGTCTAACGGGGTATGCAGAAACTGTCGTGCGTCATTCCGGCCTATAACGAAGAAGAAAGCCTCCCGCATCTGAAGGAGCGGTTGTGGCCAATTTTAGATTCCCTAGGGGCTTGGGAGTTGATCATTGTCAGTGATGGAAGCACCGACGCTACGGTCAAGATTGTGTCCGAGTGGGCGCAGGCTGACAGCCGCGTCAAGCTCGTTTCGCTTCGTCGTAACCAAGGAAAATCGGCGGCGCTCATGGCTGGCTTCGCGGCCGCGACTGGCGATCGGGTCGTGACACTCGACGCTGATCTGCAAGACGACCCGGACGAAGTGCCGGCGATGTTGAAAAAAATTGAAACGGAAGACCTAGATATGGTCGGTGGCTGGAAACAGAACCGCCAAGATCCGTTCTTTAAACTCGTCTCCTCAAAAATCTTTAACGGCACCGCGAACCGGATTATGGGCACGAATTTCCATGACCTCAACTGCGGACTAAAAGCCTACCGCAAAGAAGTGGTCGAGACACTTGATCTCTACGGTGATCTCTATCGGTTTATTCCGCTGCTGGCGGTGGCTCAAGGTTGGCGTGTCGTCGAAATGCCGGTCAAGCATCATCCGCGACAATGGGGTATTTCAAAGTACGGGTTGCGTTTGAATGGTTTATTCGACCTGATCAGCCTGTTAATTGTTGCGAAATATCGCTGGAAACCATTACACTTTTTTGGCCGATGGGGGTTAGGGTTACTTGCCGTTGGTGGACTGATGTTGGCCTGGCTCATTATTGAAAAAATTTCCGGCGAAGCGATTGGCGACCGGCCACTGTTGATTTTCGCCGTGCTCTTTGTGATGTCGGGTTTACAATTATTGTTTACTGGACTTTTAGCTGATTTATTTCTCGCGGCAACCAGCCGGAAAAAATAAGTATGAAAACTACCAATCATAAAAAATTCGTTAATCCTAATCCGATTCAGCGCGCCTTGATCGGCAATTTTCAACGACGGTTTCTCGGCGTGCTTAGCTCTATTCAACCACAATCCGTTCTAGAAATGGGTTGCGGTGAAGGGTTTCTCCTGACCTCGATCAAAAAACAATTCCCGAATATCCCGTTGCTGGGCCAAGACAACCTTGATGTCGCGCTAACGGCCGGTAAAGAAATTTTTCCGGACCTGGATTTACAACATGGTGATATTTATCACATCAACCAGCCGGACCATTCGTGGGATGTCGTGATTGCTAGCGAGGTCCTAGAACATCTTGACCATCCAGACGCCGCGATCAAAGAAATGAAACGCGTGGCGAAACGATATCTGCTACTGAGTGTCCCGCACGAACCGTTGTTCCGCGGTTCAAATCTGCTCCGTGGTCGCCATTTGACCCGACTTGGGAACCATCCGGAACATATTAATTTGTGGACGCGCGCTTCCTTCGGAAAATTTGTCGGTCAATTCGCGCATGTTGAGCGACTGACCGGCTCGTTCCCATGGACCATTCTGCTCGCCCGCGTCTGAATTGGTGGCAGTTGATTGGCTGGGCGCTGACCCTCGTCGCTTTTTGGTTTATCGGACGCTGGATGTTTGCGCAGGATCGTTCCGTTTGGTCGATTGCTGTCCATCTGCAGCCCGCGTGGCTCGCCCTCGCGCTTGGGCTGTTCCTGGTGTGGTTTTATGTGCGAGCAATGGCCTGGGACCGCATTAGTCGCCTCCACGGCTTTGGTGAAGGGCAAAAACTGAATCTCCGGATGTGGTCGCAAAGCGAGTTGATGCGCTATGTGCCGGGAAATATTTGGTCGGTGGCAGCGCGCTACCGCGGGGCGACGGCCGGCGGTGTCTCGCGTGGCGGATCGGCTCAAGCCTTGGCCCTGGAAGCCCTCCTACAGCTCGCCGGCGCGGCGATCGTGGCTGGCTGGTTCTGGTTAGGCGGGTGGTGGAAAGCGGCCACCTTGGGGCTCTTTGCGGCTTTGCCGTTTCTTCTGCCGAAGCTCTTACCGCGCCTCTGGAAACTCCTGCGTCGCACCTCGATATTGCCGCCCGTTGCGCCGAATGATCTGAATATTCTGATCGGACTCTATACCTTGATCTGGTTGATTTTTGGGCTAGCAAACGCGGCGCTCTATTTTGCCTTTACGGATCTGCCACTCGTTGGGATCAGTGGGCTGATTGGCCTGAATGTGGCCGCGTGGTTAATCGGTTTTTTGTCATTTATTACCCCGATGGGTCTCGGGGTCCGCGAAGTGGTGGTGGTGCAAATGTTCGCGCCGGTCGTCGCGAGTGGTCCGGCCAGTGTGGTCGCGGTCGTCTCGCGACTCTGGTTGATCGTCAGTGAAATCGTTTTTTTCCTGATTACGACGACCGTTGGTCGAAAACGTTGAAGAAACTGGCATCGCATGATAGGGTAGCCCCATGAACAAGGCTAAGATTATAGTTGGCATCTCTGGCGGCGTCGATAGTGCTGTCGCGGCGTACCGCTTGCAACAGCAAGGATACGAGGTTCATGGCGTCTTCATGAAAAATTGGTCGGAGGATGATTTTGGTGGACCGTGCCCCTGGGAGGAAGATCAAGCCTCGGCGATCGCCGTGGCCGAGCATTTGCAGATTCCACTTGCCACCTGGAATTTTGAAAAGGAATACCGTGAGCTGGTTTTTAAAGCGATGTTGCATGAATACGAACTCGGCCGGACGCCGAATCCGGATATTTTATGCAACCGAGAAATAAAGTTTTCGTTATTTCTTAACAAAGCGCTGCAGTCCGCTCCATATATCGCAACCGGGCATTACGCCCGAACGACTGATGGTCGATTATATAAAGCCGTCGATGGTGACAAAGACCAATCGTATTTTTTGGCGGCGGTGACGAGCCGGGCCCTGAAGCAAACACTCTTTCCGCTCGGTGATCTGAAAAAAACCCAGGTGCGGGACATTGCGAAAGCGGCGGGCTTACCGAATTGGGACCGACCGGACAGCACTGGAATTTGTTTTATTGGCGAAAAGAAAATGATTGAATTTTTATCGAAGCATATGACGGCCGTGCCGGGTGACATTGTCGTTCCTGATGGGACGATGGTCGGGCGGCATGGCGGGTTGCAGTTTTACACCATCGGCCAACGCCACGGTTTCGGGGCCGACCTTGATCAAAAAAAACTAGCGGGTCTTGTTGGCGCCGGCAAGCCGATGTTTGTTAGCGGGAAAGACACAACGAAGAATCAGCTCATCATCGCACCGGCTGATAAACCTGAACACCTCGCCGTCAAGGAATTTTTCGTCAGCGAAGCGCATTGGATTCGCTACGCTTGCAGTTTTCCGTGGACGGGAATGGCGAAGTTTCGGTATCGTCAGCCGGATGTGGCGGTGACGTTACTTCCCGAGGGTCAGAATATTCGGGTTATCTGTCAAGAACCGCAACGCGCAATTACGCCCGGACAATACGCCGTTTTTTACAACGGTGATGAGTGTGTTGGAAGTGCGGTGATTTC
>CAYGGC010000003.1:37503-85316 GCA_964349465.1 uncultured Gammaproteobacteria bacterium
GGTGAGCTTGCCGAACCGTGTTCTTTAGTAGGTTTACCAAACTGCTTGTAGTTTCTGGCTAAACGTGAAAGATCCTTCACGTTAGCTTGGATTAACGCAGTTTTCTTTGCGCGTGACCAGCCCTTAATTTGTTTTTCGCGATTGATTGCGTCTTCGACCCATTCATATTCTTCGCAATATTCAAGTTTGACCGGTCGACGCTTAAACGTGTAACAGTTTCTAAAATATCCGGTTTCATGTGCCCAAAGTCGAGCATCCATGTCGCTAGTGATGCCGGTATAGTAACTGCCATCATGGCAGCGAAGAATATACGTGAAATACATACGAGGCTTGGAAAAGCCACCTTACCTAAGGTGTATCACTTCTATCGAGAACGTCAAGATCTCGGCTCAGGCTTCGGCAGGCTCAGCCTGACAAAGGAGCGCTCGAATACTCACATAGTTCGCCGTACCCATCCGTCTCTGTCGTACGCCATCTGTCATGGTGAGCTTGCCGAACCAGACAGATGTCCTAGAACCTTGAAAAGACCAGGGAAACACCGTATACTAGCCCCACTATGACCGCCCAACACATCCGCGACGAGTTCACGAAATTCTTCGTCCAGCATCAGCATAAAGCCCTTCCATCATCTTCGCTGCTGCCGGATAACGATCCGACGGTGTTGTTAACAACCGCCGGGATGCAACAATTCAAGCCCTATTTCCTCGGCGAAAAAGACGCCGTGAAGGATTTTGGCGCGCCACGAACGACGACGGTCCAAAAGTGCTTCCGAACGTCTGATATCGACGAAGTTGGTGACACGTCGCATTTGACCATGTTTGAAATGTTGGGAAATTTTAGCTTCGGCGATTATTTCAAACAAGAAGCGATTGATTTTGCCTGGGAATTCTTAACGAAAAAAATGCATCTCCCGGCCGACCGGCTCTGGGTCACGATTTTTGGCGGTGAAGGCGATGTCCCGCGTGATACTGACGCCGAAGCGATGTGGCTCAAGCATGTCCCAAAAGAACGGATTGTTGCTTGCAGTCGGAAAGATAATTTCTGGGGTCCGCCGGGAAAATCCGGCTCCTGCGGTCCATCGAGCGAAATCCATGTTCAACTTGTCGATGATCCGAAGGGTTTACCAAACGCGACGGATGAATTCTTGGAAATTTGGAATTTAGTCTTTACCGAATATAACCAAGACGAGGACGGGAAATTGACGCCACTACCACAAAAAAACATTGATACGGGCATGGGCCTGGAGCGGTTAACAATGGTCGTTCAAAAAAAGGCCCATATCTTCGAAACGGATCTCTACGTCCCGATCATGGACGAAGTCATGAAATTGCCGAGCTTCGGGGACGCTGGTCAGCCCGAGGTCAATGCTCGTCGAGCCCGAATTATTGCTGACCATCTTCGGGCGGCCAGCTTTCTCCTCGCCGATGGCGTTCGTTTTTCGAATAAAGAGCAAGGCTATATCTTGCGACGCATTGTTCGCCGCGCGGCCGATCAATTTCTGGTCACGGAATTCAGTTTCGATCAGGTGGTAAAAACAGTCGTGGCCGAGTATGGACACGCCTACCCAGAACTCAAAAAAGAAGAAGGGACGATTATTTCTCTCTTGAACGCGGAACTTGAAGCGTACCGAAAAGTCCTGAACCTTGACGTGAACCTGTTGCTGAAAAAAATGCGAAAAGGGCATGGCGATCAGACCGAAGAGCAGGCCGGGGTCTCGCACACACTCGTTACTCCTGACGAGGCCTTTACGCTCTATTCAACGCATGGCATCTCGCTCGACCGACTCGAACGACTTGGTTTTGCTTTCGAGCGCCATGCCGTCGAAGAACGCATTACAGCCCACCAGGAGCTCTCCCGCGCCGGCGCCGCGAAGAAATTCGGTGGCCATGGTCTTGGGCATGGTCCAGACACCTCGACGATGAGCGAGGAAGATATTCAAAAAGTCACCCGGCTGCACACCGCGACGCACTTACTACAAGCCGCCCTCCGTCAGGTCCTCGGGCCGAGCGTAAAACAAAGCGGTTCGGATATTACGCCGGAACGTCTACGTTTTGATTTTTCTTTCGATCGCAAACTCACCGACGAGGAAAAAAAGCAGGTTGAAGATTTGGTGAACGAAAAAGTCCAAGCTGACTTGCCGGTCTCGTGGGCGATGATGCCGTTCCAGCAGGCGATTGACGAAGGTGCCCTCGCGTTCTTTAAGGAAAAGTATGGCGATGAGGTGAAGGTCTATACAATGGGCGATTTCTCGAAGGAACTGTGCGGTGGGCCGCATGTTGAGCATACGAATCAAGTTGGGCAGTTTAAGCTCACGGCTGAGCAGAGTGTTGGGAGTGGGTTGCGGCGGATTAAAGCGGTTGTGGATTAATGCCACTGTATACAACACTTGACAAATATGCTATAATGCTACATATATAGCTTATTATGAAACCCTTTAAGTTAATAAAGGATAAGTCCCAAAAGGCGTTTTATTCCTTCCTGCACGTTGCTCCTGAAGGTCTTTTAGAATGGAAGGATTATTCAAAAGTGTTTGGAGGGATACGTTTTGATATTCGTCCTGAAGACGGCGCTTGGGTAGCTGTTAGCAATAACTTCCGTCTTGGGTCAATAGTAACTAGCGGCAAAAGTGAAAAAGAGCTTGATGAAAATATTAAAGATGCAATTCTCTCAGCTTTTGAAATACCATCAGTATATTTAAAAGAAGCAGGAATCGCGAAGGAAGGCGAGCGAGCAACCCAAGAGGCTCAGTATGTCGCCGCATGATAAGTTTCCGAGCGATGTAGCTCCTGAAAGAATAATCCGAGCATTAAAAAGGCTCGGGTTTGTTATTAGTACAAAAGGTGGAAAAGGTAGTCATGTGAAAGCAACGTGGAAAAATGAAAAGTCAATTACAATTCAAAGGAATCTTCACAAGGCAGCTACGCGAAGTTTACTTCAACAAATTGAAAACATTAGCGGAGTTACAAGTGAGCAGATTCGAGAAGAATTGTAGATAATGAAAAAATATCAAAATAACAACCTCCTTATGATCGTCGCTCATCCCGACGACGAAACGTATTTGGGTGTTGGGTTATTGCGCGCGAATGCTTTGAATGGGGGAGTGAATACCGTTTTATGTGGAACCTGCGGTGAAAAAGGCACTTCGCACTTAAAAAAACCAGTGACGAAAACCGCCTTGAAGGCAATCCGTTGCCGGGAAATCCGCGCGGTCTGTAAGGAAATTCCGCGGACGAAGGTCGTCATGAGTCGTTACCGCGACGGCGGGCTCGCGGGTGATAAAGCAAAGTTCCTCCGAGAGGCGCGTGCCCTCGCAAAAAAAGTCCAGCCGGACGTGATTGTTGGCTTTGGGAAAGATGGGATTACAGGACATTTTGATCACGTCGCGGCCGGGGATATCGCTCGCCACATTGCGAAGTCGATGCAGGTTCGTTTTCTCGCTTTTACGTATCCGACAAAATACCACGCGACGATGCCAGGCTGGTTGAAAGGTCGTCGCAAAAGCCCACATTACAAAAAAATTCCGTCGTACCGTCACCCGAAACTTCATATTACGGTTGATCCGAAATGGAAACTCCGGATGCTCCGAAAACACGCCTCGCAACTCGATCACGCCAATCCGTATCATCCAGTTCCGGCCCGAATCGCGAAGCATTTTCTGGCGAACGAGTATTTCGGATAAGAAAAAGCTAGCGATGCACTGCGCTAGCTAGTCTTGAAACGAAGCGGAAATCGGCATCCCGCTGCCTTGGCAGAGGCCTTCCTCACCGCGGCGGACATGGGAGTCGAAGACGGTTTCGCCGTTGAAGAAGCACGTGTTGACTTCACGGCCACAAACGGGACACATATCCTTGTTCATCAGAACCTCCCAGCGGAAAGAACACGTTACTACCTAGAACCTAGTCGATTCTTGTTGGACCGTCAAGATTACGACCAGGTCAATGTTTGCTATACTTTCTACATGCACGAGTTTTCGCTTACCACCAACGCTTTCACGATTCGCCCTTTTCGTAAGTCCGACGCAGTCGCACTCCGACGAAATATCCAAGCGGAGGAAATATTTATCAATACTTTACGCATTCCGCGCCCGTACCGATTGAAAGACGCGAAAGAGCATATCGCGAAAAATCTTAAACAATACCGGATGCGTCAGCCGTCGAACATCGGCTTCGTAATTGAAGTTGAGGATGAGGCCGCTGGGGCAGTTGGCCTGACCTTTCGTGGGCCGACCGGGGAAATCGGTTACTGGTTAGCAAAAAAGCATTGGGGCCAGGGGATTGTGCCGGCCGCGATTGGAGCATTACTCGATCATTTTTTTGCGACCTATCACTTGCGGACGATTACCGCGCGGGTTTTTGAGTTCAACACAGCGTCAGCCCGCGTCTTAGAAAAAAATGGGTTTCGGTTCGTGCGTCGGTTAGCGAAAGGTGAAAAAAAGAACGGACTGTGGATTCCGATCTGTGAATATGAAATAAAAAAACCTTCGTCGCGAATTACGTAACCCGATAGACGAAGGTTAGGCCGGCGGCGCGGAGTTTTTTGATCAAGGAGCGACACACAGCAGCTCGGATTTCCTGTTTCAGTTTCAAACAGTCACACGAACCGATGGCGTGTTGGAGGATTGTGGGTGATCCACCGAGGCTGGAAATGACGAGGGCCGACGAGGGGCTGGGTGCGGTGCGATAGTCCGCGAGTAACCGGCCCAAGGCGTCGCCACAGGTCGGGCACGCCCGTCGCCGAACCCGCCGGACGATCGTGGCCCGCAGTTTCTCTTCGGTTGGTAGATTGCGGCGAACAAAGTCAGCCAGAGTGGAAGCGTTGATCCCGCCAACGACGATTTCGTACTTGGTCATCAATGACCTCCGGTGGAAAGGGCGCTGGAGTCCTATCATGGCGATCGTTTCCCGTCAACACGAGGTAGGTCGAAGATTGACAAAAGCCAGTCCGGCAGGTACCGTGCGCCTATCACGTTGTTCCTTTTTTCACGGAGGATTCGCCCATGACGGACGAAATCAAGGCCTACGCCTTCCCTGGGGACGTGGTTCAACTATCACCCCAACAGCGCGGTACGGTTTTGGACTGGGAGGCCCAGTTGCCGATGAACCACCGCGAGTTCGGAAAGACGCATTACCCGATCGGTCCGATCGGCGCGCCGATCGATTCCTCAGCCATCAAGTTCTGGCCAATGTCGACGGTGACGATTGTCACTCGCGCGCCGCTGCGGTCGCGACCGGATGATCTGATCAACGACTGCGTTCGTTTCTGACCCATTCCACGGAGGTTGGTATGACTGAACCGAAACGCCGAGCTGTCGGCTGGTCCGAGATCGAAGCGATGACGATGAATCTCGCCCGAAAGATCATGGTGGCTGGCGGTGACTACGACGTCATCATCGGAATTGCCCGGGGTGGAATGATTCCGGCGTCGCTTCTCGCGAAGATCCTGCCGCATGGCATGATCCTGTCCGCTCACCTTAAGCGGTACGAGCAGGGAACGACCGAATCGACGGCCTTCCCGAAGATCTTAGCTTTCCCGCCGGATGAGCTGCTCCGCCGCAAGAAGGTGCTCATCGTCGATGAAGTCTGGGATTACGGTGATACCATCATCGGTGCGATCCAGCGAGCCAATCTCGCCGAGCCCCACCTGCTCCATACCGCCGTCCTGCACTTCAAGCCGACGCGCAACCGCTATCCGTGTGCGAGGCCAACTTACGCGGTTGAGGAGACGGCTGATTGGATCGATTACCCCTGGGAGGTATTCGAAAGCGCCTTTCTGGCCATCACGCCGACATCGTAAGATCGTCGGTTTTTTCTTGTCGTCGGAAGATTTGACATGGAATCCGTTTTCTTCTATACTCATCAGGCAATTCATTTCAGCACTCACGACTTTGGGCAGATTTGCTGATAGCTTAGCCAAGATCTCTGCCTGGCCGAGAGCTGTCTCGACTTACTTTTAGCGTCAAGTCCATCAGCGACGTCCAATCCAACCCAACCCCGAGCGCAGCACCGACCAGCGGTTCTGATAAAGGCTTCATCCGCGTGACCGCAACGATCACGGAAGCCCTCCCAGCCGCGACGTTCCGTGCCGAACTCGAGAATGGACATACCGTCCTCGCTCACTTATCAGGAAAAATGCGGATGCACCGCATGAAAGTCCTGCCGGGCGATAAGGTTACCTTGGAATTATCACCCTACGACTTAACGAAGGGTCGTATCGTCTACCGTCTCTGAGCCCTATTTTCTCTCATGAAAGTTCGATCGTCCGTCAAACCCATGTGTAAAAATTGCCGCGTTGTCCGACGCCGCAACCGGGTGTTTATTGTCTGCACGAACCCGAAGCATAAACAACGTCAAGGCTAATTATGGCAGTTGTCCGTATCGCGGGAGTTACCCTCCCAGCCAACAAACGAGTGCTCTACGCGGTCCAGTATATTTACGGGATCGGTTTGACCCGCGCGAATAAAGTTGTCGCTGATGCTGGGATTACCGATAATCCACGGGTGAAGGACATGAGCGAACCGCAGGCCAACAAACTTCGTGAAACGATTGAAAAAGGCTTTAAAGTCGAAGGCGACTTAAAGCGCGAAGTGTTGATGAATATCAAGCGATTGAAAGAAATTGGCGCTTTCCGTGGAACGCGGCACAGTCGCAATCTTCCAACGCGCGGTCAACGCACCAAAACGAATTCTCGCACCGTCCGTGGCAACGTTCGTCGAACGATGGGCTCCGGTCGCAAATCTGCCAACGAAAAGACCTAAACCCTGATTTATGGCTGACGAAGTAATCAAAGACCCAATCGACCTGACTCCGACGACAACCGTCGCTGACGTTATTGCTGAACCAGCGGCCGCACCGGTTGATGGGGAAGCGGCGAAGGGTAAAGGTTCCCGCAAGAAAAAGAAATTTGTCTTGAACGGCTTGGTCCACATTCAAGCCACCTACAATAACACGATCGTTTCCGTTTCTGACCCGTCGGGGAATGTTATCGCCTGGTCATCGGCGGGAAAAATGGGATTTAAAGGACCAAAAAAAGCGACCCCATACGCTGCCGGTCTGATTGTCCGCGATGTCGTTGACCGAGCGAAACTGATGGGCTTGAAATCTGTTGACGTCTTCGTTCGTGGCGTCGGACTCGGCCGTGAAGCCGCCGTCCGCGCGCTGGCTGCGAATGGCCTCAACATCACCCAAATTAAAGACATTACCCCTGTTCCGCATAACGGCCCCCGACCTCGTAAGGTCCGCCGCGTCTAACCCTATGGCACGCAAGATCGGTCCCCGCATCAAACTCAGCCGCCGTTATGGCATTGCTTTATTTGGTACAAAAAAAGAACATCGGATCCTTCAGCGCCGGCCATATCCACCGGGTCAGCACGGTCCAAACGCCTCCTCGCGCTTGTCCGGCTATGCCACGCAGTTACGTGAGAAGCAGAAGGCTCGCTTAATCTATGGCCTACTCGAACGGCAATTTAGCAAATATTTTAAAGAAGCGTTTGAGCAAACTGGCGATACCGGGAAACTCTTACTTGAAACGCTGGAATTACGACTTGATAACGTAGTCTACCGTCTCGGCTTTGCCATGACCCGGGCCCAAGCTCGTCAGCTCGTGACCCACGGTCATATTCACGTCAACGGTAAACTCGTGGATATCCCGTCCTATCGCGTTCGCCCAGGCGAAACGATCACGATCCGCCCGCAAAGCGCGAACAAAGGGATTTTTAAAGAACTTGATAAACAACTCGAAGAGCACCAGGCCCCGTCGTGGCTCGACCTCAATAAAGCCGCCCGGACCGGTAAGGTGCTTAATCGACCGGCCGATGAGGATCTTGAACAGAACCTCAACGTCCAGTTGATCGTCGAATACTACTCTCGATAATTTCATCGTCTGGCTTCACGCCTATGGACAAGTTTCCACTTCCGAAATCAATCACCGAGGTCTCCTCGGACAAAAAGGCTCATCGCGCCGTCTTCGCGATCGAGCCGCTGTACCCGGGTTACGGAATGACGGTTGGTAACGCGCTCCGCCGCGTCCTGCTGTCGTCGTTGCCTGGCGCCGCGATTACCCACGTCAAAATTGACGGCGTGACCCATGAATTCACGACCCTCCCGCACGTGAAAGAAGATATGGTTGATGTGTTACTGAACATTAAACAGATTCGTTTCCGTCTCCACGCCGACGAACCAGTTGTTGTGAAGCTGACCGCGAAGGGCGCGAAGACAGTGACCGCCGCTGATATTGAACCAAATGGTCAGGTGGATGTTATTAGCACCAAGCAAGAGATCTGCACAATTACCGATGCCGCTGGCAAAGTTGAAATGGAATTTACCGTTGCGCCAGGTCGCGGCTATGTTCCGGTTGAAAATCGCGAGAAGGAAAAGCTGGATATCGGCACGATCGCCGTTGACGCGATTTATACGCCAGTCAAGAACGTTAACTTTACGACCGAACACGTTCGCGTTGAGCAAATCACCAACTTTGATAAGTTGATGCTCGACATCACCACTGATGGCTCGATGACCCCAGCTGACGCGTTAAACCAATCCGCGCACATCTTGGTCGATCACTTCAACTTCATTCTCCAAGGTCCGATGGCCAGCACGGAAACTGCCGACGCGGTCGTTGAAGTCGACGCGGAAGAAACCGATGAGGCTGACGGTGACGATAAACCGAAGAAGAAGCGCAAGAAGAAAACTGACGAAGAATAATCCCGATGCGACACCGTAAATCAAAAGTCACACTCGATCGAAATAGCGCCCAGCGCCAACGTCTTTTCCGTAACTTGGCTCGTTCGTTGGTCATGCATGAACGAATTGTGACGACGGTGGCTCGTGGAAAAGTCGCGCGCTCTCTCGTTGAACGCTTGGTGACGATGGGTAAACACGGTGATCTTCACCATCGCCGTCAAATGTTACGGTATTTGCCGGACGCTCCAGCCGTGAAAAAAATCATTGATATCATCAGTCCGCGATACAAAGAAGTCAAAGGTGGCTATCTTCGGAGCACGAAGTTAGCGGTCCGGCAGGGTGATGGAGCCGAACAAGTGGTGGTTGAATTCGTTACGAAATAATCTGTATGCCGACGATTCAGTTTGATGCAAAAGGAAAGGTTCTCGGACGATTGTCGACGCAAATCGCGATGGTGTTGCGTGGAAAAACCACGCCGGCCTATCGTCGCGATCGGATGTCAGATATGTCCGTCGTCGTCACCAACGTCGATAAAATGCGAATCACCGGGAAGAAACTGAAGCAGAAGAAGTATTACCACTTCTCTGGCTATCCGGGTGGCTTGAAAACAAAACGGATGGAAGAAGTCAGTCCAAAGGATCGCTTAACGCTTTCCGTCAAACGAATGTTGCCGGCGAATAAACTTCGACCGCGCCTGATGAAGAAAATGACGATGATGACGAGCGCCGAAGCCGACAAGTCCGCCACGGCCACCAAATAATAAAGAATTTTCATGCCTACGAAAGCTACGACCCCAAAGAAACCAGCGACCAAACGCGCGCCGATCAAACGGAAGCCGGTGGCGAAGAAGTTAGCTGCGGTCATGACTGACGCGACGCCGGTCCTTCGACCTGCCGCGATCAAACGGGACGTGAAACGGACCTATATTTTTGCGGTCGGACGTCGGAAGGAAGCGGTTGCCCGCGTTCGCTGGCACCAAAAAGTTGGAGCGGGGGAGATTACGGTTAATGACCGCACGCTCGCACACTATTTTCCGACGAATGAACTTCAACAGCTCGTCCGCGACCCGCTGACGTTAACCCATCAAGAAAAAACCGGATCCTACACCGTCAAAGTGGCTGGTGGCGGAATTCAGGGCCAAGCTGAAGCGGTTCGCCTCGGGATTGCTCGGACGCTGGTCAAAGATGATGCGGACTTGCGAATTGTCTTAAAACGGGCTGGCTTTTTGCGCCGCGACCCACGCGTCAAGGAACGCAAGAAGTACGGTCTCAAACGCGCGCGCCGCGCCCCACAGTGGCAGAAGCGCTAACCCGCAACAACGTATGGCCGACGCACCCGAAACACTGACAGGAGGACGGGTCGCGAAAAACACGACATATTTAACATTGGCCCTGATGGGTCAAAAGGTTTTGTCGTTTGTCTACGTCCTTTTGCTCGCTCGATTAGCGGGTTTTTCGATTACGGGCGATTATTTCGGGGCTCTGTCGTTTATTACGTTGTTTTCTATTTTCATCGACCTGGGGCTGACCCAGGCTTTTATCCGGCAAACTGCTCGTGACGCAGTTGAAGGTGTCCGTCAATTCCAGCAAATTATTACGTTAAAAATGTTGTCGGCTGGGTTGGTGGTCGTGGCCTTATTTGGAACGATTGCCCTGCTCGATTCACTCGGCCGATCCCACCCGGACATTGGTTTTTTACGGTGGGCGGCGGTCATTATGATCGTTGACTCATTGACCCTAACGAGCTACGGGTACTTCCGTGGGGTGCAGCGTCTTGAATTCGAGTCCTTCGGAACAATCTTGCACCGGGTGACAGTCATGGTGGTCGGGATTACCGGGTTAGTGTTCGGCGCGCCGCCGGTGATTACCATGGTCGCTGTTTTATCGGGTAGCGTCGCAAATTTTTTCTTCGCCACCTTTCACCTCTGGCAACAAGGCGTCAGTTGGCATCCACGGTGGCATTGGCCGACGATTCGTCAGCTACTTATTGTCGCGCTGCCGTTTTTTGTGGCTGGATTTTTTTCAGCTGTCTATGCGAGCAGCGATAACGTTTTGTTGTCGATCTTTAACGGCCGACGTGAAGTTGGACTCTTTGGTACCGCCAATAAAATCGTCGTCGCTTTTCAAATCCTTCCCGCGGCCTTAGTCGCCGCGATTTTTCCGGCCATGAGCGCCGCCTTTATTCAGGATAAGGACAAGCTCCGACGGATTTTTACGACCTCAATGCAGTATTTGATGGTGATCGCCATTCCAGTGATGGTGGTGCTGTTCCTGTTGGCGAAAGACATTGTGTTACTTCTCGGTGGCAGCAAGGTGTGGCTCGATGCCGCCTGGCCGTTACAAGTCTTAGCATTGGGTTTACCGTTCTTGTTTTTAAATTTCCCGGTTGGCTATCTGCTGAACTCATCGAATGAGCAAACCCGCAACACCATCAATATCGCGGTGACGGTTATTATCAATGTCGGCCTGAATCTGTTCTTTATTGAACAATACTCGTATCGAAGTGTCGCGCTTATTTCCAGCGCCTCGTCAGCGTTACTCTTTTTTCTTGGCCTGTGGCGGGTGCGAAAAATTATTGCGGTTGACTGGCAAGTTCTCGGGGTTACGCTACTGAAAACGTTGTTAGCTGGGTTGGTCATTGCCGCGCTCGGGTGGTGGCTCTTACCCCAAGTCCACGGCCGAAGTGGCGCTGCGGTGGCAGTAGCGGTGATGGCGGTCGTCTACCTGACGCTTATCTTCTTCCTTCGAATTGTCCAGCGCCAAGATGTCGCCGGACTCATTCAACGTTTTCGACGGGCATGAAACCAATTCTTCTCGTTAGCGAATTCCTCCCGCCTGATCCTGGAGGGATTCAGCGTAGCCTGGAATTATTACTACCAGCCTGGGGCACTGATCTGGAGATCATTTCTCCCGTCGCACAGAAAAGATTCCCCGGCTTGCGGCGGTCGTTATTCAGTGGTTCTGTTCGACCGCGTTGGTTTTGGTTGCTCCGAGAATTTTGGCGCCGCGCGGCCCACGGTCGACGTCTCATTGTCTTTGGTCATTACAGCGCGGCCGTGACCGCCGCCTGGCTTCTCCGACCGTTTGGCGTTCGATACGTTGTGTTATGCCATGGCCACGACGTCTTATCCGAGTTTCCGCGGCGCGGACGCACCATGGTTGCTCGTCACCTTCGTGGGGCGGAGTGGCTGGGTGTGAATAGCACATGGTTACGAGAAAAGCTGCATGGTCTAGGGATTCCGTTCGCCAAACTCGTTCTGACACATCCAGCCGTAGCTGATAGTGAAGTTCAGGCGCAGTCGGACCGACGGACGGAGGGAATGATTCTGAGTATTGCTAGATTGGTTCCGCGAAAAAATATTGCAACGGTTCTCCGGGCAGTCGCGTCTCTCCACCAAGAATTCCCGTCGTTGCAATATCATATTGTCGGTGATGGATCTGAACGTGAGGCCCTGCAAAAATTGGCCGAGACGCTTGGCGTAACCGATCATGTTGTTTGGCACGGACGTGCCACGGATAATGAGCGGCGGGCGTTATTACAACGAGCTCAACTATTTGTACTAGTGCCGTTGATTCTTGAAGGCGGCGCCGATATTGAAGGCCTTGGGGCGGTCTACCTCGAAGCCGCTGCAGCGGGGCTACCAATCGTCGCGGCCGGGACGGGTGGGGTGCCCGACGCGGTCCGGGATGGTCAAACCGGTCAGTTAGTTGATCCGACCGATGTGATGCAAGTCGCGACGGCAATCCGTGAGTATTTGCGTTCACCCCAACAGCGGGCTGAAGCCGGTGAAGCGGGTCGTACCCTGATGCGTCAAGAGTTTGTGGCCAGTCGTCGGACCGAACGAGCGACGCTGATGACGCAAGGGTGGTCGGTTGAAAATCAGCCGTTAATCAGCGTTATTATTCCGGCCTATAATGCGGCCGCAACATTGGGTTCAACCTTGGAGTCGGTTTGGGCGCAAACCTGGAAAAATGTCGAGGTGATTGTAGTCGATGATGGATCGACGGATGATCTTGCGGCCGCGCTCCAACCATATCGCGAGCGTTTGACGCTTCTGCGGCAGGCTAACGCCGGCGCGCCATCTGCGCGAAATCGTGGCGCCGCCGCTGCCAGTGGTCGTTGGTGGATATTTCTTGATGCCGACACTATCCTCCGGCCTGAGATGCTCATGACGATGGCGATTGCGCTTCAGGTTCATCCAGATGCAGCGTATATCTACAGCGATTTTCGATTTGGACACAAAAATTTTCACCTTCACGAATTTTCAGAACCGGCCCTTCGGCGGATGAATTATATTCATACCTCCTCGCTCGTTCGCCCCTCTTCGTTTCCTGGCTTTGATCCCGCCTTGAAGCGGTTTCAAGATTGGGATGTCTGGCTGACAATGGCGGCGCAGGGTCAGCGCGGATTGTGGCTCCCGCAGCGACTTTTCCGGGTTCGTGATGGAGGTGTGATGAGTCGGTGGTTGCCTTCGTTTGTATATCGACTTCCGCTGATCGGACGCGGAGTTGGGAGTAAAAATATTCAAAAATACCGCGCAGCTGAGGCGGTTATTCGCGTCAAACACCAACTTCAGTAAGTTGCCAAGACGTTGACTTTATGGTACGGTATGGCTTCATGTCGAGCCAGCCGCGGATTAGTATCATTATCGTTAGCTGGAACGGTCGCGAACTTCTGGAGCGGTGTCTCCGCAGCCTCGCCCGACACGTTACCATCGCCCATGAGATTATCGTGGTCGATAATTTTTCCATCGACGGCACGGTCGCCAGTATCACGAAGAATTTTCCTACGGTAAAACTGATTGCTAATCAGTCCAACCGTGGTTTTAGTGCAGCCAATAACCAAGGCTTAGCCATAGCGACGGGCGAAATGGTTTGTTTTTTAAATGCTGATACGGAAGTCCAGTCAGATCCATTTCCCATCCTCCTGAACGCACTTGAGATATCGCCGCGCTGCGGTGCGGTCGCGCCACGACTCCTAAACGCCGATGGATCAATTCAGTCCTCGACGCGGCGATTTCCGCGTTGGCCTGATCAGGTCCTTACGGTCTTAAAACTACGACATCTTTTCCGCACCTCATCAGTGATGCGTCGTTACCGTGACGGTCGGGCTGAAACAGCCAGCGAGCCACTATCCGTTGATGAAGCGATGGGCGCGGCTTTACTGATGAGTCGCCCGGCCTTGGCCGACGTGGGTGGTTGGGATGAAGGATACTGGATCTGGTTTGAGGATGTTGATATGTGTCAGCGGCTTCACCGCGCCGGGTGGGATATCCGCTATGTCCCAGCCGCGACGGTTATGCACCATGGTGGTTCATCTTTTCGGCAGGTCATGAGTGTGCGTAAGCAATGGTGGTTTTTGCGCAGTCTCTGGCGATACACGCGACGATATTGGTCGCCGGTTGCGGCTGGTAGCTTGGCGTTACTATACCCGATTAGTTACGCGCTGACGGTTCTTCAATCACTCTTAAAACCCCGATGAGCGCTAGTCGACGATATCTTGCGTGGTTACTCGGCTTACTGTTTGTCGAGGTAATGTCGTGGTGGCTTTTTTCTCAGTCACCGACGATCGGTACATGGGGGAGTCCAATGGGCTACGGTTTTTTGGTCCTGTGCAGCTTGGCCGTTTTGGCGGCCTGGCGTCGACCCCAGTGGCTAGCGTGGGCGACAATGATTGAACTTGTTATCGGCGGTAAGGGGTACCTCTTTTTTCTTCAGGATGGCAACATAAAAATTTCACTGCGGTTAGCCTTTTTTGCGATCTTGATGTTGGCGTGGATGATTCGTTTGGTGCGATCGCGTCCGTGGCGTCTTCCTCGTTGGGCTTGGCCAATTATCGCAAGCCTTGGGTGGGTCATGATCATGAGCGCCGTCGGCTGGTGGCGAGGATTTGGTGGCTCAGGTGTATTTACTGACATGAATGGATATTTATTCGCGGCAATTGTTTTTCCGTGGTGGTATTTTGTGCGACGTGATTCAAACTGGAAACATCAGGTTGGGGTGGTTGTGCTTACCGGGGCGACCATTGTGGGACTGAAAAGCTGGTTGATGCAAGTCTTGTTCGCGCAGGACGCGACGTGGGTCCCGACGCTCTATAAATGGATCCGACAGACCGGCATCGGTGAAATTACCTTGATTAGTAAAAATGTGTACCGCATTTTTTTTCAAAGCCAAATATATACCTTGCTGGCCTTCGGGATAGTGATGGCGGGCTGGATGCTCGGTACAGTACAACGGTGGTGGGTTTGGACCTGGCTCAGTGCTGCCCTTGGGGTATATTTGAGTCTCTCTCGAAGTTTCTGGCTCGGTGGGGCGGTCATGTTTGTCGCCATGGTCTGGCTTAGTGTTCGGTTCTATGGCTGGGTACGACTTCGACGTTTAGTTCTCTTTGTGCCGCTCGGTGCGTTTGTGTGGCTTATGACGACTCTGGCCCTGAACTTTCCCTATATCATCCCGCCGCCAGGACAAACTGGTCATGCCGACGCGATTGTCGCCCGTTTAAAATCGGCTGGCTCAAGGCAAGCCTCAACCGCGCGCGCTAACCAAATTCCGCCTCTCATGACGGCGATTAGTCATAACCCGCTGACAGGTCAGGGATTTGGCGCGACCTTAACATATACAAGTACCGATCCGCGTATTCGCGGAGCACGAACGACCTCCGCTTTTGAACTCGGATACTTGGATATGGTCTTTCACTTTGGGTTAATTGGTCTAGGCTTTTTAGGTTGGTGGATATGGATGATCGGCCGTCGACTGTGGCAGCGTCAGGCGTGGGTGTGGCTCGTGCCAACTCTCGGATTACTCGTGGTCCACACGACTTCGCCATATCTCAATCATCCGCTTGGTTTAGGTTGGTTAGCGCTGATGACACTCTTCGCGTATGACGAATAAACCACGCGTCGCAGTGCACATTGTGAGCTGGAATAGCTTACAGCATTTACCTAGCGGGTTAGCGAGTATCGCGAATCAGCACTATCAACCGATTGAATTATTGCTGATCGATAATGCTTCTGCCGATGGGACCTCAACCTGGCTACGTGAGCATTATCCGCATGTCCATGTTCTTCGGAATACACGAAATCTTGGATTTGCTCGAGCTCACAATCAAGGCCTATTACTATCTGACGCGCCATACATTGTGATGGCGAATCCGGACGTTGTCCTTCAGCCTGATTGGATTGCTCGCGGTGTTGCCGCGCTTGAGGCGCATCCCGACGCGGGGAGTTTCGGGGGAAAAATCTTACGGTTTGATTACTCGTCCGATGAGTTGCGCGAAGTGCAATTTTCTGGCATAATCGACAGTACCGGAATACAGGTTTCTCGATCGCGTCATATTGTCGATCGGGGGAGTGGACAGCCTGATACAGGACAGTATGACCATGCCGAACCGGTCTTTGGTTTTTCCGGTGCCCTGGTCATGTATCGTCGAGCGGCGCTCGAAAGCATTCGTTATCGTGACGAGTTTATTGACGACGACTTCTTCGCGTATAAAGACGATACCGATGTGGCCTGGCGCTTGCAGCGTCATGGCTGGACTGCCTGGTATGACCCGACCGCGATTGGTTATCATCACCGCACGATCAAGGGTCAATCGATTGTGACTGACCGACTGATTGCAAAAAATCATCGTAGCCGATCGTTGGTGAATAGTTACTACTCGTATCGGAATCACTGGCTGATGCTTATCAAAAACGATCGCTGGACGACCGTCTGGCGGGACCTGCCCTGGATGGCTTGGTACGAAATAAAAAAATTCATCTACCTTCTTTGGCGCCGACCCGGCGCGTTGCGAGCGTGGCGAGATATTTTCCGACTTCTGCCAACTATGCGGCGGAAAGGCCGGCTGATTGATGAGCATGCAACCGCCACTCCGGCCGCGGTTCGAACCTGGTTTGGACACTAATTTCTCTCATGAATCTTTCGATCGTCATCGTCAACTACAAATCTCGCGGACTGCTTAAGCAGTGCTTACGGGGAATTGCTGACGCTCATCTCGGGAGCGATGTTGAGACGATTGTCGTAGAAAATTGCGCTGGTGATGGGTGTGATCAGATGATTCGACAGTTGTACCCGGATGTTCGGATCGTCATGGCCGAAAAAAACAATGGGTTTGGGGCTGGCAATAACCTTGGGTTTGCGCAAGCGACTGGTCAGTATGTCCTAGTACTTACCCCCGATGTGGCGGTCTTCCCTGGGACGGTTGAGGCCTTGATGGCGTATCTTGACCAACATCCAAAAGCTGGAATCGTTGGCCCACGGTTAATCAATCCCGATGGTTCGACCCAAGTATCGGCCTACATGTTCCCAAGTTTTTTGATGGCTATTTTTCGACGAACGCCACTCGGCAAACTCCCGGCTGGACGTAAAATGTTGCGACAATACTTAATGAGCGATTGGGATCATAATGACACTCGACCGGTTGGGTGGGTACTCGGGGCGTGCTTTCTTGCCCGACGCGAGGTTCTGCAGGCCATTCACGGCTTCGACGAACGATATTTTTTGTATGTCGAGGATACGGATCTCTGCCGACGCTGTTGGGCGGCCGGGTGGGAAGTCCATTACCTGCATCTGGCTGAAATGGTACACTATCATCAGCGCGAATCTGCCGCGAACCCAGGGTTGAGCGGAATCTTCTCGTACCCGACCCGCGTCCACATCCAAAGTTGGCTTCATTACTTTGCTAAATATCGTGGACAACCACGACCGCCACATAGCCTATGAACTTGCGCTTCTGGAAATCATCTCGTCGATTAAGTCGACCAAAAATTCAATCACTCGCCGCGCCGCGCCGACGGCGCTGGTTACCGTGGGTAAAGTGGGGAAGTATCACCCTCGGTGGTTTCGTGGTGGTTGGCTTGGTATGTACGGCCTATTATTATCCAAAATTAAAACCGGCAATTGATGCCGCTAAGCAAGCACAAATCATCGCAAAAAAAATTCCGGCCGCGATAAGTGAGCAAAAATTTGCTCGCGCGCAAGAACATATCGTCGCGCTCCAGAAAGAACTCACCACCGCCGATACAGCACTCAGTACGTCACAAGGATTGCGAGCTTGGCCGCTGATTGGCCGCCAGTATCGGGCCGTGGACAATCTACTCGCGGTTGGTCAGGAAGCGACGATGGCGGCCGGTTCGATGATTGAATTTGCCGCTCATATTTTTGAGCCTTTTGCGGATCGTGGCAAGGTGAGTCTGGCGACTATCTCGCCAGAGGAAAAAGGCCAGCTGCTAGCCGGAATTTCGGAACGGGAAGAAAGTTTGAAGACCGCTCAAGCGGCAATTCATCACGCTGCCGAAGCGCTGGATCGAATTCCCGAAAAGGGGCTCGTCCGGCCCTTGCAGAAGGTGATCACCCCGCTCAAGCAGCAATTTCCGATCATCCGCCAGGCGATTGACCAAGCGATTCCCGCCACGCACCTCTTACCGCCGGTCCTAGGCTATCCGGATGAACGATCATATCTGTTTCTGTTGCAAAACAACAATGAACTCCGTCCAGGGGGCGGGTTTATCGGGACCTATGGGTTAATGAAGGTGAAAAACGGAGAAATTGTTTCGTTAAAAACAGATAACACCTATAATCTCGACGAAGCCGCAAAGAATTTGCCGGTTATTGCTCCGCCAGTGCCGATGCAAAAGTATTTGAAGGCCAAGGCCTGGTATTTCCGTGACGCAAACTGGTCGCCGGATTTTCCAACCTCCGCGAAGCAGGCCATTCAATTCTACGAACGCGAAGGCGGGCAAAAAAATGTCGATGGCGTTGTGGCAATTACGCCAACGACGATCGTGGAGTTATTGAAATTAGTCGGCCCGATTATCGTCTACAAAATTGAGTTTACCCCAGAAAACTTCACGAGTCGGTTGCAAGAATACGTTGGTTCGGGATTTAAATCCTATGGCCTCAATGAAAGCCAGCGCAAGGATATTATCGGCGTTATGACGGCTGAACTTGTGAATCGTCTTTTGAGCTTGCCGCTGAGTGACTGGTCGGATCTGTTTTTGGTGTTAAGCCAACAGCTTTCGCAAAAACAGTTCTTGATGTATATGCAAGACGCGGCCTTGCAAAGCATCTTAGTCGACCAAAATTGGGGCGGTTCGATTCAGGGCGAAGCAACGGAAGATTATCTGATGGTCGTTGACGCTAACCTGGCCAGTTTAAAAACTGACTCGGTTATGCAGCGAACGTACACCTATTCCGTGGAAGTAAAAAATTCCGAAGCCATCGCCACGCTTAAAGTCAACTATAAACATACCGGAAAATTTGATTGGCGAACAAGTACAATTATCAGTCGGTATAATACCTATCTACGTGTCTACGTACCGGCTGGGTCCGAACTCCTCGAATCCTCCGGCGCGCAGCTTCGTGAGCGTTCGCAAACGGCTGGAAAAGTTGAAACCTCAACGGAGTTAGGACGAACCGTATTTGCGGCCTTTAAGTCAATTGAGCCTCAAACCGAATCCACCGTGACCCTGAAGTATAAGCTGCCAGCCGGAGTCGCTGAACAGTTGAAGAAAAACACCTATACGTTGAATTGGCAAAAACAGCCGGGGATGGTCAAACCGAATATCGACCTGACGATCAAAACGCCAAATAATCGACCCGCGACGACGACCAGTCTTGACAATCAAGCGCGTCTCAGTCAAGATGCGGTGCTGTTCACTGGACCACTCGAAGCTGATCGCTTTATCTCAATAACGTACCGCTAAATGGGTTTACTCAGTCGCCGCGTCGGTATAGACCTCGGAACAACGTACACGCTGGTCCACCTGCCTGGCCGAGGTATTGTGTTAAACGAACCGTCAGTCGTGGCGATGTCCATGATTGATAAAAAAGTATTGGCGGTTGGTGATGAGGCTAAAGAAATGATCGGTCGAACGCCGGACACAATTATTGCCTTGCGCCCACTCAAAGACGGTGTCATTGCCGATTACCGTGTAACCGAAGCGATGTTGCGATACTTTATTAACAAAGCGCTTGGCGGTGTGCGTTTTTTGCGCGCCGAAGTAATGATTGCTGTACCGGGTGGAATAACCTCGACCGAGCGTCGAGCGGTCATTGACGCAACGCTCGCGGCCGGCGCGAAAGCCGCCTACATTATCAAAGAGCCAATTGCCGCCGCGATTGGTGCCAACATTCCCATTGGCTCTCCCTCGGGCCACATGATTATTGATATTGGTGGCGGCACGTCGGAAATCGCGGTGATTTCCCTCGGTGGGATCGTCGTTAACTCGTCGGTCCGGATTGGCGGAAACAAGCTCGATTACGCGATTCAAGAGTACGTGCGGAAAAAATACGGCTTAGCGATCGGTGAGCGAACCGCGGAAGATATTAAAATCACCATTGGTAGCGCGTTAATTATGGAAGATAAGTTGTCGATGGATATTCGCGGACGTGACATGATTTCGGGTTTGCCGAAGACCATTACCATTATTTCCGACGATATCACTGAAGCAATTCAAAACGAATTAACCGGAATTATCCAAGCCGTAAAAAATGTTCTGCAAGAGACTCCGCCCGAATTGTCGGCCGACGTGATGGATAAAGGGATGGTTTTAAGCGGCGGATCTTCGCAGTTACGAAATATTGATAAACTGCTAGCTAACGCCATTGGCGTGCCGGCGTACGTGGCGGATGAGCCGGCCTTATGCGTTGCTCGTGGGACCGGTGTCGCTTTGGACCACCTTGAATCCTATAAACGAAGCATTCTGTCGGCCAAATGATCATCGGGATTGATGCCTCGCGGGCGAATAGCCTCGAAAAGACTGGGACGGAGTTTTATAGCTGGTATGTTATCCGAGAGCTCGTGCGCCAACACCCCGAGCAACAGTTTCGGCTATATACACGGGAACCTTTGCGTGGTGGACTTGAAGGACTTGGACCGAACGTTGAAGCTCGTGTCTTGACGTGGCGTCCGGGCCTGCTCTGGTCCCATCTTCGGTTAAGTTGGGAACTCTTTTGGCATCGGCCAGATCTTTTATTTGTGCCGGCCGACACGGTTCCGCTCTACCATTCAAAAAAAACGATTACCACTATTCACGATGTTGCGTTTGAACGGTGGCCAGAAGTATACCGAGGTCGGTCCGTTCAGCGTAAACTGGGTTGGCTGCGTCCGCTGATTCATCTGTCCGTTCGGATATTTACGCTTGGACGGTATAGCGCGTCGGAACGCGATTACCATCGCTGGTCGGTTCGACACGCGCTACGCAGCAGTCAATGCATTCTCACTGTTTCACATTTTTCGAAACGTGAAATCTTAGCGACTTTACCCGCAGCGAAACAAACGATCATTGTCACCCCGCTCGGGGTCCGACAGGGGAGCGAGCTGCCTGATTGCGCGCCGGAATTTGTTAAAGCCGTCCAAGATAAATTCAAGGTAACGAATTCCTATTTTCTTTTCGTTGGACGTTTAGAAGAAAAAAAGAATATTCGATTGTTACTCGAATCGTATGTGTCATACCGACAACGCGGAGGCGTCCGAACCGATCTGGTGCTTATTGGTGCCCCTGGACTTGGTTGGGAGCAGGCCTACGACGCTGTCCCGCTGGAACACCGTCAGGCGATCCATCGGCTTGGCTGGGTGGGCGAAACAGAACGTTGGCGGCTTCACGCTGGCGCTCGCGGTTTAGTATTTTTATCGGCCTATGAAGGGTTTGGTTTACCGCCACTTGAATCACTTGCTCTCGGGGTGCCGGTCCTAGCTTCACGCGCCGGTTCGTTACCGGAAGTCCTTGGTGCTAGCGTACTCTACGCTGATCACCTTGAACCGTCGGCCGTGGCCACCCAAATCGAACAGCTCGATCTTGATACGGATCTCCGCCAGCGCTTGATCGAAACCGGACATAGCTGGGTTCAGCAATACACCTGGGCGAACACCGCCCGACAGACGTGGGAAGCGTTTACCCTGGTTGAGCCCCGCCTTGCAAAGGAGGGCTGAAAGTGGTAGAGTATGCAGGTTCATGAAGATACCTGCCACATCAACTTCCTGGCCCTGGGTTGGTCAACAAGCTTTCGGCCAAGCGGCTCAAGCCATGCTTGATCGGGGCGAATGGCCTGCGACGGTCCTTTTTTCAGGATCAGAGAATCTCGGGAAGCAAACGATTGCGGTTTGGTTAGCGCAACGTCAGTTGTGCCAGCACGCCGGCCAACGACCCTGTGGCGCCTGTGTAGACTGCCGACAGGTAACGGCTGGTACACATCCCAACCTTCTCACATTTTCCAGTACTGAAGCAGCCCTCACGATGGAGGAGATGCAACAGGCCGTCCAACGCTTGAAATGGAAAACACACGCGGCCGAACGACGATGGGTTATTTTGGCGGATGTCGAAAAGCTTAGTGAAGCGGTTGGTAATTCGCTCTTGAAACTGATTGAAGAACCACCGGTTGGTACATCGATTGTCATGACCACCTCACAACCCGACCGGGTCTTGCCCACGCTTCGTTCACGAGCAATTGAGTTTACCTGGCATCGGGTGAATCACGCAGAACTCGACCAGGTTATCCAAAAAAAATTTCCCGCGCTCTCACCGAGTCTGCGTCGGGTGATTGCACGGCAAGCTCATGGGCGTCCTGGACTCGCGTTCAGCTATGCGACCCGGCCAGAGCAACTAACGGAACACTGGAGTACTGTTCAAATCCTGCAACGAGGGCTTATCTCTGGACGATGGCCTCAACGACGCGAATGGGTTGCGAGCGACTTGGACGAAACGGAGGCACTGGTGCGCGATGCACTGTTATCGTCAATCGGGATTTCGCCTCGCACCTGGGCTAACGAAATCAGTTCCATTCAAAATTTTTCCACGAGTATCGGAACCAATCGCCTCGCGCAACTAGCGCAGCGCCTCACGAACCGTCACGCCCTCCTTCGCCAACACGTTCAACCTTCATTTATTCTCCATGACCTCAGCTTCTAAACGACGGATTATCGTTGCTGTCCTCGCTTTGGCGACGCTTGGCCAAAGCTGTAGTCTTAGCCTTGGAAATAGTCAGCCGAAAGATGGTGGGTTCTACCGGACCGATGACCAAGCCGCTTCGTGGCGTCAAAAAACCTTTATTCGAACTGACAAGAATCGCCGGGTTGGTCTGGATGACGCGACTGTGCTTTTTTTCCAGATTGATCCGAAGAACAGTGATCGACTCTATGCCGGTATCCGCGGTCTTGGGCTGTGGACGAGTACGAATCGTGGTGATAAGTGGAGTGTCACCGGATTAAAGATAGGATCATATCGCTGTTTATCTTTCGATCCTAAAAACGAAAAAATTCTTTATATTGCCAGCGGGGGCCAAATCCGAAAAAGTTTTGACCAGGGGAAAACCTGGGCTGTGATTTATACCGAACCGCAAGCCGGGCAGACCATTGAATGTCTCACCGTTGACCCCTCGCGCGATAACGTCCTGTGGGCGGTAACGAGCGGTGGTAAAGTGGTACGAAGTACCGATTTTGGAGCCAATTGGACTTTGGTAAATACCGTCAAACAATTTACCGGCATCTTGATGATGAGGATTGATCCGGTGACGAATGGGCTGGTCATTTTTACGAATCGCCGGGGGATTCATCGACTTGACGCGAGTGGCACACAAGCAACTGACATGAGCGCCCCGCTCGAGGTATACAAAGACGCGCGGTCGATTGCCGATGTCGACTGGGTGGTGACGCCGACTGGGACTCGCTGGTATTTAGCGACACGGTACGGCGTTATTTACAGTGCGGATAGTGGGACGACGTGGCAGGCCGTTTCAACGCTTCTGAATCCCAACAGCACAGCCGTGGCAAATATTGCCGTTAATCCTTCCAATCCGGCGGAAATCTTTATTACGACCGGACGACGGTTACATCGAACCGTTGATGGGGGAGCGAGTTGGGCGATTACCACCTTTCCGTCAACCCGTCAGCCGGTCTGGTTAACCTTCGATCCAACAAATCCTGACCGCTTATATGTCGGCACCTTTGTTGCTGAAAAGAAATAATCTATGAGCCACCCAATTTTTGATACCGGAGCAACCAAGGCGCTCGAGCATCTCGAGCATGAATTACAAACCATTCGCACGGGGCGGGCAAATCCCGCGTTGATTGAGGACTTGCAAATTTCCTGCTATGGCAGCGTCAGTCCTTTACAGCAGGTTGCGGCGATTTCTGCACCGGAACCACGTCTCTTAGTCGTCCAACCTTGGGACCCATCAGTCATCAAAGATATTGAAAAGGCACTGAATCAATCGAGTCTCGGAATTTCGCCGGTGAATGACGGTAAAGTCATCCGGCTTCCGATTCCACCGATGACCGAAGAGCGTCGTCATGAGCTGTTAAAAGTTGTCAACGTAAAAGCCGAAGAGGCGCGTGTCCGACTACGCGCAGCTCGTGAGGAAGCGATGAAGGAGCTAAAGCAAGCCGAAAAAAATGGTGACCAGTCGGCTGATGCAGTCGCGGCCGAAATGAAAAGCGTTCAACTCGCTGTCGACGACGCGACCAAGAAAATCGCCGACTTAGTTCAGCAAAAAACTGAAGAAATAACCACTATTTAACGCATGACCGTCCTCCTCTTTGTCCTGATTCTCGGTGCTCTCGTCTTTGTTCATGAACTTGGACATTTTTTAGCGGCGCGACGTTCCGGCGTCCGGGTCGACGAGTTTGGTTTTGGTTTTCCGCCGCAACTTTTTGGGCGGCGCCGCGGGGAGACACTCTATTCGTTGAACCTTATTCCGTTTGGTGGTTTTGTCCGATTGTACGGTGAACAATCGACCGATCAGGCTGATCCCGGAAGCTTTCAAGCTATTTCGCTCAGCCGAAAAATCTTTGTAATGGCGGCCGGGGTCTTGATGAACTACGGGTTGGCCTGGATCCTTTTAACTGGTGTCTTAGCGGCCGGCGTCACAGTTGAGCCTTCGACGGTGAAAATTGATAGCGGCGCGACCATTACGAATCAGTCTGTCGTCGCGACCGTCACCGCACATGGCGCCGCAGCGAAAGCCGGCTTACAGCAAGGTGACCGCGTGTCCGAGATTAATGGCCAGAAGTTCACGTCGACCGAACAACTGGCCGCTTTTGCTCGACAAAACCAGTTTCCAGACTTAGTGGTAACCGTTCAGCGCGATGGTCAAGAGCAGCGAATCACCATCGCGCCCAACGACGTGACCGATCTAGCTGCACCACACTACGAATTTGGGATCACTGAAATTGGCACCTTACGCTATCCCTGGTACAGCGCACCCTGGGCCGGTCTCCGATCAACGGTCAGTCTGTCGTGGCAATCGATTGCTGGTTTTGGCCAGGTCATTCGCCAGCTCGTACAATCAGGGCAACTGAGCGAGGATGTCGCTGGGCCAGTCGGTATTGCGGTCCTCACCGGAGAAGTGAGTCGCTTAGGAATTATCTCAGTCCTGCAATTCGTTGCGCTCTTGTCGATTAGCTTGGCGGTCATTAATTTTCTGCCAATTCCAGCGCTGGATGGGGGACGGGCCTTTTTACTAATTATTCAGAAAATCGTTCGACGCACCATCAATCCTCGTATCGAAAATTATATTCACGCGAGTGGTTTTTATTTACTGCTCTTGATGATTCTCCTTATTTCGGTCCGTGATGTTCAGCGCTTTGATATCGTGAATCGATTTCTTTCACTCTTCCGCTAGCCATGATTAACCGCCTGCTCGGAAGATTTTCCCACGATTTAGGGATTGACCTCGGTACCACAAGCACCTTAGTGTACGTCGGAGACCGTGGCATTGTTATTAATGAGCCCTCGGTCGTCGCTGTGAACACCCGGACGAATCAAGTCCTCGCGGTTGGCGACGCCGCACGACGGATGGTCGGAAAAACCCCGGGCCATATTATGGCGACGAAGCCCTTGGTAGATGGAGTTATTTCTGATTTTGAGGTAACCGAAAAAATGCTCAAGTACTTCATCGATCGTGTTCATCAAGAGCGCTTTGGGTTACTGCCGCGTCCGCGCGTCGTGATTGGTATCCCCTTAGGAGTGACCGAAGTCGAACGAAAAGCCGTTGAAGACGCGGCGTTGCACGCTGGTGCTCGGGAAGTGTATTTAATCGAAGAGCCAATGGCGGCGGCGATCGGGGCCCGTCTTCCAATTCAAGACGCGTCAGGAAACATGGTCGTTGACATCGGTGGCGGGACAACAGAAATTGGCGTTATCAGCCTCGGTGGCGTGGTCGCTTGGCGCTCGTTACGGCTCGGCGGCAATAAACTCGACCAAGATATAATCCAATACGCTCGCGATCACTTTAACTTGTTACTCGGTGAACGAACGGCCGAAGATATTAAGATCAAGATTGGGTCGGCTTGGGACGACGGTGAAGTTGTGGAAACAAAAATGCGTGGACGTGATTTGATTACTGGTTTGCCGCGTGAAGTCGCAATAAATTCTACTCAGGTCCGAGAAGCCTTACAGCGTTCGATCAAGTCCATTATCGAAAATATTAAGGCGACGATTGAAAGCACGCCGCCGGAACTGGTCGCTGATATTTACGAACGTGGTTTAGTCTTGACCGGCGGCGGAGCCTTGTTGCGCGGCATTCAAGCGGCGATCCATAACGAAACCCAAATCCCGGTTCACATCACGGACGATCCGCTGACTGCCGTTGTCCGCGGTACTGGCATCGTCTTGGAGGACCTCGAGGTCTTACGAAACGTACTTGTCTTATCAAGCGAGGATCAGTCATTCGTTGCCTAACGTATGCAGTCACAGACTCGACGGGCTCGCCCGGTCGTCCTCATTCTGGTCGTTATGATCATACTTCTGGGTAGTGTCCTCGTGACACCTATTCGCCGTAGCGTTACGAAAATGTTGACGGCGGTGACTCAGCCGTTAACGCGAGCAAGTCTGGCAACACTTGAACGTCTCGGAATTTCCTCATCATTCCAACAACCGGCCGACAGCGAACAGATTCACGCCCAACTTGAAGCCGTGACCCGTGAACTTTCCGATGCTCGACAAGAAATACAATCACGCCAAACCGCTGACCAACTAGGGCAATTCCTTGGACGATCAACCTTCCCGACTGTGTCGGCGGCAGTTGTCGGCTACAGTCCGGATCCCGGGATTCAAAGCCTCGTCATAAACGTCGGTCATAATCAAGACCTCCGAGTTGGTCAAGCCGTCGTGACGGGTGATGGCTGGATGATTGGTAAAATAGCCGCTGTTCATGACGTCACGAGCGTGGTCTTGCTACTGACGGACACCCAATCATTAGTTCTGGCGAGTATTCAAAATAGTGCCCTCAGCCAAGGCGTGATCCGTGGTGAACGCGGGCTAGCCGCCCAAATGGACCTCATTCCAAAAAACGATGTCGTGACAGTCGGTCAGGCCGTCATCACGTCCGGACTGGAACCCGGCGTACCGCCGGACCTCCTCGTTGGGACCATCGCGAAAATTGAGCAACGATCCGGGGAAGTGTTTCAGCGAGCGAGGCTTTCAGTTCCAATTCGCTATGGCCGAGTTCGACAAGTCGCGGTGATTCGACAATAGTCTATGCGCCGATTTTTTTACCCGGTCTTACTTCTGGTCGCGACCATGGCCATTGCCTGGTTTCACGTCAGCGTTTGGATCCTTTGGCCGGTGGCTGGAACGATCGTAAACTTTGTGATCGTAGAAATTCTCCTGATCGCTCTTTTTCGATCGTGGTCCCTAGCTTTGACGATGAGTGTCGTCGCTGGAATCACCCTCGGACAATACTCAGTTTGGTCGGTAGCATATCCCGCCGCTTTGATGAGCCTCGTGCTCGGAACCCGGTTGATTCTGCGACGCTGGATCGCGACACGCTCATCGGCGAGTCTGATTGCGGCAGCGGGCGTTGCCACGATCATGTATTATCTCGTGCTTAACCTTATTGCCTCTGCCTTACATCGTTTCGCCTCTGCCCCCCTTGGTCCTGACTGGTCTGGCACGTGGCCAAGTGTCCTCACACAAACACTCATCCATCCGGTACTCGTGTATGTGTTCTGGCGCCGGTTCAGTGGCGGAACGTATGCGCGGACAAATAGTCAACAACCTTTCTAGTGGTCATGGAATTCGAACCATTTTTTTTACCCCCAACCCGACATCGTTTACCGCTGAGCTCCAGTCGGGAAATCGATCATGCGCCGGCTGGTGGTGGAGCAAATACCGCGATCGCTCCAACGGCTGGGGAAAATTTTATGGCCTGGCTTTGGGCGGTAATTTTTTTAGCTCTTGTTATTTTAACTGCCCGTCTTGGGTATCTCCAAACCGTGGTTGGTCAAACCTATCGCGATCGAGCCGAACAAAATCGTGTTCGACTTCAGGTTATCCCAGCCCCACGAGGCCAAATACTTGACCGAACTGGTCAGCCGCTAGTCAATAACGTCCCAAATTACGTCTTGACGATTATTCCGGCCGATCTTCCGCGGCAAGATCCTGAACGTGCGGCCACACTCACGACGTTAGCAAGCGCGAGCGGAAAAACAGTCGCCGAAATTGAAACGCTGCTTGATGACCCGACACGTCGCCCAACGGACCCGCTGGCGCTTGACGAGTATGCAGCTCAACGTCAGGCCTTTATGTGGCTTGCGGCCGTGCAGAATATCCCCGCCGCTGACTTACAAGTCCTGCCGACGCGTGAATATGTTGGAGGTGATGCAACCGCAGCGATTGTTGGGTACATCGGAAAGGTCAATAGTCAAGAATTGACTGCTAACCCACAACTGACAACATTGTCGGTTACCGGAAAAACAGGGCTCGAACGAGTTTACAATGATGTTCTCACTGGTCGTGATGGGGAACGCGAAGTGGAGCGAGATGTAAAAAATCGTCAACAGCGCATTGTGAACGAAGTTGACCCTGAACCAGGGAACTCTATCTACCTCGGAATTGATGCTGGGCTTCAGCAACAGGCAGCGGAGGCTCTCAAAAAAACCGTTGAACGCCTCCAAAGCCCGGGTGGCGCCGTGGTGGCGATGGACCCACGTGACGGCCAGATTCTGGCTCTCGCAAGCGCGCCGAGTTACGATAATAATTGGTTTGTCCAGCCTGATCACGCTGCGGACATTACCATGGCCTTAACTGACCCGCGTAAACTCCTCTTAAATCGAGCAGTGGCCGGGCAATATCCTTCCGGATCAATTGTGAAGCCGCTTATTTCGGTGGCTGGTCTAGAAGAAAAAATTGTTACTCCAGCCACGACCGTGCTCAGTGTCGGTGGGTTTACTGTCGGGGTTAATCGTTTTCCTGATTGGAAATCCGGCGGTCATGGCGTGACGAATTTAGCGAAAGCGTTGGCCGAGTCGGTGAATACGTACTACTATATTTTGGGTGGAGGTTTTGAGCAGCGCTCAGGCCTTGGTGTTGACCGCATCGTGAACTATCTTCAGCGCTTTGGCTGGGGCAGTCGTCTTGGGGTTGATGTGCCCAGTGAAGCCCCAGGTTTTTTGCCGACGAAGGATTGGCGAGAAAACCAACGCCTAACGCCCTGGCGACTCGGTGATACCTATCACTTATCGATTGGCCAAGGCGACCTTGAAGTTACCCCAATCCAGGTTGCGGCAGCTATGTCGGCGATTGCCAACAACGGCACACTGTATCAACCCCGACTCGCGACTCGGGTCACACGGCCGGACGGCACAACCGTTCGTGAATTTCCTAAAAAAGTATTAGCCGAAAATATCGCTTCGGCAGCTAATATTCGGGCGGTACAAAACGGTCTTCGGGAAGGTGTTCTGTCTGGGAGCTCGCGATCACTCCAGTCACTTCCAGTCGAGGCCGCTGGAAAAACCGGGACCGCACAATTTGGGAGTGGCGATGCAACGCACTCATGGTATAGCGCCTACGCCCCGTATGAAAACCCAGAAATTGTCGTGGCGGTTATCGTTGAGGCTGGCGGCGAGGGAAATGCGGCCGCGTTGCCGATCGCCAAGGAAATCTTTGAGTACTATTTTCGGGATTCGAAAGTAGCCGCGCCTGTGGATAACCCATTGACAGACCAGTAAAGAAGCCCTAGAATAGGCTCCTGTTCCACTTGGAACAGATTTGCGTATAGACTCATACCCGTATGACTGATCGCGTTTCCTATCTCACCAAAGACGGCCTGGCAAAACTCCAGGAAGAGTTAACCATGTTAGTTCATGTTCGTCGTCGAGAGATCGCCGCACGAATTCAAGAAGCGAAAGAACTTGGCGATTTGTCAGAGAATGCCGAATACGCTGAAGCAAAGAATGAACAAGCCTTTAACGAAGGTCGCATTGAAGAGTTAGAAAATACCCTCAAGCACGCGGTCGTGATTGATGAGCAGGCGAGCTCAACCGGCTTTGTCCAGGTCGGGAGCGTCGTCGAGGCTTCGGCCAATGGTCAAACGATGAAATTGTCGATCGTTGGATCGAACGAAGCTGATCCGCTGACCGGACGAATTTCAAATGAATCACCACTTGGTCAAGCTTTACTTGGTCAAGCGGCCGGCGCGGCCGTCAAGGTCCTGACGCCAAAAGGCGAAATTCTCTACACGATTCAGTCGATTGGCTAGTCGTTACCAGGTATACGTCCCGGTCACGTCATCAACGAGGACGGTTTTGCGGAATCCGACGCGGTCCGGAGCGTCCCGCTCATCAAGCCCCCAAAACGTTCCACGCGTCACGGTAAAATCTCCGTAGGCATCGTTCAGGTGATCGAGCGCAACTGCTAGGGCAGGGTTATTTTCCTGTTTTTGTCGCGGCCAGAAACTTAATTGGGCGGAGGCCGGGCGGAGACTCGTTAACGACATGGCTAAAAAATTCGGGACCGCACCAAGTGGTAAATCTGTTGTTAGGAGTTGCCAGCAGACACGCCAGATGTCCCTGGTTTCAGTAATTGGTGCGCCAAGCTTCCGTCCGCCACCACCCCCAACTCGACCGTACCGAGCACGAAACTCATCGGCTAGACCATAGGAAAGCCACACACTGCCCGCTTCTAAGCCTAGTCTTCGTAATCGTCGGCCAGCTTTTTCACAAAGCTTCGCTAAAATTGCTTTGGGATACTGCAAAGAGGTCGCCCGTTTTGCGAAGACGTGGGAATGACCAATCGATTTGGGTTGGCCAGTTCGTTGGACGCCGCCGTATTCAATGCCGTTCATATTCGCCCACAGCTGATAGCCCAGAATACCAAAGGCTTGCATAAGATTCGCAACCGGCGCCTGCCGTAATTCACCGAGAGTGTAAATCCCGAGATTATGGAGACGCCATTCTAAACGACTAGCGATACCCCAAGCATCGGTCACGGGCCGAGGATCGAGCGTCGTCGAAAGATTATCCTCGTGAATAAGGAGCGTTCCGTTTTTTGGCGCCGTATCACCGGCAAACTTTGCTAACCAGCGTGTTGGCGCGACGCCGACCGAGCACTTGAGCCATTCACCAACCTCTGCTTGAATATCACGGCGAATCAGTTCGGCTACCTGGGCCGCCTCCGGGAGCGAATGGACAAATCCCGTCAGATCGAGAAAAGCCTCGTCAATACTGTACTGCTCAATATCTTCGGTGTAGCGACGCATGATGCGCAAAATTCCTTCGGTACATGAACGATATTTACTAGCGTCGTTTGGAATAAAAATAACGGATGGATCGAGACGACGAGCGTCCTGAACGCGGCAACCGGTTTTAATTCCTTTTCTTTTCGCTTCAACCGACGAGGCAATGACGCAACCGTTTGGTGACAGCGTCGCGACAACACCAATCGATTTTCCACGCAGCCAGGGATTCGCCTGTTGCTCGACCGAGGCGAAATAGGAATTCATGTCGAGATGGATGATATATCGCTGCCGGCTATTCATGGGGTTAAGAAAGATAGACCTCGGTTAAGGTCCACTGTAACTCCTCTGGATCATATTCTAAGGTGTAGTTGTTTGCTTCATCGGAAACCGCAAAACACCATACAAACCGTTTCCCATGCTGGCGCTTGTAGCGCAGGTTGAGTTTTTTAATATGGTATTTTTTTCCGCCCCAAAGAAAGGCCAACGGCCGAACGCGTTGAGCTCCCGGAAGCGGCGAGAAATCAACAACCACTCGAACTGGCTCATGAATCGGTTCAGGACTGGAACTGAAGTTAGGGGAGCGTTGATCGGGCGGAGTAAAGATCGGCATAGCTCTACAATACCCGAAGAAAAACCGAAGGTCAAGTCATGCGTATTTTGCCCTCAAAACTGCAGATCGGTACTGAACCTGGAGCCAGGAGAAAAAATGTGATAGAATCTTCCCACTATGCATGCCAACGTCCTCATTCTCGGTTCAGGTCCAGCCGCTTTAACCGCCGCGATCTATGCCGCTCGAGCCGATCTCAAACCCGCCCTTCTCGCTGGTCCGGAACCTGGCGGGCAACTCATGTGGACAACAGAAGTCGAAAATTTTCCCGGATTTCCGAAGGGGATACAAGGGCCGGAATTAATGACGGCCATGAAAGAGCAGGCGATTCGATTTGGCACGACCTACCTAGAAGAAACCGTGAGTGCTATCGATCTGAAGCAAGCTCCATACACCATTACAACCGAGCAGGGGACGCACACAGCCGAAACCGTGATTATTGCCACTGGCGCTTCAGCAAAATGGCTGGGCTTACCGAACGAGCAGCGCCTGCGAGGAAAAGGCGTCTCGGCCTGCGCGACGTGCGATGGATTCTTTTTTCGAAATAAAGAGGTGGTCGTGGTTGGCGGCGGAGATAGCGCGATGGAAGAAGCGACGTTCCTGACGAAATTTGCCACTCATGTGACTGTTCTTGTTCGCGGTGAAACCTTGCGGGCGAGTAAGGCGATGGTTCACCGAGCCGAAATGGATCCGAAAATTAGTTTCCGATATAGCACGGAGATTCTTGATGTGCTTGGCGACCAAACGATCAGTGGTCTACGGTTAAAAAACACGGCGACTGGCGTCGAAGAAGATTTTCCGACCCAAGGAATGTTCTTAGCGATTGGCCACCAACCGAATACCGCAATTTTCGGTGACCAACTCGCCAAAGTCGGCCCAGGCTACCTCAAAGTTGAAAATCAGGTCTTTACCTCAAAGCCAGGCGTATTTATTGCTGGTGACGTAGCTGATTGGCGATACCGACAGGCAATTACCGCCGCGGGCTGGGGCTGTATGGCCGCGCTGGAAGCGGAAAAATACCTCGCCGAACACCACGCCGACGCATGAGCATCGACCCGGAAAAAGTCCGAACCGCGCTGGCCACGTGTCTCGACCCGGAAGTAGGTCTCGATATTGTCAGCCTCGGATTGATTTATGATATCGCTACCACCGATACCAATGTAGCAATCACGATGACGCTCACGACGCCGGGATGTCCGCTGGTGCCGTATTTTGAGCAGGAAATTGTAAGCAAAGTTAAGGCGGCTACAACCGCCAAAGCAGTCACCATTGAGTTGAGCTTTGATCCGCCGTGGGATCCAGGAAAAATGACAGAAGACGCACGGGCCCAATTGACCATGATGCGCTAGGCTAGTACACTACACGCCGTAGTATACATTAACCACCATTCTATGAATAAAAAATATCTCATTATTACATTGTTGGCGCTGGCCGCTCTGGGAGCCAGCTGCAGTAAAAAAGCGACTACCACGACGACCAATACAACTGTGTCTACAAACACAAACACAACGTCCCAAAATAGTAATACGACTGGGACTTTTTCAACAAACACGAATGCTCCCGTAGCAGCAACCGTAATAATCACTTCAGCTGGTATTTCTTCAACTTCGACGACTGTTGCCGCCGGGACAGTCGTAACGTTTCTAAACAACGATACTGCTCCGCACCAGATTGCCTCTAACCCGCACCCATCGCACACGGACTTACCAGGCTTTGACCTAACGCTTTCGGCTGGAAGTTCACAGAGTTTCACCTTTACAAAAATTGGTTCCTGGGGGTATCACGATCACAACAACCCCTTCGCCACTGAATATCAAGGGCGCATTATCGTTCAATAAGAAGGAGGTATTCGCCACCACCATTCTGGTGGTGGTGTGCTATACTATTTGAGTATGCTCTATGTCGTCTCTGATCATGGTGGGTTCGCGCTGAAGCAACGTCTCGTGGTGTGGCTCCGCCAAACTGGCCAAGCTGTCACCGACCTTGGTCCGGTACGTCTTCATCCGAAAGACGACTACCCGGTCGCCGCGCAGCAGCTCGCCCACGCGGTCCAGTCATCACCAAAGAATTATGGTATTGCTGTTTGTCGAACTGGAGTTGGCATGGCGATTGTCGCGAATAAACATCGCGGGGTTCGGGCTGTCCAAGCCGTGACACCGGCCATCGCCGTACGTTCGCGTCAGGACGAAAACACGAACATTTTGACGATCGCTTCAGATTTTCAAAGTTGGCCGAATGTCCGATTGACCGTTCAACGCTGGTTAACCACCTCATATCGCGGCGAAGCCCGCCAGCAACGACGTTTGCGCCAAATCAAAAAAATAGAACATGGCCGTTAAGATTCTCCCGGCTGTTTTAGCGTCATCGGCCCAACAACTTCGACGACAACTTCAGCTCGCGAGCGAATACAGCTCGACGATCCATCTTGATATTGCCGATGGGTCACTCACTTCAACTCGAACCGTTGGCCCGAAGACGCTCGCCAATTTACATTCTACAACCACGGTCGAGGCGCATATTATGTCGACCCGTCCTGACCGGCGGCTGACCACGGTCCTAGCCCTGGGCGTACGGCGCGTTATTATTCATGTTGAACTCGGGATGGCCCTCAAGCCGTATCTTGCACTTTTTCGATCGCAGAAAATTTCCGTTATTCTCGCAATCAATCCGGCCACACCCTTACGACGTCTTGATCGCTGGGTCGACCTCGTTCAAGGTGTTCAGGTTATGGGTGTTGTACCAGGTCGACTCGGAGCGCGCTGGCACCCGCAAACGGTGGCTCGGATTCGTCAGTTACGCCGCCGCTGGCCACGCCTAGCGATCAGCTGTGATGGTGGAATGACGCCGGAGACATTACCAGCAGTTGTTCGAGCTGGCGCGACGACGATTATCGTTGGGTCCTATCTCCAACAACACGATGATCCGGATGTGGCCTGGCAAAAATTGCGTGCCGCCGGACGTGCATCAGCGTAGTTTTTTTGGTATACTGATAACCTATGATTGCAAAACTCCAGACCGTCCTGAAGCACGCCCAAAAAAAGAAATATGCGGTTGGAGCCTTTAATATTTCTAATCTTGAACAGGCACAAGCGGTCGTGGCGGCCGCCGCTGACCTGCGATCACCGGTCATTATTAATACTTCAGAAAAAGCGTTAGCCTATGGCGGCCGGAAGGAACTGTCAGCCCTGACGTATGCGTTAGCTCGACAGGTCAAGGTGCCCGTCGTCCTGAATCTCGACCACGGCCGGGACGTCCAAGAGGCGAAGGCGTGTTTGCGCGACGGCTGGACCGGAATTATGTTTGATGGGTCAAAACTTCCGTACGAGGAAAATGTTCGGAAAACGGCGGCCGTAAAGACCTTTGCTCGGGCATTCGGCGTTGGTGTTGAAGGGGAGATTGGTCAGGTCAAATACAAAGAAGACTTAAAAATTTCGGCCGTTCCAGTTTTAGCTACTCCGGAAGAAGCGGTAGATTTTGTACGTCGGACGAAGGTTGATGCCCTCGCAGTCGGGATTGGGAATAGCCATGGCCTGCCACTCCCAGGTGAACGACTACATTTTGATGTCCTGCGGCGGATTCAACGGGCTGTCGACGTCCCACTTGTTCTCCATGGAGCTTCCGGCACCTCGGCGGCGAATATCCGAAAGGCGATTAGTCTTGGAATTTGCAAAATCAATATTGATACCGATTTGCGTTTAGCCTTCACAGCCGCTGTTCGAGCGTCCTTAC
The DNA here is from genome assembly GCA_964349465.1 of uncultured Gammaproteobacteria bacterium. Lineage (GTDB taxonomy): Bacteria > Patescibacteriota > Patescibacteriia > SBBC01 > CAIJZX01 > CAYGGC01. The sequence goes on from CAYGGC010000003.1 coordinate 72,969, forward strand.
GAACGACAAAAGATTTCGATCCGCGTGCCTATTTGAAACCAGCCCGCGTTGCAGTCTACGAAGCGGTCAAAAAGAAGATGAGTATGTTCGGTAGCGCACATAAAGTTTCATGAAAGGTTTTTCTGTCATCACCATCGGCGCAGCCACCCGAGATGTCTTTCTCCGTAGCCAACAGATGAAAATAGTTCGGGACGAGGCTTTTTCAACCGGTGAAGCCGAGTGCTTCGCGTTGGGTTCAAAAATTGAGGTTGATGATATTGTCTTTGAAACCGGTGGGGGGGCGACGAACACGGCCGTAGGGTTTGCTCGACAAGGGTTGTCGACAGCATTTATCGGGCGCATCGGCCATGCCGACGCGCGCGGTCAAGAAATTCTACGGGCCTTGCGCGCCGAAAAGGTGACAACAAATCTCGTCGCAACCGATCGTCGTTTAATGACTGGCTATTCATCAATTCTCTTAACCCACCGCGGTGAACGAACCGTCCTGGTCTATCGTGGTGCTTCCGGTGACTTTCAATCAAAGGATATTCCCTGGGCGAAGGTGAACAGTGAGTGGATCTACGTCTCGTCGATGGCCGGGGCTTTACCAGTACTGAAAAAACTCTGGGCCCATGCTCAAGCTCGAGGCATAAAGATTGCCTGGAATCCTGGTGTCGGGGAGTTGCGCCATGGTTGGCACGTTCTCGAGCCGCTCATCCGCGCGACTGACGTGTTTATGGTCAACCAAGAAGAGGCGGCTGCCTTGACCGGTATGGCCCACGATCAAGTCGACCAAGCCTTTTCTCGGTTACGCCACATGGTACGCGGCTTAACCGTGATCACTATGGGCACGGAAGGAAATATCGCTGGCGATAAACAGCGGGCCTGGCGAGCCGGGACCAATCCAGTTAAAGTGATTGATACTACTGGCGCTGGTGATGCCTACGGCTGTGGTTTTGTCGGTTGGCACATTCGGCACCCAAAGGATATTCCGGGCGCGATGCGGTTCGGCTCAGCCAACAGCGAATCAGTCATTCAAACCATCGGCGCAAAAAACGGTCTCTTGCGAAAGCCATCGTCGCGCCGTCCGGTTCGCGTCGAAGACTACACCCTTTCACACTAATGGCCTTCGTCCTCAAAATTCATCGGATGGACATCCATACCGGCGGTGACGCCCGAGTCGTGGTGCTGCGCGGCCATGACGCCGCCGCATTTGGTATTAATCCTGGCGACCGTTTGGAAGTCAAACATCGTAATAAAGTCTATTCGGTGATTGCCGACATTACGCACCATTCAATTAAGCATGGTGAAATCGGGGTATTTGAAGAAGTCTGGAAGCTGATGAAAGCAAAAGATGGCGAACCGTTAACGATTACGGTTGTATCGCGTCCGACCTCCGTCGCGGCCATTTCAAAAAAACTTCTTGGTAAGTCGTTGAATGAAAAAGAAATCTTTTCGATTATTCAAGATATTGTTGACCATAAGCTCAGCGCGATCGAAACGACCTACTTTGTTGCCTCCGGCTATGTGAAGCCCTACTCGACCCAAGAACTGGTCTGGATGGTGAAGGCGATGGCCGCCACGGGTGATATGTTTCGCTGGGGCAAAAAAAAGGTTGTCGATAAACACTCCGTCGGGGGCTTGGCGGGTAACCGGACGACGATGGTCGCGATCCCTATTATCGCCGCACTCGGTGTAACGATCCCTAAAACCTCCTCTCGGGCAATTACCTCACCGGCCGGCACCGCTGATACGATGGAAGTGTTGGCGCCGGTCAGTCTTTCAAGTGCAGCAGTCCGCGCCGTGGTGAAAAAAACCGGTGGCTGTTTGATTTGGGGCGGGGGACTCAGTATCGCACCGGCCGACGATATTATTATTCGCGTCTCACGTCCGCTGTCGCTCGAACCCTACGATAAGATGATTGTCAGTATTCTGGCGAAGAAAGTCGCGATGGGCGTTCAATACTTGATCATCGATCTCCCATACGGCCCGGATACAAAAATCCCGAATCTTGCGACGGCGAAAGAGGTTGAGCGTCGCTTTACGACGGTCGGCGCGGCCTTTCACATGAAAATTAAAGTGAAGTTTGATCGGGCCATACAGCCGATTGGTCAGGGGATTGGGCCAGCGCTTGAGGCGCGCGACGTCTTGCGCGTTCTGCAACAAAAAGACAATCGTCCTCGTGATTTAGAAAAGAAAGCGATTGGTCTTGCTGCCGAGCTGCTTGAAATGAGCGGTAGTTGCCGCAAAGGCCAAGGCCAACGAATCGCGGCTGAAACATTGCGTTCTGGCCGAGCCTGGAAGAAGATGCAGCAGATCATCGCCGCCCAAGGGGGCAACGCGAATATTGATTCAGACGAAGTCGCGCTCGGAGCGCAAACCTTCCGTCTGGTCGCCGATAAAGCCGGCACGGTGGTTGGTATCAATAACCGTGCCATTGATGAAATCGCGCGAACGCTCGGCGCGCCTGATCATAAGCTTGGCGGTATATATCTCCATCAAAAAATCGGTCGTCGCGTCGCGCGCGGAGATAAAATTTTGACACTCTATAGCTATAGCGCCGATCGGATTGCGTTAGCCCGTAAAGCCTTACAGCTACGCAAATTGATGACGATCGCATGATTGACATTCAAGCGATTATTCGCTAGGGTCTGGGCTCTATGACTGTTGCTGAAGTAACGCGCCGGTGGCGACCATCAGACTGGGCGCAGTACCGCTGGTTGGAAATTATCCCTGGACTAGGCGTTTGGCTCACATTTGCCGGAGCGATTGTTTTGTCGTTTTGGCAGCCACTCTGGGCCATCGGATTTATTATCGTTTTTGATCTGTATTGGTTGATTCGGGTAACCTATATTTTAGTCTACCTAATTTTAGCCTATCGCCGATTCCGCGTCGCGAGCACGATCGATTGGTTTGCCTGGTTGCAAGAAATTCCCGGCTGGTCGGATATCGTCCATGTGATTGTCTTGCCAACCTACAAGGAACCATATGAGGTGTTGCGCGAGACACTGCAATCGTTAACCACGGTCGCGTACCCGGTGGAAAAATTTTATGTGGTCCTCGCAACGGAAGAACGCGATGCGGCCCATGTCCGACCGATCGCGGCTAAACTGCAAGCTGAATTTTCGTCAGTCTTTGGAACCTTCCTCGTGACCGAACATCCGGGTGATATCGTCGGTGAAGTCGCCGGCAAGGGATCAAATATCGCCTGGGCCGGACGGAAGATGAAAGAAATTATTGATCGTGACCAGGTCCCATACGAGAAAATAATCGTTTCAACATTCGACGCGGACACGACCGCGCATCGGCAATACTTTAGCTATCTCACCAAAACCTTTTTAGAGCACCCGAACCGTTTACGAACAAGTTACCAACCGATCCCACTCTTCCATAATAATGTCTGGGATGCGCGAGCAATGATGCGCGTCGTCGCGAATAGCACCACCATCTGGCTCTTAACCGAAACGATGCGGCCTGATCGTTTATTCACGTTTTCGTCGCACAGTATGCCCTGGCAGGCCTTAATCGACGTAGATTTCTGGCAAGCTGACATTGTGACAGAAGACTCGCGAATTTTTTTGCAGTGCTACATTCGCTATGATGGTGACTATCGGGTTACGCCGATGTATATTCCGATTTCGATGGACACCGTACACACAGAATCAATCTTTCGCTCCTGGAAAAACCAGTACCTGCAAATTCGTCGCTGGGCCTACGGCGTGGAAAATTTTCCGTACATGGCCTGGAACTTTGCGAAAAATCCGCTTATTCCAGTGAGCCAAAAAATTAAATATATTTGGAATCAGCTCGAGGGCGTATATACCTGGGCGACCGCGCCATTGTTGATTTGGTTGATTGGCTGGCTTCCGTTCCACACAAATCATCCCTCGTTAGAAACGTCCGTCTTAGCGGCGAACGCGCCGACAGTTATCCAGTGGCTGATGACCGGCGCGATGACGGGATTGATCGTGACCGCGATCATTACCGCGATGAGCCTGCCCGCACGACCAGCTCATCGGCCATTCTGGTATTGGCCGATGATGGTGCTGCAATGGTTACTCCTCCCAGTCACGATGATTGTCTTTGGTTCGGTTCCGGCCATCGATGCACAAACAAAACTCATGCTTGGGCGTTACCTCGGCTTCTGGGTGACGGAAAAAACAAGAACCTAGGATCCGAGCTGGCTACCAAGAAACTCAGGGTAACTCCCCGGAATCCGCTCGGCTGGTTGCGGCTGTTTGCCGCTAAATTGGACTTCGGTGGGCCGGAACAGGCCAGTCTCGCACCTGATAGCCCACTGACCCGTTTCTAGCCTAAGAACTGTTCCTGGAGCCCCAGACGGGCCGTCCAGCACTGCCTCGCCGGCCAGAATCTTTATCGTTCGGCCTTGCCAGGTCGTCCAGAGCCCTGGCCACGGGGTATAGGCCCGGAGTCGTCGATCGAGCTGTTCAGCGGACTCCCACGTCGCCCGACCATCATCACGGCTGACTTTTTTGGCGTAGCTCACGGACTGAGGTTGGGGGTGACTCATGATTTTTCCGCTGACCACATCAACCAGCGTCTGAACAACATGGTCAGCCGCAAGTTCTGCTAGGCGTTCACTCACCGATACAACTGTGTCGGTAGAAGTGATCGGGCAAGAATATTGAGCGAGGATGTCACCGGTATCAAGTCCTTCGTCCATGCGCATAAATGTGATGCCAGTTGTGTCATCGCCCTGCAGAATTGCCGCGGCGATCGGGGACGCGCCGCGATAGGCCGGGAGGAGGGAGGCGTGGAGGTTGATGCAACCATAGTTCGGAATCGCCAAAAAATCCGCGGGAACAATTACACCGTACGCGGCTACGACAACAACATCAGGGTGCCACTCACTCAGGGCCGCGAGATCTGTGGCGGTTCGCCAGTTGACCGGCGTGAGAATGGGAAGATGATGCTCGTTTGCCCAAGCCGCGACGGGCGATGGGGTCAGGACGCCATGCCGACCGACCGGGCGGGCTGGTTGAGAGATAGCGCCGACGACAGTAACATCGGTCGCCCCTGCCAACGTAGAAAAACTCGGCAAACCAAATGTGCTCGTTCCAGCGACAACGACGCGAATCATGGGAGAAATTTCTGGCCGCTGGAAATGTGGTCCGCCCGATCAATAAACAATCGTCCAAGTAAGTGATCAACCTCGTGTTGAATCACTCGGGCTAACAACCCGCTCGCGCTCAAACGAAATGGGCGCCCGCGTCGATCAACGGCTTGGACCGTTAACGCCAGTGCGCGATGAACGGGACCAAAGACTTTTGGAATAGAGAGACAGCCTTCCTCAATCACTTCTTGTTCGCTACTCGGTTTCGCGATCGTCGGATTAATAATCACGAGCGGTTCGGTCAGGGCGGAATCAACTTCTGGCGCGATAACGGCTAACCGGAGTGATTGACCAATTTGTGGCGCGGCTAAACCAATCCCATTCGCTTGATACATCGTCACCACCATATCATCGATGAGCTGTTGGAACGTCGACGTGGAAATTACACGCAAATCAACATCAGACGCGGTGAAGCGGAGAAGGCGAGCCTGTTCAGGATCTTTGAGCAACCAAAGTGGAAGTTTTGTGCGGGACATAGTCAGGAGTCTACGTGAGGAATTTCGTTTGATCAAGTCTTACTCAGACCAGCCGCGAATCGCGGTATCAATCTGCCAGGGGGATGGAAAGATCGACGGCCAGTCCAACGCAGCTCGGAGATCAATGCCCACTTTCGCTTGGAGGAGCAATCGACCGGCTGTTCGCTGAAAACGACGTTGTGTTGGAGCGGAAAGAACCGACAGGGTAATGTTGGGCGGAAGCATCGAGGCAACTTCGTGTTGTTTCGCTTCAAGTGTTTTTTGATCAGCGCCGGGGCAATAGACAATCCATTGCTGAGCATACGGCGGCAGTGCTTGCTGCTCACGCTGCGTTAGTTCATCCTCGTACCAGGTCCGGTCATCGCCATGGCGCCAGCGTTGCCAAAAGGGCAATTCCGGTTCGTACGTCTGAATGATCACCGGTGATTCTGGTTGATCGGCTTGAATCCGCGCGATATAGGCCCAAGCCCGTTCACTAACGGAAAAATCCGGATAGCTCAGGAGCGCGTCGCCGCTCACAATTAGCACCGGACCGCGAATCCCGCTCTGTCGACGTTGTCGGTGGCTTTGGTAGGTTCCGACAATAACGCTCGGTTGGGTTGCGGAAACCGCCTCAGGCGCGGTGACGGTCACCTGCGGCCAGCGTCGACGGAGGGTTTGCATAAATTGCTCAACCCCAAGGCCAGACAAGGCCCAGCGAGTGGACTGACAACGGGGGCATTGGGTCGGCACCTTGACTGACGCGCCACAGGCTTGGCAATCAGCCGACGTACCATGATGATGTGCTAGACGAACACGCTGTTTGCATTGTGGACAGTCCAATGTCCAGCCACACTCCTTACAGGCGAGGCGCTGAGCAAAACCAGCATGGGGGACAATCGCCCAGATGTGCTGACCCTGTCCAAGGGCTGTTGTAATGAGTGCCTCAGCATCTGGAGTGAGCCAGTCACGACTACCGGGCTGGCCGAGCGGTACAAGTTGCCTAGTGCCTTGAAATGACGGTGGGGAGGGACGCCGTGCCCGCATCGTTGCGATTGAAGGCGCCGGTGACGTCAAAATCGCCTGCGGGCGCAAGCAAAAGACGGTCTGCCGGTTATCAAAACGCGGATGCTGCTCGGTTTGCCGGTGGGCCGGATGCTCTTCTTGATCGAGCAAAAAACCAGGCTCCTCAGGATAGGGCAGAAAAAACACTCGGCCAGTGCCCATAATTTTTTTTATGTGTCCGCGCCGGACCGCGTCATACAACCGCCGATAGTCGCGTTCAGTAATTTGGCTATGTACAACCGCGACAGACCCAGCTTCAGGTCCGAGCGCCTGCACTGCTTCCGTGACATCCTCAATCGTTGGAAAACAAATCGCTCGTAGAGCATCATCTTTCAAGAGCCATGTCAGTTCATCACGAAGGCACTGTTGTCGATCGCGGTACCACCAGACACGTTCATAGTGTGATGAGGACTCACCTCGAATTTGCTGAGCGTCAAGCACCATCGGTTCATCGGCTTTTTGTCGTTTCAGTACTGCGGGAACGGCGCTCGCAAGCAATGTCCCTAGCGAGACAAAATACTCCGCTGCGAGGGTGTTCAGCGCTTGTCGCAACCACGGCGTCACGTACGGTTCGGCAATAATCACTCCAGCAACGTCTTTCAGATTGGCTTGATCAGTTTCAGCATCAACTGCCCAGACAACAGCGTTCACCAACTGGCGGCCGAACGGAACCTGAACCACGCTTCCAGGCGGCGCGACGAGTTCTTCGGGCAAACGGTAATCAAACCAGGACCGTTCGGTCGGTAAGCGTCGTAGAGGAACAACGTGGGCAATCATCATGCGCTGGCGAACCCTGCCACCAATTGCCCGACCGTTAATGGGACATCAAAAGCGTTGATGTGACCGCGCCAGGGTAGCCCGTGTAAGGTTGCCAGCAAAACAGCTAGCGGATGCCGAAGACACGCATCGTTGGTTTTCAGTTCCGTCAGTCGACCGATGTTATTTTGAACAATCGCTTCGGACATCACTCGCTCATCTGCGGTTGGGCGACGGGCCGCCTCCGACATATCACGTGATCGACGGGACGTATCACCGCTAGCGAGTATCGCGATTCTGGTTGACTGACTTTGACAACATTCACGGAGGACTTCGCCAATCCGAACACTTTGTTCCATGGATTGTGGGGGAATAGCGAACGGCACAACGGCCCACGGCATCGGCTCGGGCCACATCGATAACCACGGAACCGTCACGCCGTAATCAAGACCACCGGCCGTTTGCAACAAGAGAGGAATATTTGCGTCTTCAGCCGCCTCCTTCAGCCGATGGCTCAAGGCGATGCCACCAGCGAGCTTGAGCGTCGTTGTGAGATCACCAAAGACCCGAAGATCGCCGGTTACTACATCACTCACTTCAATAGTCGGAATAGTGGCTGGGCTGAGGCCATGGGGCGTCAGAACAATGACCACGTCAGGTTGTGCCGCGTACAACTCCAACCCAACCTCAAGCAGCGCGGTCCGAATGCGTTCGGATCGAGCGGTATGCTCCTTGGCAATGGTTGGCATCAAGAGCGGGGAGTGAGGGACGACCGCCGCGGCAACAAGCGCCATACAAGCATTACTGACCGGCGGTTTTGACCAGCGAATCAACGTCGAGGACCGGTCCGATCGGGTGAAGGTCAATCGCGCGGTCATCGACGCGGAGCAAATTACTCCAATCGAACCGATAGGCTTGGAACGCCGCCGCGCTCGCGATCGGCATGCGCTGACCGTTCGAGATAAAGTACGCGGTCCCACCGTTTTTCTTGCTCGTCACCAGCTCGCCATCCTTAAAACCAATCATCGGGCCTTTCGGATACTTTTCGATCTCTTCTGGGAGAGTCGGAATTAGCTTCCGATTTCCGAATTGTGACTTCAGGATTTCTTTATTAAAAATACCGTAGCGAGTACCATCTTTCACGTACCACATCGAACCGGTTTTTTTATTCCGTAACAACTGACCTGAAGGAAAAATATTTTCCATCGTTACCGGTTCGCCATCTGGATAGGAATTAATATCTTCCCAGCTCGCTTTTACCACTTCTTCTTTGCTCCACCCAGCCGCCTTAAAAACCTTCATCCCAGCGATTGGGCGTTTCACATCATCGGCGAGTAAATAAATACCACCACGCGGAGTTTTTAAAAGTGAGTAGTTAGCGTATTTAATTTCTCTGCCCTGGCCATAGAGTGAAAGGTGGTCGGCTGGAACGGTCACAACCCTGTTAAATGAGTAACGTGACAAAAACGCACCGCTGGTTGCAAATCGACGTAACACGCCGTTTTCAACTAAATAGACGTGGGGCGCCCCCGCTGCACGCAATAATGATCCGTCTGGATAAATTCTATTGAAATCAAAACTGTATTGTTTCCAATAGTTCCAAAAACTTTTATTTCCACTAATGTGGGGAGTGTAGTTATAAAGTGCCCCGGTTGAACTATTAACAATGGTGACAATTAGGCCGTCGATGGTGTATGTTCCACCCGCACCGTAGATATATGACGCAGAACATTGCCCATCAAATTCCTGATGGTTTGTATAGCACCGCAGTTGCCACGCTCCAGCCATAACTTGGTTTGCAAAACCGCGTAAAGCAGGTTTATTTGCAAACATCCAGTTACAACCATTACCCCACTCATATCCCATCGCACAATCAAGAGCTTTTGGGGTGGGGGAGGGGTTAGTAATTAAACTTTGCTCTTTTTGAAGGGTTACTAATATCACTTTTGGGGAAACATGGTACTGACTTGCTGCTTCAGCAATAATTGCTGCTGCTGTTTTCTCACCAACTTTGTAGTTTTTTAATATACCAGGCTTTGCATCTAGAAAAGATTGAATCCACGCCTCGTTGTATAGCTGCCAATCAGTGAAATCGCTGTCATAAATGATCAACCCGGGTTCGTAGCTGGCTGGGGCAGCATAAGATGGGGAAATCCCCAAAAAAAACAGGCCCGTGGTAAAAGCTATGGTCGCAAAAATAGCGGTTTTATTCATGCTTGGAGTATACCACATTTTTTGATATGATTCAAGCATGTCTCGCGATAAAATCCAGCTCCTGAACGTCTCGATTGATAACCTAACGATGGCCGAAGCGCTCGACCGCGCGAGGGTTTTTTTAGCCGAAAAAAAATTTCACCATATTGTCACGCCCGGCCCAGAGTTCTTGCTTGAAGCAACCGCTCATCCGCGCTTCCAGCGAATTCTCCAAGACGCCGACTTATCGTTACCTGACGGGATGGGCCTCCATCTTGGATCACGTTTAACGAAACAGCGACTCGTTGAGCGCGTCCCCGGTGCCGATTTTGTCGACGGACTCCTCGCCATCGCCGAACGCGAAGGAAAATCAATTTTTCTTTTTGGTGGCGCGCCCGGGACGGTTGACCGTGCCGCCGAAACAATCATTCGCCGTCATCCAAAAATAAAAATTGTTGGACTTGAATCAGGCCATCGCGGCGCTTGGCAAAAACTGCACGACCGGCGTGTCTTAGAAAAAATTCATCTCGCAAAGCCAGATATTCTCCTTGTCGCGCTTGGCTTTCCGAAGCAGGAACTCTGGATTGACCAGCACCGCCGCGCTCTGCATGACGTCAGAGTTGCGATCGGCGTCGGCCGGACGCTTGAATATCTCGCCGGGACAATCAAGCGCGCCCCGAAATTCATGCGCAAGGCGGGCTTTGAATGGCTCCATACCTACCTCTACGCCAGCCGCTATTACCATGGAAAACTTCGACGCCAACGGGTCGGTAATGCTACACTGCGTTTCTTGATGACTGTTATCCGCCCGCCACATGCCTAGCACTATTCGCGTCCGTCTCGCTCCGTCGCCAACCGGCGATGTCCATATTGGCACCGTCTGGTTAGCCCAGTTTGATTGGCTGTTCGCTAAACAACAGGGCGGAAAATTCATCGTTCGGATAGAAGATACTGACCAGAAGCGTTTTGTGGAAGGGAGTATCGAAAAAATTTACGATGCCCTGAATTGGTATGGGCTCACCCCCGACGAAGGCCCGGAACAAGGCGGTCCGTTTGGACCATACGTCCAAAGTCAGCGACTTGAACTCTACCAAAAATACGCCCGCCAACTCATCGAGCAGGGAAAGGCCTATTATTGTTTTTGTAGTTCCGAGCGACTTGACGAGGTTCGCCTCGCCCAGCAAGCTGCAAAACTGCCACCGCGCTACGATAAACACTGTGCGAACCTTGATCGAGTCGAATCGTCGCAGCGCGCCGCCAAGGGCGAACCGCACGTGATTCGCCTCAATATGCCGCTGACTGGAATCGTCACGTTCCACGACCTGATTCGCGGCGACGTCACCTTTGGGTATGACCAGGTTGACGATAGCGTCATTCTGAAATCAGATGGTTTCCCGACCTACCATTTAGCCGTTGTTGTTGATGACCACTTGATGGAAATCTCCCATGTCATTCGAGGCGAGGAATGGTTATCATCGGCGCCAAAGCATCTGTACCTGTACGAATGTTTTGGCTGGACGCCGCCAATCTTTGCCCATTTACCGCTTATTCTCGGAACGGATAAAAAGAAGTTGTCGAAGCGACACGGGGCCATGTCCGCACTCAGCTTCCGCGACCTCGGATATTTGCCAGAAGCGATGCAGAATTTTTTGGCGCTGATGGGTTGGCACCCGAAAGGGGACGCGGAAACGTTGACGCGAGCCGAAGTGGTTGAGCAGTTCAACCTCGAAGATGTGAATCCCTCTGGCGCCGTCTTCGATCAAACGAAGCTCGACTGGCTCAACGGCTGGTACATTCGCCAACTTCCCATCCCGGAATTAGTGACACGACTCCGTCCGTGGTGGAATTTTCCGGCTGACGCTGACATTGATCAGGTCTGGCTGGAAAAAATCGTAACGATTGTTCGCGATCGACTGACGACGCTGAAACAGATTGACGAGATGTCATTATTTTTCTGGCCGAGTGTCTGGGACGCCGAAGTAACGAGTTTCGATCGATCGGTTTTGATTCCGAAAAAGGGAAGTGCGGAGGCCACGGCCCATCACTTGCGCATGACCGCTCAATGGCTGAACGAGTACCAGGGTGGGTGGACCGCACCGGAATTGAAAGAAGCAATCATGCGGGCGATCGCCGACGCCGGCAAAAAGAATGGTGAAATTCTCTGGCCACTTCGGGTCGCCTTGTCACTCCGGTCGGCGAGTCCTGATGTGTTTGATCTCCTGGCAGTCATGGGGCGCGAGGAATCGATTCGCCGCGTCAACGTTTTTCAGTAACGACGTGTGATTGACTTTTTGGGCTGTTTGTGCTATCATCCGGCCAGATGAAGCCCGTCATAACAAACATCAAAACGACACTTTTCGGGAAGATTGCCGCCGTCCTGCTCGGCTTATTTGTCGTAACCATTCCGTTCGCGATTGGACAAACAACCGAGACACCAGCGGGGGCACAAGCGACCAAGCCATCAACCTCAGACCCAGCCGCGGATTTAAACGCGCAAATTACCGAGAAGCGGAAACAGCTTGAAGAGTTACGCCAGCAAGCCGGGGCCTATCAAGACGCGGTCGACAGTTCAAGTAAGCAGGTCCGCGATATTCAAAGCCAAATCGGCACCATCGATAGCCAAATTGCCCAAACCAACTTTCAAATTCAGCTCAAACAAGCAGAAATTGATACCCTGGAGCTGGAAATGAAAGCGTTGCAAGGCCAAATCGACGAAAAAAACGCGGCCATCGGCACACAAAAGGACCGGCTGTCCGAAGCGGTGCG
>CAYGGC010000004.1:0-32306 GCA_964349465.1 uncultured Gammaproteobacteria bacterium
CCCACTCAAGTCCAACGCTGGCTCACATCCCTCGACTACAACAAAGCCGACACCATGCGGACCTTGCCCGGCGTGCTCAAGAGCGGCCGCGCCCATTGTCTTGAAGGAGCGCTGAGCGCGGCCGCCCTGCTCGAACCGCATGGGTATCCCCCGTTGATTTTGGATTTGGAATCAACCGACCTCCTCGACCACACGCTATTTCTCTACAAAGAAAAAGGAAGGTACGGTGCGATTGGAAAATCTCGGGACATCGGTCTTGATGGTCGGAAACCGGTTTTCAAGACCATTCGCGCTCTCGTCGAAAGCTACGTTATCCCATACATCGACGCGAAAGCGCACCTGACCAGTTTTGGAGTTCTAGATGTACGAACACTGAAAAATTCACGCTGGAAAACCTCGCGTGGAAATGTTTGGTTTGTTGAAGACGCACTCCTCGCGATGCCACACGTAACCATCAAGACTCCGGAAAAAGTGGTTCGGACGTGGCGTAACCGATACATCGCCTTCAAAGAAAAACATCCAGACCGTCAGCCTGATTACTACCCCGGAAAAGAATTCTGGCAATAAAAAAATACGAGTCTCAGCTGGGTCCGAGGCTCGTTGACCGGGCGTATGTTGTCGTCCCTCACTCACCGGAAGTCCGGAGTAGAGGTGGGCTCACCCACAGAGGAAAAGAACTGCCTAGCCACGGTAGCAAACCAGGCTTTTTTAGGCAAGAAAAAGAGTCACGGCTGGGCCCATGACTCGAACACCGTAAAAGGTGCGCGGCAACACACGAAGGGCGTTCCCTTCGGCTACAAGGTTATTTGGCTCCCAGAGAAAGGTTCAGTATCAGCATGGTACTTCAGCTGTGTTGTTTTGTAAAATCCTTATTTTTTTTATCTCGTCCGCCGAAATTCGGTTTTGACGTACTCGCTAATGACAAAAATAACTGTGACCGTCGAAGCAATCAAGGGTAATTGTCTTGGCACAACGTACCCATGCTCAGCTCCGCCAGCCGTTTCAATCACTAACATCGTTAACGCCGTCAGGACCCAGCCGACCACTATCACCTCCCCGGGACGGCGGTGGCTTACATATTTGGTATGCCAGCGTCGAAGCTCTTTATCGGTCACATAATACGTTAATAAGATAAGATAGATATTCGCGATCGTCTCACTCATCTGCCATGCCCCGCGCGATAAAAATTCGTAGACCACGCCGCCCCATAGCAACAGGGTACCGACATTAAAAAAGTGAATAGTGGTGTGCTGGAGGCGCGACATGATACTAGTGTATCATTGCTCCCACATTAAATGAAATTGATGCTTTGTCTTCCTGTTCGAGGCCCTCGTTGCTTCCCGTGATATACTCAGAGCATGCTGTTAGCTTTTCTTTTTGTCTTCCTTGCCGCCGGCACAATCGCCTGCCTGTTTAGTCTCAATGCGCTCTACACGACCCTGAAAACCGGCCTCCCGTACGTCAGTACTCCTGATTGGGCGATTGAGTGGCTGAGAAAAAATGTTCAACTGAACGCACAAGACGTCGTCTACGAATGGGGCTGTGGCGACGCGCGGGTGTTGTCGGCGATTGCAGCATCCCATCCGTCCACCTCATTTATCGGCATCGAGATCCAATGGTGGCCATATCTCTGGGCAAAATGGCGGACACGTAACCAATCGAATGTACAAATTATTCGTGGTGATTTTTTGAAAGCCGATATGTCAACCGCCACGCTCGTCTACGGTTTTTTTATTACCGTGATGATGCCAAGGGTCGCTGAGCGCCTGTCGGCGGTATTGCAAGATGGTGCCCGGGTTATTTCTTTTGGCTTCGCCCTGCCTGGCTGGACTCCAACCGAGGAAATCCCAAATCCGAAAAAAGCAAAGGGCAGTAAAATTCGAATCTACAAAAAGCAATAATATGGGCGGCTGGTCAAGCGTCCAAGAGCAACGCGCCTATCTTGCCCCACGGATCCAGCGCTGGTATCCAAATTTTGTAACTGGTGGTGAGCAATATCGTCGCCTACTTCTTCAGCACGCGACCTCATCAACAATCGTCCTTGATGCCGGCGCTGGTGATGGCGGGTATATTGGCGAACTTCGGGGCCGTGTCAAAAAAATTATTGGTGTCGATGTTCATGAAAGTCTCTTATCAAGAAATTCAAGTGTCGATGAAAAAATCATTGCCGATCTTGTGAAAATTCCTTTACCAGACAATAGCATTGATTTGATCGTCGCCGAGTTTGTGCTTGAACACCTTGAGCGACCACTCGCAGTTTTTCAGGAATGGCGCCGCCTACTCAAACCTGGCGGTGTTGTTATAGCGTTGACGCCAAACCGCAACAATCCGATCATGTTCCTGAGTCGCCTCACCCCAACCTGGTTCCACCAACTCCTGAAGCGACGGTTACTAAAAAAACCAGAGCATGTTCACCCGACATATTATCGGGCCAATACCGTCGCCCAACTCCAACAACTTTGCTCGGTATCGGGGCTAAAGCTCAAGACATTCGTGCGATCGGGAAACCCAGAGTATCTCGCACTCACCTGGGTGTTCGTCGTACCGGCAATCCTCCTCGAACGACTTATCAGTCTGCCAGGTTTGCAGTGGTTGCAGATGTATTTGGTCGTCACTGTCGAAAAACACATCAGCACATGAACCAAGAGTAGATGGCTTGATTTTAGCCGTGTTTCGTGCTATACTTGTCATATCAAGAACCGCCAGAAGCGGTTTTTCATCTAATTCAACATGAACAAAACACTCGCCTGGTTGGTCGCAATCCTTGTTTCATGGACGTTCTTTATGTCGCCAAAAAATACTTCGGCCGCAACCACGAGAAAAATTATTTTCCCAGTCGTGGGCACGGCGTCATACAGCAACGACTTTGGCGCTCCACGGGTTGGTCATACACATATCGGGAATGATATTTTTGGTGTTAAAGGTCAGGTTCTCGTGGCCGCGGTTGACGGGACGATCCGCCAGGTCTCCTATCCTGAACCGTCATATGGCTGGTATTTATCACTAACAGATGCCGATGGGTATCAATATAATTATCTCCACATTAACAATGACACCCCGGGGACAGACGACGGGAAGGGCGGAGCGGTCAACGCCTATCAATTCGGCACTGGTTCTGGTTGGCCCGTCCGGGCCGGACAGGCAATCGCATATATGGGCGATAGCGGTAACGCCGAAACAACTCGCGCGCATCTTCATTTCGAAATCGAAGATCCGAACGGCCAGGCGTTCAATCCATTTTTCAGCTTACAAGCCGCCCGAAAAATCAAAGTCCCAAAAAGTCGAGCGCGGCGAGATGGTGAGGTTATTCCGTTTCCGGGAACAACGCTTGGCCTTCGAGTCTCGAGTGGGCAGCTCGATCCAACGACCCCAGCTGATGAATTGGTTGTGGCGCAATCGCAAGGACCGTCACCAAAAGTCCGCGTCTTCCGTGAAGCCGTGACTCGTCTGAGCGAATTTACTGTGCGCGAGGCGACTGGGACTGGTGGCGTTGACGTGGCCGTAGGTGATACAAACGGTGATGGGACTGATGAGGTCGTTATCGGATTTGGCCGCGGTAATGAGCCATACGTGCAGGTAACCAGCACCGATGGGTCGGTCCTCTCAAGTTTTCTCGCATATCCAAAACGCTTTCGTGGTGGGGTCAATGTCGCCACAGCGGATCTTGATGGCGATGGGCGCGATGAAATTATTACCGGGGCTGGCCCAGGTGGTGGTCCGAACGTGCGCGTCTTTTCTTTTGCCGGCGACGTCTTGGCTAGCTTCGATGCCTATGAATCCACGTTCCATGGCGGCGTTGATGTTGCTGGTCGTACTAGCGGAGAAACCGGTTCTGGAATTATTATGGCGGTTTCTGGTCCCGGCCGCGTCACCGAGATCAAACTCTTCGATCGGGTTGGCGGGTTAATGAATAGCTGGACTGGATACACCACCGATACAGTTGTCGGCGCACGGATTGCGTTTTTGCCTGCGAGTGGAAGCGAGGCCGACAGCCTCGCAATTATCCCAGCTGGTAAATCAACTTCACTCACCCGCCGTTTCGGGCTTGACGGTCAGCTATGGAACGAAGAGCGTATTTTTGAACGTTGGTGGTTTGGAGATTTTGATATTGGAACCTGGCGGGGCGCCTTTATTGGGGCCACTGGCTCAAAACGACCAACATCAATCGTTCCGTTGTCGACCCGTTTCCGGCCCTGGTGGTGGGACTTGAATTCCTAGCCAAAATCCGCTACCATCATCGGGCTTTATGACCCAGTGATGGAGGCGTGGCAGAGTGGTCGAACGCGCTGGTTTCGAAAACCAGTATACCTGCAAGGGTATCGAAGGTTCGAATCCTTCCGCCTCCGCCATTGGGTTGGTAGGCACAATAAGCCGGTCCCACATAGACGTGTAACGAATAGTACCAGGATCGGCTCTCCGCCAGAAAACTCGAAATATGTTACGATGAACATGGTGTTGATCGACTTTTTCGTAATCAACATCGCTCATCTCCAAAACAGTAAGACCGGTCATGCCTGCACAACACATCATCACACCGGAAGAAATTGCTCGCCGATGCCACGCTGCTGACCCCGCCCTTGGGCGACGATGGCAAGTTGTCATCAACATGGCAGAAGCCGTCCATCGCGAACACGGCGTCGCGTATCTTGTTGGTGGCGCGGTCCGCGATCTCCTCCTTGGGCACGTGCCGGAGGATTTTGATATTGAAGTTCATGATCTATCAGCCGAAGCCGTTGAAACAATTGTCCAGCGTTACGGTCAGACCTCATCAGTCGGACGCTCATATGGTGTCCTGAAACTACACTGCGAAGGACGAGATATTGATATCGCGCTCCCCCGTCATGACACCCGGGTCGGAGCTGGCCACAAAGATTTTTCGGTTGGTATCGATCCGCATATGGGTATTGCCACGGCGGCTGAACGTCGCGACTTTACTATCGGCGCAATCTATCTAGAAATTCTGACTGGGAAGTCACACGACCCTTTTGGTGGAATCATCGACCTGCAGAATAAAATCTTACGCGTTGTCCACCCAAAGAAATTTATTGAGGATCCCCTACGACTATTGCGGGCTCTTCAACTCGCCGCGCGGTTCGAGCTAACAGCCGAACCAGCAACGATGCTCATTCTTCGAGAACTGGTCCCTGATATGGGCGCGTTATCACGTGAGCGTATTCATGGTGAGTGGCTGAAAATGCTTCAGGCTGCACACGTCTCACTTGGTTTACAACTTGGTCGATCGGTCGGCTATTTTGAAGCCTGGCACCCGGAACTATCGGCACTCTGGAACACCCCCCAACCTCCCCGCACGCACCCGGAGGGATCTGTTTGGGATCACTCATTATTAGTGGTTGATGAAATTCATGCCATCGCCAAACGATTTGATGTTACACCAGAACGATATCCACTGGTTGTTCTGGCCGGACTCCTACACGATATTGGCAAGGCTGTAACCACACGACACACCGCCTCGGGCTTTGACGCTCCGCAACATGCCCAGGCCGGAATCGAGCCGGCCAGAGTGGTCATGTCACGACTAGGTTTTCAGGAACGTGAAATTCGCGTGGTCGTCGCTCTGGTTGCTTACCATCAGCATCCGCATCGGCTCTATGAACTAACACATCATAGTCAGCCACCGTCGGCCGGACAATTCCGACGACTGCAGCGTGATTTGGGACCGGCTAGCCTTTCAGAACTCCTCGTCCTAGCCGTCGCAAATACACTTGGCCGCGGGCCGTTCACGCAATCAGATGGATTAGTCGCTATGCCCGTAGTTGATCCGGCCGAAAATTGGTGGCGCAAAAAAATCGATGAAGAAAAACTGAACGAGCCGCTTGAACCGATCCTGACCGGTCGTGACTTAGTCGAACGAGATTGGCCAACCGGACCGATGATTGGCGAAGCGGTTCACCTCGCCGACCGACTCGGCCTCCATGGATTCAGTCGAGCCGAAGTTCTGCATATTCTGGATACAGTCAAAACACCAAGCGAGATTGTGGCCTCATTGCGGGACCTTGTTCACGCCGAAGGCGCGTAAAGTTACCAGCCCGCGGCGCGTTCTGGCGCGTACAGCCACCAGGTTTGGAGCGCGACCGCAACCATCGTCACCATCACCGCCCCAGTAACTATCCCCGCTCCCCAGCGACGGTGTTTTTGGAATAGGTCGCTCCACCCGAAGACGAGAAACATACTGACCGGCGCCAAGAGTGGTAAATAGTACCGCCCATGGGTTGGAAAATGACGGGTTCCGTTTGTGAGGCCTGCCTGCCAATACAAATATTGATAGAGTGCTTCAAGCGACAAAGCCCCAAGAAAAAAAAGTACCGCTTCAGACGTAAAACGAAAATGTTTTCGGCAAAATCCAATCACGGCGCCAAGGGCAGCGATAGTTGTCACGATACTCGCCAACGCATACACCCAGGGGAAGTTGTATCGCGAGACGCCGCTCCAGCCGATCTGACCCCACCACGTCGTAAAGACCAAAACCGGACGCTCAAATAAGGCGTTATTCAACACAAGTTTCCAGGATAACGGCGCTTGGTGGGCTCCAGAAAACGTCAGAACTTCGCTCGTGGTTTGGAAATACTGTATGACGAGCCATGACGCACCCAAGAGACCAACAATTCCAGCGCCACCCAAACCAAGAAAGAACCACCGTCGATTCGGCATCGAGCGACGTTGCTGTAGCCACCAACCAAGCAGTGGTAGAACCAAAAACCAGCCTGGCGATTTCACCGAAGCGGCCAACCCAACGACCACCGCAAGACCGATAACACGTCGTAGAATATTCTCCGGCTCAACCGGTTTGACCATAAGCCAAAAGGCCAGGGTTGCCAACGCCGTTAATCCGGCATCAGGATTCACCCCAGAAAAGAGCAAACTCGAGACCGGAAAAAAACCAGCTACGAACCCACTCGTCCCAGTCATCCACGGGTTTCGAAAAATATGTTCAGCGACCCTCATCACCAACCAGACGGCCCATATCAGCAAAAGACTCGACCACAGTCTCATCACGAGCACGCGATTTTCAAGGGGCATGCCACTGGTAGCAAGGTACGGGAGTGTTTCATACCAATAATAGGCTGGGCTATTTCGAGCCGCCAAATTTCTCGATACGTTTCCCTTTGGGACATCCGTCGACAAAAAATTCGGCGGGTAGTGTCGACCAAGTCTTGTAGAATTCGCCGCCTCATTCTGCTGAAGCGATGTTTGAAGTTCTGGTGTTACGTCCATCCCTTGGCCCGAAAAAATGGGCCAACGACGCTGGTCGACAAGGGCTTGGATGTACGCAACATGGGCTGGTTCATCGGGCACTTCCCAAACCGGAATCAACGAAATAAAAACGATCTGTTTCAGGGCCACCAAAACAAGAATTGCAAATTTCCACGATCTGATAAAACTCATGACCGTAGTATACCATTTCTCTAGGTGACAATCGCCTGTAAATGTGGTAGAGTATACTCATGTCTAAAACAACATCCCCCCAAAAAATTCGGAAGGCGGTTATCCCCGTGGCCGGCTTTGGCACACGCTTTTTACCAGCGACCATTGCTCAGCCGAAAGAAATGTTAACGGTCGTCGATAAACCGGTCATTCAGTACATCGTCGAAGAAATGACGGCGGCGGGAATTGAGGAGATTATTTTTGTTACCGGACGAAATAAGCGCGCCATCGAGGATCATTTTGATTATTCCGAAGAGCTTGAGCATTCTTTGCGAGAAAGTGGGAAGGTCTCGCTCTTACAAGAGGTTCACCGAATCTCGAAGTTGGCAAAATTCGTCTATGTCCGTCAAAACAAGATGTTAGGCAATGCCAACGCCTTAATGATGGCCCGCGAAGTGGTCGGAAACGAACCGTTCGCCTTTTCCTATGGCGACGATATTATTGAACACGGCGTCCCAGCAATAAAGCAATTGATGGATGTCTACAAAAAAACTCGCTCAACGATTATTGGGACGATGAAAGTGAACCCAGCCGATGCGCACCGCTATGGGATTATGCAGCCGGTTGGAAAAATCACCGGCCGAACATTCCGAGTAAAAGGGATTGTCGAAAAACCTAAAGGTGTTCCCCCATCACTCCAATTTAGTCCAGGCCGATACGTTTTTACGCCTGATATTTTTGATTTTATCGAAAAAACAAAGCCATCTGCTAGCGGAGAATTATATATCACCGACGCGGTCACGCTGATGCTAAAGAAAAAACCGGTCTTCGCCCATGAAATGGCCGGTCAGTACTACGACTGTGGAAACAAACTCGAATACGTGAAGGCCAATATCCATTTTGCGCTCAAACACAAAGATTTGAAGGGCGACATTGGCGACTATCTCCGTCAACTAGCGTAATCCCATGCGACGCATTCTGATTATTGTTGGTATCCTCCTGCTGCCAATTATTGCGGTGGTCTTAGTCGTCACCGGCGTCATCGGAAAAAAACCGATAACCGCCGCGAAGGTAACGCTGACGGTTTGGGGAACCGAGGATGCCGCGAAAGCCTATACAAGCGCTATCGCTAAGTATACCGCGACCCGCCCATACGCGACCATCACCTACAAGCAGGTCCGAACCGAAGACTATTACGACCAGCTTTTAGCCGCCTGGGCCCGCGGCACCGGTCCGGATGTGTTTTTTGTACCGAACTCGTGGGTCGGAAAAATGAGCGAATTCGCTGAACCGATGCCGGCGACGTCGAGCATTCCAGTTGTTACCGTAAAGAATGGACTTTTTGGGAAGCAATCAAGTGTCTCGTTAACGCCACAGGTTCCACCTTCGCTCGCCACCTTAAAGCAGACCTACATCGACGCCGTGTTGACGGACGCCTATCGCGATGGTCAGTTATGGGGATTACCATTATCGATGGATACAGTTGTTCTCTATTATAACCAGGCCCTCCTGAATAACGCGCGTATCTTCGAACCAGCCTCAACCTGGGCGGATTTTGTAAGCCAAATCAAGGCCAACCAGTTAACAGTGGTCGATTCGAATAACGCGATTGTCCGTTCGGCCGCTCCGCTCGGAACCGCCGATAACGTCCCGTACAGCACCGACATTCTCGCGCTCCTGATGCAACAAAATGGTGCGAAAATGATCAATGGTGATCGCGCGGCATTCGGCGACGCGAACGGCCTGAGCGCCTTGGACTTTTATATAAGTTTCGCGAAGGAATCGAAAGAGACGTATAGTTGGAACGCGCAACAACCAAACGCACTGGAAGCTTTCCTGACCGGTAAAGCTGTATATTATTTCGGTACCTACGCCGACCGCGCCACCATTGCGGCAAGCCGATTACAGTGGGGAGTAGCGCCGATGTTGCAAATTGACCGCAGTCAAACCGCGCAACAAATTGATATCGCGCGCTACCAAATTGGAATGGTCGCGAAAGCAAGTAAAACCGCGAAGCGTCTCAATAACGCTTGGAACCTGTTAACGTTTATGGCTCGGAGTGATAATGTCCCGGCCTACTTAAAAGCCACCGGCAAGTTGTCAGCACAAAAGAAATTACTCTCTGCCCAAAAAGACGACCCGAGCCTCGGTGTCTACGCCTCGCAACTCCTCACCGCCCGAAGTTGGTACACGGGTAAAGGCGGGCCAGTCGTTGAAGAATACTTCCGAGCAATGATTACGAGCGTCGCGACCGGCCAAGCTTCGGCCCAGGACGCACTCAAGCTCACGGTTAACCAAATAACTTCAACGCTCTAATGCGCCGCTTCGCTCTCTGCCTCGCCGTCGCTGCCTGCCTCTTCGGCGGAGTGAGTGGTCTCGCCCAAACGGCTCAGGCCCAAACCCAAGATGGTCTGATTCTCGATTGTGACAACGTCGTCCTGAACGCAACTGACGGGACGGTTGACGCGAGTAAAACTACTCGCTGTGGAGTCAACGACTTCGTCGCTCAGTTTGTCCGTTTGGCTCAATGGGGTCTAACGATTGTAGTTTTTCTTGGCGCGTTGATGATGGTCTACGCCGGTTTCGAATTTATTACCGCCGGTGGCCGCGCCGCAAAAATTTCATCGGGCCAAAATATCATCACTGGAACAGTTATTGGACTAGCTATTTCGATGACGGCGTACGTTATTATTAACTTCTCGATCGGGGCAATTACCGGTACGAAGACGTCAACTAATCCCTTTACCGCTATCGCCACTGTTTTTGATAACCCAAAAAATAAAGAAATTGATGGCTTGGGCGATGTCGTCAAACCTTTTAGTGGTGTCGATGATCAAAAAGCCACCCCCACCTGCCGCACCACCTGGAACACATTGTGCAGTAACGAGATCTACTGCGCCGACGAGGCGCAATTGGACTTACGCGGACAAGTAGCGACCTATCAATCAACCCTGAAAACCCTGGGCTGTGGATGCGAGATTGATGGTTGTTTTGGACCAAATACGGCTCAATGTGTCCGCCGTTTCCAAATCGCGAACGACATTGTCCCGAGTGGTGTTATCACGAGCGCCACGCAAGCGACCTTACAACAGTCTAATCCCCAGCGATGCGATGGTCAGGTCGTAAAAGCAAAAATCAACGCCGTCTTAAATCAGCTACCAGCCACGACGCTCCCAGCGGTCAACCTCTCCCTCGACACGGGGTGCTGTGTCGTCCAAAAAAATATTGCTGGCGCCGCCACCCCCCTCTACTGCATGAACGACGTTTCAGAGCGCGCCTGTGCCGCCCTCGGCAGCGGCTACGTTTTTGCCCGAGGTGAGGGCTGCGCAAGTAGTAATACGACCCGTACGCTCTGCGGACTTTGTCGGAGCGTGGATAATTACTGCTTTGAGGAAACCGGAAAATACTGGTGCGAACAAATCGCCAAAGACCCTGAATCCGGCGTTCCGTTTAGCTTCGAAAACGGTGTTTGTCGCGGCGGCGGGATTTGCGGCGCTGGCTGTGACGAGGCTCTAAAAACACAGCGATAGAAATCTGATATACTGATTATATGAAAAAACTCTTCCTCTTGTCATCCTGCGTGGTCTTTGGCCTTTTTGGTTTATCGAACAGCGCCCACGCCCAAACATTGACATCCGTGAATTGGACATTTACTCCGGCGAATGTTTCGGCGGTAGTAGGACAGCCGTTTAGCGTAGTTTTCCGCGTTACCAGCACATCAGGTCAACCGGTTGATGGTTTTGTATCAATTGACAAAATTGTTAATACTTCTGATCAAACGGTAACGAATCCAGTCCAGACCCAGGTTCCTATTACCGCCACCGGGAACGGTACAAATGCAATTGTGTATGCGCTCAGCCCCGCTGGAACATACACGGTTGATATGTGTTTTCAGCAGACAACCTCATCGGGATGTTTGGTAACGCCTAGTGCTTTTAGGGTAACAATTACAAATCCGGCTGGACCAGCCCCAACCCCTCAAACCCAAACTACTCCGACTTCTGCTGGTAGCGATGCGGCGACCACCACTTCCGGAGTCGTATCCATCCCCAACCCCATCCGTTGTAATACCGCGCAATGTCTGATTACCCAGGTTATCCGTTACGTCTTTGGGATTATCGCAGTTCTGGCAACGTTTATGTTTATCTGGGGTGGCGTGTTAATGCTCACCTCAGCTGGAAACGCTCAGCGCGTGAAACAAGCCAAAGATACGCTAACCTACGCCGCCATTGGGATCGTTGTTATTCTCTTGAGCTGGTCAGCTATTCAATTCGTTATCAACGGTATTAAGTAAAAATACAAAAGAAAACCGCCAATCTTGGCGGTTTTTTGTTTGCTGGGGATATGTTGATTGACTTTTTGACCGTTTTTCGTAATAATCATAACGAACCTCATTATCGAGGTTTTTACTACCTAAAGGTCGAAACCCATATGAAGAAATTTAGTAAACTCGCGCTGATCCTTGGTTCAGTTGCTGTTTTGGCCATGCCGGTCGTTTCCTACGCCCAGCCAACCACATTCAGCGTTGAATCGGTTGGTGCACAAATTGGTCTCGGCGACGCAGACTTGAAGGAAACCGTCCTTAATATCATGCGTTGGCTGCTCGGCATCATGACATTGATTGCCGTGGTGATGATCATCTACGCCGGATTTGTCTGGCTGACGGCGGCTGGCAACGAAGATAACGTTGACAAAGCCAAGAAGATCATTTCGGCTGCAGTGATTGGTTTGATTGTTGTCCTCCTCGCCTGGGCAATTGTCATCTTTGTTACCCGAACAACGGCGAACGTTACGGTCGAAGCTTAGTTAGTGAATTCCCATTTTGAAAGGGGGTGAAAAACACATGAAAAAACTTTCCAAACTCGCCTTACTCCTCGGTTCCGCCGCCACGTTGGCCCTTCCTGTCGCGACACACGCGCAGACGACCTTCAGCGTCGAATCCGTTGGCGCACAAATTGGTTTAGGTGATGCTGACCTGAAAGAAACGGTCATCAACATCCTCAACTGGTTGCTCGGTATTATGTCCTTGGTTGCGGTCGTCATGATCATCCTCGGCGGCTTCACCTGGCTCACCGCTGGTGGAAATGAAGAAAAAGTAGACAAAGCCAAGAAGATCATTTCCGCAGCTGTTATCGGATTAATCATCGTTCTCTTGGCCTGGGCTGTCGTCATCTTCGTCGCCCGAACCACCGCGAACGTTACCGAACCCGCGTAACCCTTCCCCTGAATTTACGATTCCACGCCACCCCGCAAGGGGTGGTTTAGTTTTGTGGGGATGGTAGAATATAGCCATGCAACGCTCCGCCTCTCGTTTGATTCTCGGTCTCAGCATCATCTTCGCGCTGACCCTTGGCGTACTCCAGCTGAACAAATGGAATGCGTTTGGTTATAACGGCCTCGATCTCGCAATCTATACCAACACAGTCCACCACCTTGCCCATGGTCAGGGCTTCGATAACAGTATTCATGATCCGAGTTATCTCGGTGACCACCTTGAGCTTGGCCTCGTCCCGATTGCTGCCATCTACCGACTGGCCCCATCTGGACTCACGTTGCTCTGGATTCAAACCCTTGTAATTGCCGGAACAACATGGTTGGTGTGGCTCGTCCTCCGATCGATTTTGGGCTGGAAGGGCGGGTTGGTTGGCAGCGTTGTTTGGCTTCTCCATCCATTTGTCTGGAACGTCGCGCTGTATGAGTTTCACGCGATTGCCCTCGCTTGGCCGCTTATTTGGTGGTCGATCTACGCCTATCGTTCCCGACAACGAAATCGCTGGTGGATCGCGCTTGGGCTCCTGTGCCTTGTCCGTGAAGACATGCCGCTCCTGGTGCTCGGTTGGGCCGGGTTAGCTGCGCTTGATCGACGTGGTTGGCGTTGGTGGGCGCCGGCCGCCATCGCGGGTCTAGCTTGGTTTTTCACCGCTCAGCACCTTATCGCCGGAGCAAATCCCCAGGGTGCATACAAGTATCTTGTTTTTTATCGGTGGGCCGGAACAACGCCGATCGAAATTCTGACTTTCCCATTCCGTCACCCGATCGTCTTCCTCTCACATGTATTCCAAGGGAATAATTGGTTGATGACGCTTGGTCTACTCTTCGCGTCGGGCGGTCTAGCTCTCGGCCGCTTGAAACGACTCGTGCCAATCATTCTCCCTTTTGGCCAACTCTTACTCCTCGGCGCTCAACCCGAAAGCGTGCTCCGTCTTCATTATGTCGTCACCTTCTTGCCTTTCTTGCTCTGGGCTGGAGCTGAAACATGGCTAGCGATTCAACAACGTCAACTCCTAAAAAATATTGCTCCATACATCGCTCTCCCACTTGCGACGCTTTTTGCGGTTGTTGGACCGCTCTATGCTCACCTTCTCTTTGGACCAATCGAGCTACCCTGGAAATCATCGAATATGGACAAGGCTAGTCCAATAGCCATAGTGAAAGCGGCGGTCGCTGAGGTAAAACCAGCTGATCGCGTCCTAACCACCTTTAACACCCTCCCAAAGCTAGCCAGTCGCCCATCCGTCTACTCGCTCAATTATCTCTATCTCGGACGACGGCAATATTCTGAGGAACGATACACTATCCCAACCGATGTAGATGTGGCGATCATTGATTGGCAACAGTTCTACGACTATCAATTTTTTTACCGAAGCACGCTATTCGAAAAACGAACTGGCGCTGAACGTGTTCGCGACTTTTTCTTAGATCAAGAACTGGAGTTGGTGTGGTGGAAAGACAGTGTGGCGGTGTATCGTCGCTCAGGAACCGATGATTTTATCCCAACATTTCGGTCATCAATCGGCCGTGTTACCGGAAAAAAATATGGCCCAGTCACGCTGATCGCCCAACAAACTAACCCGGTCATTGCCCAAACAATTGATAAACGGAAGTTTACAACTATTCCTGTCCAGCTTCAGTGGCTTCGGCAAGCCGAGCACGAAACACCGCTGTCGATTCGATTTACGGCGACACAAAATAACCGAACAGTCTGGTCCTCTACTCGGTTGCTCGGCCAAGGCACGTACCCGAGCATTGATTGGCCGGTCGGTAGCGCTTGGACGACACGATACTTCTTGAGCCTCCCATCGGCACTCCACGGGCCGATCACTTTGCAAGCGGAGGTGCTTGATCTCACTGGCCGCTATCGACTGAATCGCCTACGAGGCTTTACACCAAAGATCACCAAAGAAAAAAACTTCGGCCTCATTGATCTCGGGGAGATTACGCTAACTACCGACAATCGGTGAACCGCCAAAGCGTCATCGTTGGACCCGACCACACCGATTGGAGTGTGGTCCATGTTTGCGGTTGAAAGCCCTGGCCATAGGCGTTTTCACGGGGCCCGGTGAGGATGTAGCAAGCTCGATACTGTTGTAAGCTTTCCCGTTGTTTTTGAGTATCCGTCATAGCATAGAAATTTCGTACCGCCGAAAGTTTTTCTGCGTAGCGAAGCGTTTCAACTGGGTGACCAATCACCACCGAACGAGCGGTGAATCCGGCCAGTAGATTCCCGTTCCACAACGACGAAAGAATCACTTGATCCGCGGGGACATTCGTTTTCACATACAAAAATAGTTTTTGATATTCCGGTGATAAAAAGTATTCCCAGCGCACGCGGCTATTTCGCTCAAGCGAGTAATCGCGCATAATAAACCAGCCTGAACAGATCGCCGATGAAAAAAAGGTGACGAACAGAGCACCAGCCAAGATCGTTTTTTTTATAACGGATTGTTGCACGCTCCCCCACCAAGACGCCACGATTGGGGCAGCCATGAATGACCACGGAATCAGCATCGCCTGCATCAGTCGTCGTTGTCCGCTAAACGGCAAAAAGATGAGTAGTAGTTGCACTGCGGCCCATATGATCGCCCAGACTGGCACGCGCGATGAGTTGCTTTTTCCCCTGATGACTCCGCCAGCAAAAATTGCTAGCCACGGCGCCATAGCTAACAACACGAACCATGCCGATGGACTGGTGTTGATGTTTTGTAGGGCTCGGCCGATGACAATTGGGTCAACGAGAAGTCCAGTCAGGTAATACACCATTGCCGGCGCACTCATCACAACAACACCGACCCAACCTTGCACGTATTTCCACGGAAACTCTTTTGTGACCACCCATCGCCAGATGGTCAGACTCAGCCACAGAGTTACCCAGGTAATGATGTGAAAAGGATGAATGCTAAGTGTCAGAAGACTTACCATTCCAACCAATAGCCAGCGACGAGTCCAGAGCTGATCAGCTAAACGTTCAACACTGAGTAACACAAACAGGTATCCACTTGTTATAAGTAAAAAATGTGGCGACGCCCAACTTGAAAGCAGGGTAGACATTTCTGACACCCAGACGTCCGGCGGAAGCTGGAGGAGCGCGTCTGGTGACCCGCCTTGAATCGCAACAACAATCCCACTTAGCCCAGTCCCGGCGACTAACAGCATCAGCCCGGCCCGACGTATAGGCCGCTCGGGCCACATTGTTCGCACCGCCCAACGTGCGACGAGTAAGAACATTCCTACAGCAATAATTCGAGCAATCGCGTATGTCACCGGAGCGCTGAGGCTCGTGATTTTTGCCACCCACCCTAACACCAACCACACCGGCTGCCACAACGTGGCGGGATGCGCTTCGCTGGTAAAAACATCGCGCATCAATACAGCGCCCTGCCGTGCTTGCTCGATGTACGAATAGTACACATTTGGATCACCCGGGGCTAACACCGTATTCCCTTGAAACTGATACCCAGTCGGGGTTAATGCTTGCCCAAAAAGATACGGCGCCAGTGCCACGAGGCCAACCAGCACCCCGACGAGTGAGAAAAATCGCCAATCACCGTGAGCCGGTTTGATCATGGTGGAGATAATAAGCGCTTACTCCAAGCGCCACAATCGCTGAAAGATAATTATCGTTGAAAAATCGGCTCACCATCGCAACTGCTAGTGTTGTGATTGTGGCGCCGGCTAACCAGCTCGATGCAGTTGGGCGTCGGAGGACCCAGCGCCAACCAACCCAAGTCGTCGCAACGAATGCTAGCAGCTGGATTGGCCAGGTTCGGACGCTGGCCCAGGCTGAATCAACGAACCCGAAAATACGCAAAAACTGGAGCCAGGTGCTCCCAGAAATTGGATAGGAAAATGGGATGGTACCAGAAACGTACCGGATGAGATCGTCGTACAAGGCCGCCGGGTTCCAAACGATGAATGGCCCAAACGCGATTGCCACTGTTCCGCTCATAGCCAGCAAAGCGGACGCAAATTCTCGTCGTGATGTGTTAGTCATGCGACTGCTCTGCCAGATCCACGCCACCCATAAGGGTAGAGCCAACCAGGCCGTCTGTTTTGTGGCTAAGGCGAGTCCAAAGAGTATTCCGCCCCAGCTCCATTTTTTACGTTCAAGAAGAATCGCCGACACAACCATCGCCGTCACCGAGAGAATATCGTTAAACCCAGCGACCGCGTATAACCACACGAAGGGATTAACAGCGAGCAGAAGCACAGCTTGACTGCGTCGTTCCCAGGTTGTCGCGCGCCAGGCCACAGCCGCTGTTAGTACCAGTAGCAATCCAAGATAGAGCCAACGAAGATCAGTTAATGCGCCGAGCCATGGCCGAAGCAGAATCGACGGCACGGCAGTTAGAAAAACCGCTGGTGGATACGCGTAGTGCGTCCAAGCAAGATTTACCGCGTCTGGGCGGTACGGACTAGGCGCATCACCAAAAGGAGTTGGCCGGAAATCGGCAACATAAGGATTCACGCCGTGAAGTAAAAAATCTGCCGCGACCTCGGTTTGAATCGCACCGTCATGGATGAGAGAAAAATTCGTCAAACGAACCAGCGATTGCCGCCACGTCACCATGCCAACCAAAAAAATTGTAGTAACTACAATGACCCAAAACCGACGTCGTTCAGCGGCAATCGTCTGGCCACCACGCAGACTCAAAAAAAATCCAACAAACGTAATAAGGTAGACGAGTAATACTCCCCCACTTCCATCAAGAAATGGTGAAAGAAAACCTTTCGTCATGACTTTCCCCGAGGCAAACCCGAGAATGAGTAAAAGTATACTCGTGAGTGGGATCATCGTCGCGCCTCGTAGATTGTTGCTTCGGTGTCGTGGTACCGCCGCACAAAATTTTCATTCAGGCGGAAATACCGATCCATCGCCGTATGGTCGTTCGTCACCAAGACATAACGACTATCAAGCGTGGTGGTCACCGCGTCATACACATCACCCGTGAATTTCCCGAGCGTAATATTCGCCCAAGTCCAGTACCGCTCCTTATCCGCTTTATACAAGAAGGTTGGATCGAGACCAACAATATAGGTGTTGTGGCTGTTGTGATAAAACAATAACGGGAATTCGTCCCAATCGGAATGCACGACGCGACTACCAACCGGCGTATTTGCCGCTAGCCAGCGACTGACCGGTCCAAGCTCATCAACACGAAACCCGCGCTGAAGGTCGCGTTGTTCGTTATGAAAATCGCGACCAGCTACAAAGCCGAAACTGAGAGCAATAAAAATCCCGGCTAAGCCAAAAAGCACCTGGCCCGTCCGTCGCATTAAGAGGAGTCGACGAAACTCGCCCCAAGCTTGTTGTGCTCGAATACTCCGCAGGGCCTGGGAAATACTCATCGCCGAGAAAATAATCGCGATCGGGACGTAGTATTCAACATACCGCCGCGATTTAAGCGTAAGCAGTAAAAAAAACGTGGTCAAGAAAAACATCGTCCAGGTCGCTTTGGTTTGTTGTCGTGCCTTCAGAAATAAACACACCAGCGCCAAAACCAAAAGAATTGAAGCAAAGGCGCCATTCGCAAGCAGGTTTACTAGACCATATGGGTACCACTCGCCTCCAACCCCAATTACTTTTTGAAAGTTAATCACCCCGATATTTATCAGCTGGTGATAATAAAAAGAAATGTTTTTTGGGAAATAGGGATTAATGATGACCCCTGCTAAGAGACCGGTTAAGACACTAACAACAACGCCAAGGTTTAAACGACGAACTCGGTGATTTCTTGATCCTCGACTGATGAGGGCTTTAATTTTTTGGACAAATCGATGGCTGTCATCTCGTGTGACGAACCGATTGTGCAAAC
The DNA here is from genome assembly GCA_964349465.1 of uncultured Gammaproteobacteria bacterium. Lineage (GTDB taxonomy): Bacteria > Patescibacteriota > Patescibacteriia > SBBC01 > CAIJZX01 > CAYGGC01. The sequence continues at coordinate 18,477 of CAYGGC010000004.1, forward strand.
CACTGACAACAGCATGGGTCACCGCGCCAACACCTAGGAGTGCAAAACCGCCGTAATACCAAACATACGCGAACGCCAAGACCCATAGTCGCTTGAGTTGGTAATGAAAAATCCACGTCAAGCCGACCAGGAGAATAATTAATGATGTGCTCGGCGCCTTGGCTAACGACATCCGAAAACTAAAAGGCCGAGAAAATAAAAGGAGGAGTGCGAAAAAAAATGGCCAGCGCACATCCAATCGCTTCATCATCCAATACGCAACCGTGATCACACCCGCACCGAACACAACCGTCGCTAATTTCAATCCGACCAAAGGCGGAAACCACGTCACGAACGGAATTAAAATAAGGTGATATAAAAAATGCTGGTCAGTGTAGTGCTCGCCGAGTACGGTCAAATTGAGCCATGGAAATGATCGGATCACGCCTTGATCGCGCATCAAAATGGCCATTTTCGCGTGATAGAACGAATCGGGATCAGCAAAAACCGGCGCCGCCTGTAAAATCAGCAACACGACAAACGAGATCGTAAAAATGCTCACATACCCAATCCACCACCAGTTCCGCCGGATCGTCCGAACCCAGCCCAATCGCATAACATTCATGACGGTAGTATAGGCGATTCGGAGCTACTCTCCAAATACTCTTGGAGGCTCTACAACGATACGCGGGGCCCAAGGAAAACAGGGACCCCTTCGTGTTTTTGTGGTTCATGCGCTTGCTGTTACCAGCGTCGGCGCTGGCGCACCCCCCCCACAGGGAGGCCCAGCGGCTTGTTTTGCTCCTTGTTACTCGTCTAGTCGGGAAATGAAGAAATTGCCCACCTAGTTATGAAAAAGAGTCAGGTGCGGCCTTTTAAGCCTCTAGTGAGCCCCGAAAGCGCTCCTTGGTGTGTTGGCTGGTTTTTGATGGCACCTCGTCAACCAGTGTATCACGCAAGAGCTCCTAAAATTACCTCAGAAAACATCGACGAAGTTGTAGATATAAAAAACTCCTGCCCAAGCATGGTTGGCAGGAGTTTTTTGATCGGATTCATTTTCGTCGTTGGTCGTCGATCAGCGCCGCAACGAGTGCCTGCACTCTAGCAAATCATTTTCGGCGACGCAAGTGGTAAACCGTGCGAAAATATTTCCGTTGACGTAAGCCGCTTTTTTTGATAGACTCAAAAAGCAATTTTCGCTCAACCAAGCCTAAATTTTCCATGTCTGGTCATTCAAAATGGTCGACGATAAAACGGCAGAAGGGCATTGCGGACTCAAAGCGGTCCGCCGCCTTTAGCAAACTCGGGCGCTTAATTACGATCGCGGCGCGGACCGGTGGAAAAGATCCGGCCATGAATTTTCGACTTCGGCTGGCCATCGACAAGGCCCGTGATGTGAATATGCCTAACGCGAACATCGAACGCGCGGTCGCGGCTGGGTCGGGCGAAGGGAAAGGTTTGGTGAGTAAAGAGGCTTTATACGAGGGTTTTGGGCCAGCCGGCGTCGCAGTAATCGTCGAAGCCGTGACGGATAACCCAAACCGGACGTCGGCCGAAATCCGGTCACTCTTTTCCAAGGCCGGCGGAAGTCTGGGGGCACAGAATAGTGTGAGTTGGATGTTTACCTTACGTGGCGTTATCCGGTTAGCGGCCGATACGGTGGCACCCGACGTTCGAGAGAGTTTTTTTCTCGCCGCGATAGATGCGGGAGCCGACGATGTTCGCGAAGAGGGTGATCAGGTTCTCATTCTTTCCACTCCTGACAAACTCCAGGCACTCAAGCAGTGGGCCGAACAACGGTCACTCGCCAGTATGAGCGCCGAATTGGAGTTCCTACCAACGACCACTGTGGCAGTTACCGAGACGGATCAGCCGGCCTTGCACGCACTACTTGAAGCGCTTGATGATCATCCGGATGTGACCAATGTTTTTTCTAACGATGCCTAATCACCGCGCGCTGGGCATTGATCCGGGAGTTGGCCGATGTGGGTGGGCAGTTATTCACGTTATCGGCGGAAAAGAAATACTTGAAGGTTCTGGCTGTTTTACGACCAGCCCAAAAGACTCCCCAGCTGAACGACTGTTAGCGCTCGATCAGCAACTCGACGTTGTCCTTAAAAAATATATCCCGGGGCGCCTAGGAATTGAAAAACTGTACTTCACAAATAATGTCACCACCGCGATGGCGGTCAGCCAGGCTCGCGGCGTTATCCTCCTCGCAGCTGCGCGCTACCATCTCCCAGTGACCGAGCTGAGCCCCACGACGGTAAAGCAGTCAATCACTGGCTATGGGCGCTCCGACAAAAAAGCAATTGCTACGATGATTGAGCGCTTGCTGAAACTCGAGCCACGTCCCCGGACCGACGATGAATATGATGCGATCGGTATCGCTCTTACGTTAGCCCATCAACGCACCTAATTTTCCTATGGACTCTCCACTTCGTATCGTCATCGCCTCATCAGAGGTCGCGCCATTTTCCAAGGCCGGTGGGCTTGGTGACGTGGCTCACGCCTTACCAAAACACCTTCAGTTACTCGGGCACGAGATTAGTATTATTACGCCGTACTACCAATTTATCGACCAGCAAAACCTGACCAAAGATTTGGTTGGTGAAACGGTTGTGCGATTTGGAAAACACGCCTATCCGGTCAAGTTTCTTAAAACCTCGTTGTCATCCGTTTCAACGGTTCCGGTCTATTTCATTTATCAAGAAGAATTATTTAGCTCCCGGCCGAAAATTTACGGCTACGATGATGATAATTTCCGCTTTGCCTTTTTTAATCACGCCGTTATCGCCCTGCTTGAGCACCTTCAACTAGCCCCGGACGTGTTACATAGTCACGACTGGCTCACTGGCCTACTCCCCAACCTTCTCCGGACCACCTACGCCAAGCACGATCTTTTCCGTGGCACCAGCACGCTGTTCACTATCCATAACCTGCATTACCAAATGCATGAACCGTGGTATAAGGTTCCGGCGCCGAAGCGCGACACCGGACGTGGCACCCCGGCCACTGATGGTGAGAAATTAAAATATCTCAATTTCACCTTGCGCGGAATAAAGTACGCAGACGCGATCAATACGGTCAGTGAACGCTATGCTCAGGAAATCCTCACGAAAAAATTTGGCGAAGGACTCGATACCTTGCTGCGCCGCCGACGCGATCGCGTGTTTGGAATTATTAATGGTGTTGATTACACCATTTTTAATCCCAGCTTCGATCATCATCTTGAGGTTCACTACGATTGGAACTCGTTAGACAAGAAACTCGCCAACAAGCTGGCCCTACAAAAATCCTTAGGCTTGCCCGAGTCCGCGGCTACCCCCATGCTCGGCATGGCCCACCGAATTTCCGAACAAAAGGGGTTTGATTTGATTATGGAAATTATGCCGACGTTATTACGGCGCGGCGTCCAGTTCGTCATTGTCGGTGAGGGTGACAAAGGCTATATGCGCTACTTCCGTCATGTCGCCAAGAAATACCCGCGCCAAGTCGGGATCCATTTAAAGTTTTCGGAGATGATGGCCTCGCGCATTTACGCTGGCTCCGACATGTTCTTGATGCCGAGCCGGTTTGAACCCTGTGGAATTTCCCAGCTAATTAGTCTACGCTACGGCTCAATACCGATTGTTCATAAAACCGGTGGTTTGTCGGACACCATTCAAGACTTTGACCCGCGGACAGGTGAGGGCACGGGCTTTGTTTTTTACGACTATACCGGCGTTGATCTGTTGATGGCGATTACCCGCGCCATTGAAACGTATCAGTATCCAAAAACGTGGGAACATTTAACTTGGCAAGCTATGCGTCAATCTTTTTCTTGGTCACTCCCGGCCAGAAAATATGTCGACCTCTACCAAAAAACCGTGCACTTCCATCATGCGCTGGATTAATTTTTTCCATATCTACCAGCCGCCGGAATGGAACGCAGAAATTGTTCGTCGGGTTTCGGTTCAGGCCTATCGTCCCCTCGTCGATATCTTACAACGTCATCCCGAAATAAAAATAACCCTCAATTTAACCGGCTCATTAACTGAGCAGCTGGCGGCGTTAGGCATGGAAGATGTTTTGCTTGGTTTAAAAGAATTGCTTGAACGCGGACAAATTGAGCTCGTCGGCAGCGCGATGTACCACCCCATCCTCCCGCTCCTACCAACCGACGAAGTCCGCCGACAAATCCACTTACAACACGAGCTTCACCGTCGCGTCTTTGGCGACGCTTATCAACCAAAAGGGTTTTACCCGCCCGAGATGGCGTTTGCCCCGTGGCTCGAACCACTCTTGCTTGAGCTCGGCTATGAATGGGTTATTCTTGATGAAATTGCCGCAACCGGTGTTGTCGGGTCCGTTGATTTCCAGCGTCGCTACACAACAGCATCGGGACTTGGGGTAGTGCTACGAAACCGACCAATGAGTGATTTTTTGTCGTTCCGCGCGAGCGTCGACCGGGGGGCCGAAGCCTGGAAAACGTTGTCCGACGATCCTCGAAGTCACACCGAACTCGTCACGGCCATGGACGGAGAGAATCTTGGTCACCATCGGGCCGGCGTCGAACGCCTCTGGGAAACACTGGTGACCCACCCACAGACCACGAGCAGTACTATCAGCGAGTACCGGGCGAGTTTATCGACAGAGTCCGTGCTCACGATCCACCCGTCGAGCTGGTCCTCCCAGGAACGCGAATTATCAGGCGACGTTCCGTTTGGATTGTGGAATCATCCAAGCAACCCGGTCCATAAGCTCCAATGGCAACTGACCCACGCGGTTATTGCCGGCGTACGTCGTGGGGTCAACGACCCAAACTGGGCCGCCGCTCGACTTCTCCTCGACCAGGCACTCACGTCCGATAAATACTGGTGGGCCTCGGCTAGCCCGTGGTGGGATTTGACTATCGTCCTACGCGAATCGCAACGTATCGCTGACGTCATTCGCCCCCTCGCCTCGCTACCAGCTGACGACCGCGGAGTGGTTGCGGGTTTGATGGAAAAACTTGCAACTGAAGCTACGTGGTGGGACAAAAGCGGGCTCGCCAAGCGTCGACAAACGGGATATTTGGAAGAAACCGGGGCTGTGCATTACATGGCCGGGGCCCAGGTCTAGTCGAAAAAAAACATGCTATACTGCGGATATCTTCCGTATGTATTGGGCTAACTTTCTTCACTTCTACCAACCGCCGACGCAAAAGGCTTTTTGGGTAAAGAAAATTGCCAACGAAAGCTATCGGGTCATTATCAAGGGACTGCGAGCCGATCCGCGAGCAAAAATGACTCTGAATATTAATGCGGTATTGGTTGAGTTATTTGAACAACACGGGTGCCAGGATGTTATCGACGGCATTCGCGAATTAGCTGAGCGTGGACAAATTGAATTAACAGCCAGCGCGAAATACCATCCATTTCTGCCGCTCATGCCGGCCGAAGAAATTCGACGGCAAATTGAGTTAAATACCGAAACGAATAAAAAGTTTTTTGGCGACGCCTACCACCCTCAAGGCTTTTTTCCGCCAGAAATGGGCTACAGCCGTGCCGTGGCTGATGTTGTTCGCGATATGGGGTTCAAGTGGTTGATTATTGATGAGTTGGCCTATAACGGAAAAATGCATTCCGTCCAATGGGACACGTTATACGATTTAGCCGGCGCGGATGATTTTACGATTTTTTTTCGTGAGCGTGATACGAGTTTCCGCATCCTTTCGGCCGAAGTTGGTATTAGTGTTTTTTCCGCCGGAATGTTGGTTAAGCTGTTAGGCGACCGAATCCACAGTCAAGAATATATGTTGACCGCGATGGACGGAGAAACGTTTGGCCACCATCGCCCAGGACTTGATACGCTCCTGTTTGAGCTGTATCAGGTTCCAGAAATTGAATCCGTGACCCTTTCAGAGTTGCGTTCAAAAATCACAAAGCACTCCCCAACCGAGCCACTGGCTTCCAGCTGGGCGCTCATGCGGAAAGACCTAGAACAAAACACGCCCTTTTCTCGTTGGAAAGACGAAAGCAACGTTATTCACTCGATGCAGTGGGAGTTAACGTATTTAGCCATCGAATCGTTTAAATCATTGAATCATCAAGACCCTGTCTGGCCTTCCGTTCGATTGATGCTCGATCGCGCGCTTCATTCTGATCAATACTGGTGGGCCTCGGCCAGTCCGTGGTGGAGCATTGAAATGATTGAAGCGGGGGCGAAAGATTTAAAGGATGTCGTCCTGAACAATCCCGCTGCCACCGCTCATGATAAATCTCGAGCACAAGAACTTTATCAAAATATTTTATTCACCGCCTTTGAATGGCAACGAACCGATAAAATCGCCGACCTGATTAAGGCTTCGGATGAAGATGTGACACAGCGGATTACAAAAGAGGTTCCACATATTCCGCTCGAAGAATTTCAGTCGATGGTGAGGAATCTCGAAAAACAAATGCTGGCGTCAGCAAAAAATAAAGAGTACGAGCGCGCCGCTCAGCTCCGCGATCGGATCGCCGAGCTTGAGGCGAAAAAAGACCAAATTACCAGCCCCCACGCCTAAGGGTATGGCCTATCGCCTCCTGCCAGGAATTGTTGAAAAAATTGAGAGGGTGTTGACTGAGTTGGCGGTTCGGCCAGTTGAGTCAACACATACCCCGGCCGCGGCCGCGAGAAAAAAATCTCGCGTCTATATGACACCGGTGGTCACAGCTAAGGGGGCGACGCTTTGGTTTAAGTCGTCATTACAAGATTGGGCGTGGGTGCGAGAAACATTACGTGAAGAAATCCGGATCCACCGGTTATTTACGGAATACGAAAAGAAACATCGGCCCAGTTTTGCTTCACCAGCCTTGATCGCGGGGCACGACGACCGACGAGGGCACGTCTGGTTTTTGCGGAAGTACTGGGACGGCTTACCCGCTGGCGACATGAATGATGAGTTTGGCTACTCTGATCAATTTTATCGTCGGGTAACCCCGGCCGCGTTTGCTCGCGCTTTACGTGATGTTCGCGCAATGACACCATTTGTTCGGCGAAATTTCCAACCAATCCCACACCAGCTTCGGTGGTATGTGACGGACTGGTCCTACTACCGTCAGACGTTTTTACGCCCACTGCTGACGCATAAACTGAATCCAGGGTGGACAAAAAAAGACCTCGACGCGGCCGAGGCCTGGCTCATTGAACAGCGACCATTTATCGCACGACACGCCACAACCTTTACCCATGGAGACCTCTACCCGAACAACGTCATGCTCACACCCGGCCTTCGACGGTCATTGGTATTGTTTGATTGGGAGTTATCGCACGCGAATCTACCAACCTTTGATCCGGTGATGGTCTATATGCAAGCCTGGCGCCGTCCGGCCTGGCAAAGCGCGTTCCGGCGACTGGTCTTCCGTGACTTGGGCGACACCCCCACTACTCGTCGTCAGTGGCAGATTGCCCAGCTTTCGCTCGGCACCCGCTTGGCCGCCTTCGCCTTCCACCGTCTGACAAACAGCCTCCCCGATCGCTACCCACTGCTACCAAAAAAATATCGCCCCGTCCTGACGCGAATGTGGCGAGCCATGAGCCGCGAACTCCGAGACGTCATGAGTGTGATAGGATAAAGGGTATGAAGATTCTCATGGTCGCTTCCGAAGCGACCCCACTCATTAAGGTCGGCGGTCTAGCGGACGTTGTTGGTGCCCTGCCGAGCGCCCTTGCGGCCGCCGGTCATGATGTCCGAATTATGCTTCCCCGGTATGGCGCCTTTATTGAACACGGGTTTGGCGATGTTTCAACTGGGCAATCCGTAACAGTTCCTTGGTTAGGAAAAAAGATTGTGGTTGAGATTTTTTCGGGCGTTCTCCCTGGTACCGCGACAAAGCTGTTTACCTTGCACGCGCCTTCACTGTTCCCAGGTGGCGCGTATGTTCAAGAACCGTCGGCTGAAGGTTTCCGTGCCCAGATGCAACGATTTACTTTTTTTAGTTGGGCCGCGGCGCATATTCTGCAGGCGCTTGATTGGCAACCCGACGTTGTTCATTGTCATGATTGGCACGCCGCCGGTGTACCGGTCTTCAGTCGTGTTATTGGTCATCCGCTCGCTGCATCGGTCATCACTATTCACAACATCGAAAGCCAAGGAAAATGGTCGGCCCGCGAGCTGTTTGAATGGGTTGGCTTAGCTGGGACCGAGCTTCCGGAGTTAGCCCGCCGAGATCCGGCCGGCGACTTTAATCTTCTCCAACAAGCGCTCTTGGTGTGTGACGCCACGACAACGGTTAGCCCCACCTACGCCCATGAAATACTTTTGCCGGAGTATGGCTTCGGACTTGAATCGACTCTCGCAACGTTACCGGGCGGAATAACCGGGATTGTTAATGGGATTGATGTTGAGCGGTTTAACCCAGCGACCGACCAATCAATCGCCGCACCATACTCAGCCGAAACCGTAACGGCCGGAAAACAGAAAAACAAGGCGGCGCTAGAGAAGTTATTACACTGGACGCCTGGGTCGCAGCCAATTCTTGGGGTTGTCAGTCGCCTGACCGAACAAAAAGGTATTGATATACTGATTGATGCTCTCCCGGCATGGGTAGCGGGCGGTGGGCGCTTGGTGGTACTAGGAACTGGTCAGCCAGAAATTGAACAACAATTAGTCATGGCCTCACAAACCTACCCGCAGTCGGTCGCGGTCCGAATTGGATTTGACGCACTCGCCGCCCAACAGATATATGCCGGATCTGATTTTTTCGCGATGCCTTCAAAGTTCGAGCCCTGTGGACTCGGCCAATTGATCGCCATGCGCTACGGAACATTACCAATTGTTCGAGACACTGGTGGATTGCACGATACGGTTGTTGATTGCGTCGATGATCCCGCTGACGGAACCGGGTTTGTTTTTCAAAAGTTTCAATCGGGCGCGTTGCACGCGGCCCTCGACCATGCCTTACAGATTTGGCAAAAACCGGATATACTAGAAGCCGTCCGATACCGGGCGATGCGCCGCGATTTCTCGTGGGCCGCCTCGGCCGAGGCTTATCTCCGCGTCTATGCCAACCTCAAAAAAAATACCTAATCCACCGTCGTCAGAGATTCGCATCGATTATATTCACGATCGAGAGGTAGTTATTGCCCCCGGTCGACGTAAGCGCCCCCACGACACCTCGTTCGTGGCGGCTGATTCGGTTATTCCTTCGACACCAATAAAAGATGCCTTCAGTCGCGAGAATCTGGCCAGCACCAAGGCGGTTTTAACCGTCGGGGGCTCAAAAAATTGGCGAATAAAGGTAATAAAGAATATTTACCCAGTTCTACGCACTGACAACCCGAAAGCGTATGGCTACCAAGAGGTGGTTGTTGAGACGCCTGAATACGGCGTCGAGCTCGGCGCATTACCGGTTACACACGTCGCCGACCTTTTGCGTGTGTATGGAGAACGAGTTAAAGCCTTACAGCGCGATAAAAAAATTCGTTACATTTTGGTATTCAAAAATAATGGTGGTAGCGCAGGCGCCTCAATCAACCACGCGCACTCGCAAATTTTTGCCTCCGCCTATGTTCCGTCACATATTGTTCTGCGTCGAAAGCGAGCACAAGAGTACCGCGTCATGAATAGTACCGACTACTATAGCGACCTGTTGCTGAAAGAAGAGCGTGGTCCTCGCTGGATCGGATCCGGCGCCCATATGTGTGCCCTGACGCCCTACGCCTCGTTGTATAACTATGAAACCTGGATAATGCCCTGGCGTCGAGTTGATAATATCGCGCAACTGACCGAGGCCGAACTACGTGAAATGGCCGCCCTCTTACGACACTGTGTCCGGCGCTTGAACGCCGAGGGGTTGCCATATAACTATTACTTACACCAGGTTGTTGGTGATCAGTTTGAACACTTGTATTTACGAATCGCGCCACGACGAGATGTTTGGGCTGGTCTCGAGCTCGGTTCCCGCCTCATTGTCAACACCGTCCCTCCTGAAGAGGCGGCGGAGTTTTATCGCGAAGGATTCCCGTCTATTTCGAAATTGTAAAGCGTACGAAGTTACGCTTACCAACCTGAAGAACATCGCCATCGTGAATGGTAATGTTGGCGTTCAAATCGGCGACAGTTTGTTGGTTGATTTTTACGCCCCCCTGCTCAATTAACCGTCGGGCTTCTGAACGGCTCGACGCAAGTCGGTGGCCAACCAATAGGTTGATGAGTTGGTGTTCCCCGGATCGAATACTGGTGGTCGGAATGTTTGCTGGGAGGGTTTTTTTTGTGAACACGTTAGTAAACTCGTTGGCCGCCTGTTCGGCCGCCGATTCGCCGTGGTAGAGTTGAACAATTTCTTTCGCTAAACGGACCTTTGTGTCCTTTGGGTTTGTTTTTTTTGATCGAAGCTCTTTAGTAAGCGTCGCAACTTCCGCGGGATCAATTGTGGTAGCTAGTGTGAAGTATTGTGGAATAAGTTTATCAGGAATGGACATAACTTTGCCAAACATGTGTTCGGGGGAGTCGTCTAGACCAATGGTGTTTCCCAGGCTTTTGCTCATTTTCTGTTTGCCGTCCGTGCCGAGGAGATAGTCAAACATCATAATTTCTTGTGGCTCTTGGTCGTGGGCGGCTTGCAAATCGCGACCAGCCAACAGGTTAAATTTTTGATCGAGACCACCAAGCTCGATGTCGGCTTTTACTGCAACCGAATCATACCCTTGCAAGATCGGGTAGGTAATTTCGTGAAGACCGAGGGCGTGTTTTTCACTTAAACGACGTCGGAATGTTTCGTGGGCCAACACTTGATTCACGGTTATTTTTCCCAGCAGCCGAATAAAATCAGCCGCAGTCATCGGCTCAAACCATTCGCTGTTGTAGCGAATTTCCACCCGCCGAACATCAAGAATGGGACTGATCTGATCAAGATAGCTCGCGGCAAATTTTTTAGTTTGTTCAGATGACAACGCTAGCCGCTCTTTATCGCGGCCGCTCGGGTCGCCAATGCGCGCGGTAAAGTCGCCGATAATAAGCACTGCGACATGTCCCGCATCCTGCCATTCACGTAATTTTCGTAGGGCGACAGCGTGCCCAAGGTGGACCTGGTGGGCGGTTGGGTCAATCCCAAACTTCACGCGTAAGGGGCGGTGGCGCTGGAGACGCTGACGCAAGCGAGGTTCGTCAATAATTTCAGCCACCCCACGTTGAAGTAGGCGATCAATACTAGCGGTTTCAGTGCTCTTCATAGGTCTTGAAAGTATAGCAAAAATCTGGTACACTCACCATCGTTTTATGACTATCATCCCACCGAAAAAGCCGCTCTCGGGCCGAACCGATACACCCCGGTCCGGGCGCCCCTTGTTAGCCCAATTGGCGAAGCGGGTTTTTCCTGGTCGCGGACCGAAAGATATGCGTCGGTGGCGTCGTCGTTTTCTGTTGAGTGGCGCGGTTGTTGTGTTGTTAGGGATTATTTCTGGTGTCGGAATTGTCGCCTGGGTTTCCCAGGATTTGCCCGACCCAAACAAGATTAATAGCCGCGTCGTCGCCCAAAGCACAAAGATCTTTGCCCGCGATGGGGCGACGTTATTATACGAAATTCATGGCGAACAGCGCCGAACCCTCGTTGAGCTCGATCAAGTGGGTCAACACACAAAAAATGCTATTCTTAGCATCGAGGATAAGGATTTCTATAAACACCAGGGTGTGTCGGTGCGCGGCATTGCCCGAGCAATTTTTGTCGATGTTACAAGTGGCACAAAATCACAAGGCGGATCGACAATTACCCAGCAATTAGTAAAAAATGCGATCCTAACTACCGAAAAATCCTACGTTCGTAAAATCAAGGAGATTATACTCTCCTATCAAATTGAACGTCGTTTCAGTAAAGATCAGATTTTAAAGCTCTATTTCAATGAAATTCCATGGGGCTCAAACGCATATGGCGCCGAAGCAGCTGCTCAAACCTATTTTGGTAAATCCGCCAAAGATCTTGATTTAGCTGAAAGCGCCACGCTTGCTGCCCTTGTTCAGCGACCAAGTTATTTTTCACCCCGCGGGAGCCACACCGATGAGCTAATCAGTCGTCAGCGGTACGTCTTGTCATTAATGGTAGCCCAGGGATTTATTACCCAGGCTCAGGCTGACGAGGCAAAACAAGTAGACGTGTTGGCGCGCGTCTCGCCGACCCGTGATCGCGTTATCGCTCCCCATTTTGTTTTTTATGTCCGTGATCAATTGGTCCAAAAATACGGCGAGCTGGTTGTGGAGCGTGGTGGTTTAAAGGTCGTTACGACGCTCGACCCGAAATTACAAACCATCGCTGAAGAAGAGGTCCGAAATGGCGTGGAAAAGAACGCCGCGAAGTACAACGCCGCAAACGCGGCGATGGTCGCAATGGACCCAAAAACGGGTCAGGTTTTGGCGATGGTTGGATCAAAAGATTATTTTGATACAGCGCAAGATGGTAATTTCAACGTCGCGACGGCCATCCGAAACCCGGGATCGTCCTTCAAGCCGATTGTTTACCTCAGCGCGTTTATCAAGGGCTACACGCCCGACACAATGTTGTTTGATTTAAAAACAAGCTTTGGTGCTGATGGTTCCGGTAAGAATTTTTCACCGAATAACTACGACCTCAAAGAACATGGTCCGGTAAAAATGCGACAAGCGCTGGCTGGCTCCCTGAATATTCCCGCGGTAAAGACTTTGTATCTGGCCGGTATCCCCGCAACACTAGATTTGGCCGATAAGCTTGGTTACACCACAATTGATCGTAGTAAGGTTGGTTTGGCCTTAGCGATTGGTGGTGGTGGCGTCCGCCTCCTCGAACACGTCAACGCCTTTTCCGTCCTCGCGAACGATGGGGTCCGAAACCCAACCGCGACCATTCTGCGGATTGAGGATAAGAATGGAAAGGTTCTGGAGCAGTTTAAACAATCCGAAAAGCGCGTTATCGAGACTGAGCCGGTGCGAAACGTGGTTAGTATTATGTCAGATAACAATGCTCGGGCCTTCGTATTTGGCAGCCGTAGTCCGCTCATTCTCGGCAACCGTCCAATCGCGGCTAAAACCGGAACCACGAACGATTTTCGAGATGCTTGGACTATGGGGTATACACCATCATTAGTGGCTGGTGTGTGGCGCGGTAACAACGACAACTCCTCGATGAAAAATGGGGCGGACGGGGTTGTGGTTGCGGCTCCAATCTGGAACGCGTTCATGAAGCGTGCGCTTGAAGGCAAACCGGTTGAGCAGTTTAAAAAACCAAAACCGAACACCGCTAAAAAACCGGTATTACTCGGCAAGCTTCAGGGCGATGTTCAGGTGTTTGTTGATAGTGAGACCGGAAAGCAAATTCCTGACAGTTGTTTAGCGAGTTGGCCGTCAGCTTTTGTTCAAGAAGTATCCGTTAAGGAGGTCCATACGATTCTCTACTATCTCGATAAGGACGCTCCAAATGGGGCGGCACCAGCGAATCCTACAAAGGACCCAATGTACGCGAATTGGGAAAAACCAATCGAGGTGTGGGCCAAAAAAAACAATTATGTAGCGAAGGTTCCGGCGATGGAAAGCTGTGATCTTCGGGCTGGTCCGAGCACCACGACCGTCTCGATCCTATCTCCCGCCTCAAACACGACCGTCACCGCGACATCATTGGCGGTTGAGGTTGGAACGAGTGCTGATACGGTCTCGGTACAGTACGCGATTGACGGGGCAGTTGTCGCAACAAGCTCAGCGGCTCCGTTTTCCACTACCCTTGATCTTTCGGCCCAAGAAAACGGTTTTCACACGATTAAGGCTACAGCCACAACCTCAGCCGGCACGACGGGTGGTTCAACTATTACAATAAATCTACTAGTAAAAGGCTCTGGTGCGGTTCAATACTTTATCACTCCAGCCCCCAACAGCACGGTCGCGAG
>CAYGGC010000004.1:32406-48069 GCA_964349465.1 uncultured Gammaproteobacteria bacterium
GTAAAAAATTCTTCAATCGCGGCTGGTCGGCCCGGGAAGCGTTTTTGTAGTAAACTATTCGCGTCTTCAATAATGTTTTCTGCCTGTTGACGTAGTCGTCCACCAATCGCGCCATGACTAACGGTTATTTTTGCTCGTCGGTGCGTGATGCTCGTGGCATTCGCTTGAGCCTCCGTGAACCCCCGCTGTCGTAATATTTGATTGAGTGCGGCCACAGCGGCCGCGGCCGTAAATTCAACTCCTTCGCCGCGGGTAGCGTTTGCCTGTGGCAATAAGAAGCGAATATGGTCCATCGGCCTATTGCCGAATTGGCATCAAGAGATACAGTGCGTTTGCTTGATCGGCTCCGCGGAGAACGCCGGGCGCGTTTGCGTCATTCACTTCCAAGGAAATTTCCTTGCCGGGTAGACTAGTAATTCCGTCGAGTAAATACCGGTAATTAAAAACAATATCAACGGCTGGTCCAGAAATTGCTGCGGCGATGCTCGACGAGTGATCGCCAAGTTGTGTATTCGCAGCAAGAAAAACGATAGTTTTTTCGTCAGCCTGAACCCGGAGGGTGAGATCGTTAATTCCCGGCTTACAAAACAAACTAGCGGCGCGAACGTTGTCAGCAAATTCTTCTTTATCAACCGTCGCGGTGGTTGCTGTTTGGGCCGGAATAATTTGTTGGTAGTCTGGAAAGTGTCCTTCGATAACGCGCGAAACAATTTCTGCATCAGGGGCTTCAACGTTCAGTTGTGCTTCGGTTAGTCGCAGGGTTACTTCGGTGTCGGTTTTAGGGAGTGAACGCGAAATTTCCTGGGCCGAGCGGGCTGGGATAATTACCTGAATCGGGGTTGGGGCTGCTCGGAGAAGCGTCGCACGTCGTTCAGCAAGTCGGTAGCTATCGGTTGCGGCGGCGATAATTTCCGAACCCTCAACGCGCAGAAAAACTCCGGAAATTTCCGGTCGTGATTCATCATGGGAAACAGCAAATAACACACCGTCTAAAAGGTTTTGTAAAACACCGCTTGGCAGGGTAACCGACTGCGCTTCCGTTTGTTTTGGCATAACCGGAAACTCGTCGGCGCTGAGCCCCTTTATCGTCGTTGTGCTGTGTCCTGAGGTCACCAGGAGCCCACCTTCTGTGGTTTCTAGTGTAACCTTCTCGTTCCCCAAAAACGTAATAAAATCACTCAGGGTTCGTGACTGAACCGTGTACCGGCCAACCATTTCAACTTTCGCCCGAATGGTCACCGTCATGCCCAACTCCAGGTTGGTTGTTTGTAATTTCACCACCCCATCTTCAGCGATAAGTAAGACATTGTTCAGGATCGGTAATGCGATATTTTTACTAGCGACCCGGCTCACCGCCTGTAACCCGAGATGAAGATTCTCCTGCGTACACGTAAATTTCATATGTATATAAATTGGTGGTAGTGGTAAGGGGTGTGGATGATGTGGGAAAACGATAAGGGCGCTGAGAACACAGACGGAAACGATAGTTTTTTTTCAACAACTGAGCGGGACAAGGTGAGACGGTAGTGGGGAGAACCAGCGGAGATTTTTAAGAGCCGTTTTTGTCCCCGATATTTCCTCAAGCGCCGGATGACTTACCCCCAGAGGTTTGCGCAGTCTCAAGCGCTGTTCCCCACAGGACTGTCCCCGAATTTTCCACCGATCTAAACCGAAGAACCGTAAATTCTTTGTTTAATTAACACGATGTCCTGTTTTATTTTTTCATTCTTTTCAGCGAGTTCAGCAATTTTTGTACACGCGTGCATGGCGGTGGTGTGGTCGCGGCCACCGAGCTCGTGACCAATCGCTGGGAACGAGCTGTGCAGCTCTTCACGCATAACAAACATAGCGATTTGGCGAGGCTCAACCAATTCTTTTTTGCGGCTTGCGCCAATCAAATCTTCAACCATCACATCATAGAATTCCGCGACGCTGGCAACAACTTGTTTTGGTGTGATTCCACCACGTCGAGCCGTTTGTGACAAGGACCCAATCAGCCCCTGGACACTTTCCGCGGTCGGGGTTGTTTTATTAAGATTGTGATACGCGATAATTCGGTTGAGCGCCCCCTCCAACTCACGGACATTGCTTTGGACGGTATTAGCAATGTATTGCATGATGTCGGGCGGGAGGCTGTAGGATTTTTCACGACACTTTGCCTCCAAAATAGCAATCCGTGTTTCTAGGTCTGGCTGGGCGATGTCCGCAATCATCCCCCATTCAAAACGGGAGACGAGGCGGGCCTCAAGCGCCGGAATAGATTTTGGTGGACGGTCTGACGAAACAACAATTTGTTTATTTGACTGGTGAAGGGCATTAAAGGTGTGAAAAAACTCTTCCTGTGTTCCCTCTTTACCTGACAGGAACTGAATATCGTCGATGAGGAGCACGTCGACGCCACGGTAAAAGTTTTTAAACTTCTCGGCTGAGCCACGCGAGACGGCTTGAATAAATTCGTTCGTGAATTTTTCGGAGGAGACGTATAAAATTCTTTTTTTTGGGTCACGAGCCAGGATTTCGTTACCAATCGCCTGCATCAAGTGGGTTTTTCCTAGTCCAACACCGCCGTAGAGAAACAACGGGTTGTAAACCTGGCCGGGTTTTTCCGAAACCGCTCGAGCGGCTGCGTGGGCGAGCTCATTCCCCTTTCCAACCACGAACTGACTGAAGATATACCGCGGATCAAGGCCATTTTTTGACTGCCCCTCGGGTAGTGGGCGCTCCGTCGTCTCTGGTTTGGCGGCTGGGTCTGGCACATGCTGTTGTGAGTTTGGTTGCCGAGTCTCAACGCGGTACTCAACAAGGGCCACATCACGCTGAAGGGCGTTTTGTAGGGCCTTTTTGATCGCTTCGTGATATTTCGTCTCTAACCAGGCCTTGGTAAAGCCATTTGGGACACCAACCACAACATGCCGATCGGTAATTTCGGCTACAAAGGTGTTTTTAAACCAAGTTGTGAAATTTGCCTTTGTTATTAGGAGTTCTAACTCACCCAGTGCTGCCCGCCACAGTTGTTCATTGGTCATGAGAAGGCTTTTATCTTCCTTGAGACGTCCATAATAGCATAATCCACAGGTCTAAAAAATGGCTTATATTAGCCAAAAAGTTGATATCCTGTGGATAACTTGTGATATCTGTGTTCGACCATTGACCACGGTTTGACCAATCCCCGTGTACCTGATACACTCATGACGATTTTCTATGCCAAAACGGACCTATCAACCCAAAAAACGCCGTCGTGCCCGCGTTCATGGCTTCCGAAGTCGCCAATCGACCCCAAGTGGTCGCCGCGTCCTCAAAAGCCGACGTAGCAAAGGACGAAAACGGCTGACCTAGCGGCCATGTTGCCCCGAGGGCGCCGGATTCGAAGTCAACGCGACCACCAGACACTGATGCGCCGCGCTCGTTGGCTTCGGGGCAACCTTTTGACCGTCCGGGCGATGCCTGGAGCGGTTACAGCAACCCGCATTGGCTTTGTGATTAGCACGGCGGTGAGTAAATCGGCCGTACAACGGAACACCGTGCGACGACGTCTCCAAGCAATCGCGGCCACCATTCCTCCGACACCACCAGCTGATATCGTTGTCATTGCCCATCGGGCGGCAGTCGGGCAACCCAGCGCCGCCCTTGCCAAAGAATTTCTTTCTCTTCTCGACACCATTCGTCATGCGCCGCGCCGTTAGCCTCCTTCTTCGACTCTACCAAAAGACGTTGTCACCCGACCACGGGATTTTTCGCGCACAACACCAACACGGCTTCTGCCGTTTCTATCCAACCTGTTCAGAATTTACTCGCCAAGCAGTGCTTCGTCACGGAACAGTGACCGGACTCTGGCTCGGACTGAAGCGGCTCGGCCGCTGTCACCCGTGGTCAGCCGGCGGTATCGACGAAGTGCCAACCTAACACCATTCTATGGGCCATCTTTTTGACATCGCCATCTACGAGCCAATTCTCAACGCCTTATTGTATATTCAAAAAGTACTGCCTGGTCATGATATGGGGTTGGCAATCATTTTGGTGACTCTGCTCATCAAAGGTATTCTCTACATTCCCTCATTAGCGGCAATTCGTTCATCGCGCCAACTCCAGACGCTTCAGCCAAAACTGAAAGCGATTCAAGAGCAGTATAAAAACGATCGCGAAACGCTGGCAAAAGAACAAATGAAGCTCTATAAGGAAAGCCGTGTAAACCCGCTTTCTTCGTGTTTGCCAGTGCTAATCCAACTCCCAATCCTCATAGGCCTGTATCAGGTGTTTTTACACGGACTGAAAATTGGTGATGGTGGCTTGTTAGCGAGCGAGCAATTGACGCACGTGTACGGATGGCTGCGCGACTATTTTGCAACCACACCACTCAACACCTTGTTCCTCAATTTTGTCGACATCTCCAAGAACCACAACGTTGTGCTCGCCGTGTTAGCGGGCGGCACACAGTTCTGGCAATCAAAAATGTTAGCCGCCCCGAAAGAGCCAAAAACCCCAGAAGCAAAAGACGAGGCCATGACCAGCGCTATGAATCGACAAATGATGTATCTGTTCCCCGTCGTAACCCTGATTTTCACCTACAACCTTCCGGCCGGACTCGGGCTCTACTGGGTGACGTCAACCGCCTTCACAATTGTCCAGCAGTACATTTTTCTCCGTTCGCACAAGATCTCTAATGTCACAACCGCTTAACCCGCTTCACTTGCCGGTTCGGACCGAATCTGGACGCAGTCTTGGAATAGTAGTTGATCTTGTGGTGGAACCTGATACACAAAGCATCGTCGCCTATCACGTGAAACCAAGTCGCCTACTTCCCGATGCGGTAGTTGCGCCACTTATTATCGGGCGTGCCCAGGTCATTCAATTATCAACCGAAGTACTGATTGTTGACGATGCGGTCATGAAAAAAAATAGCCCAGCCCCAATTCCACAGGCGCTCGCTTAACCGCCAACAGTAATCTGAACATCGCGTCGATCAAGGCGCGATGTTTTTGTAATTCGTAGACGAAGATGTGGTCCCCACGACACGCCCGACAGCCGTTCCGGCCACTCCACCACCACCAACGAGGACGGGTCAGCGATGTATTCTGGTAATTCAAGCGCGGCAATTTCGGATAGCGCCCTGAGCCGATAGGCGTCGAGATGAACCAAGCGCTTCCAGGGCTGCCCCCGTAAGGGATGAATTTTTTGTAATGAAAAGGTTGGGCTGGTGATATCACTAGTTACGCCCAAAAGTGTACCAAGCGCCTGAACCAGGGTGGTTTTACCAGCCCCGAGTTCACCCGAGAGTAGCCAAACGTGCGGCGGGGTGGTCTGAATAAGGCTTTGTAGCCAGGCGCCAAGCTGGGACCGCAACACGCCCCGTGTTGACAGGTCAGCACAGTTTTGGTAGAATCCAGCGTTATTTTCAAACCCTCTTTTTCGTTTGGTCCCTCGTGGCATGGAGCTCGCACTAACAAGTCAGGCGGTCGCGCTGCTGAACAACAGCAACACCCCGGTCATCATTATACCAAAAGATCCGACAACTGACGCATTAGCGGCGGCCGTGTCGGCGATGATTATTTTAGAAAAAAAAGGGAAGAGCGTTCAAATCGTGAGCCCAGAATTTTCGTTGCCGGCGGGACATGGCTTCTTACCGAAAAGTGACGCCGTTAAGCACGAGCTCACCAATCTCCAAAACTTTATCATTCGAGTTGATGTCGGAAAAACAAAACTTGAATCACTCAGCTATGATATTCAAGGCGATCACCTGCAGATTTTTTTAAAACCAAAAAACGGATTTTTCGAACCCGCCGATGTGAAGACCTCCGCCGGGGCGTATGCTTTTGACCTGATTATCACCCTTGACGTCATTGATCTAGAGTCTTTAGGGGCGCTACACAAGGACCACGCCGAATTTTTCTTCCGGACTCCAATATTGAATATCGATCACCACGCCACCAATACGCGCTATGGTCATGTTAATCTCGTTGATGTCACTGACAGCTCGGTTTCTGAAGCGCTCTTCGAGCTGATTAAGGAGTATGACGAAGCGTTGCTCGACGAACATGTCGCAACGAGTCTTTTGGCTGGAATTATTTCAAAGACAAAAGTCTTTCAATCAAACACCGTGACACCCCGATCTTTAGCGATTGCCTCGCACCTCATGGCTGCGGGTGGGCGCCGAGACGAAATAATTCGGCACCTCTACCAAACCAAAAGCCTGCCCACGTTGCGTGCCTGGGGCCGCGCCCTGGCGAACCTGAAGGCGAGCGCAAACGGGAAAATTGTGTGGTCAATCATTAGCGCCCAAGACCTGATCACGAGCCAGGCCAATGCGATCGAGGCCGCCGGTGTCTTGGATGAGTTGATGGTCAATGCGCCCGGCGCCGATTTTTATGTCTTATGTATCGCTTCGGACGCCGGCACGATTGTCCACATCAATCACCAGCCCAGCAGTGCGCCCACCAATCTTCCCGAGGCCATCATCCGTCAATCGCCGCAGTATCTCACCGGAACAGTAGCTGGACAACCCGAGACCGTCGCCAGCGACATCATCGCTCGACTCAGCTAACATCGGCACAGACGAGCGCGGGCTTTTTTGGTATACTCTTAGCCTATGGCAGCCCTTCAATCCATTCACGTCGCGACGCCCGAAGTTGAAGAAGCGTTGAGCGATAAAATGGCGCAAATCGCCTTAAAAGAAAAGGAACAAGAAACGCAGAGCAAAGCCGCTGCGCTTGGTTTAGGCTATATCAACCTCGTGGGCTTCCCGATCGGTCCGGAAACAATCGCTGTGATTGCGCAGGCCGACGCGGAACGACTCCAGCTGATCTGTTTTTTACGAACGACTGACCAGCTCCGTCTTGCTGCCGTCAACCCAGAAAACCCGGAGGTCCAGTCGATGGTTCGAGCGTTAGGCGAAAAACTTCGTGTCCATGTTGAGCTGTACGTTATTTCCGAGCACAGTCTGGCGACCGCGCTCCACCTCTATACCCTCCTTCCACGAAAAATCGCCACAGTCAGTGGGGTTGCGATTGATCAGGCCGATCTCGAACGGTACCGCCAACGTATTCAAGACATTCGTCAGCTCGACAAATATCTCACCGACGTTTCAACCTCGGACATGTTTACTTTTTTGTTGGCGGGAGCGATTCAGTCTCGCTCATCTGACATTCACATTGAAGCCGAAGACAGCGGGATCCGGGTTCGCTATCGGATTGATGGCGTCCTGACCCCGGTTGCGTCCCTCCCGAGCACGACCTGGCCGCGGATTATTTCGCGCATCAAGCTCATGGCCGGGTTAAAACTCAACGTGACGACGGTGCCGCAAGATGGTCGCATCTCCGTTTTTCTTCAAGACGACAAAATTGATGTTCGCGTCTCGACCTTGCCAACCGCCTTCGGGGAAAGCGTGGTGATGCGATTGCTCCGCTCCTCCGGCGCAAGTATTACCTTTAACGATCTCGGACTTCGCGGTCGCGCCTACGAAGAAATGAAAAAAGAAATTGATCGTCCAAACGGCATGGTGATCGTCACCGGACCAACCGGTTCCGGGAAAAGCACAACGCTGTATGCGGTGCTGAACCAACTCAACCAACCCGACACCAAAATTATTACCCTTGAAGACCCGATTGAATACAAGCTGAGCGGCATCAACCAAAGCCAAGTTGATTGGTCAAAAGACTACACCTTCGCGAAAGGACTACGCTCAATTCTCCGGCAAGATCCGGACATCGTGATGGTTGGAGAAATCCGTGATTTAGAAACCGCCGATACGGCGATTCAAGCTGCGCTCACCGGCCACCTTGTTCTCTCGACTATTCACACCAATGACGCTGCCGGAGCGATCCCGCGCTTTTTATCGATGGGCACAAAACCATATCTCCTCGCGCCGGCCTTGAACGCCGTGGTTGCGCAACGCTTGGTACGAAAAATTTGTTCGGCCTGTGTCGTGACCGACGAGATTGACACGGCGACCTTGGAAAAAATCTCTCACGTGCTGTCGTCAATCCCGATCACCTCTGGCCATCGCGTTGAAATCGAAGGCAACCTAACGTTTAAAAAAGGCCAAGGATGCGAACAATGTCACGGGCTTGGGTATCTTGGTCGGATTGGGATTTTTGAAGTGCTTGTCGTCGATGCTGAAGTAGAAAAACTGATTCTGGAAAATCAAATCAGCGAACTAACCGTCCGGGCCGCCGCCGAACACCAAGGCATGGTCACGATGGCCCAAGACGGCCTCCTCAAGGCTCTAGACGGCCTCACAACTGTCGACGAGGTCTTCCGTGTTGCCGAGTAAGCATTAGAGCAACAAAAGCCGCTCCTGAGCCTCGGCGAGTTTTTGTCGTTCTTGGTCAACAACTTCAGCGCGGGCATGAGCGACAAATTGGTCATTCGATAATTTTTTTTCTTGACCGATGATATATGCCCGAAGCTGTTCACGTTCTTTTGCCCGCCAGGCTTCGTAGTTCTTCACCGTCTGGGCGGGGAACTGGAAGCGAACACCACCAAGAGCGATTGGCGCCATATCCGCCGAGACGCGTAATTGGTCAGTATGACGAACACGTATGCGGCTGAGCCCGGCGATATACTTTTCCGGCAACGAACCGACATATTCCCCCACAACGTCGGCCGGTAGCACGCTATGCACCTTAAAGTTTCGTAAGGCCACCACCACCTGACGGATCGATTCAAAGGTGTGAACCGACTCTGAGGTGGACACCTTTTTAGCTTTCGGCCAAGGCGCAACCATAAGCAAGCCCTCTTGGCCGAAGTACGACCACAGCTGCTCTGTGATGAACGGCATAAACGGGTGAAGTAATTTTAGACTAGCGATGAATACGTCACGCAGTACTTTTGGGTTGGGTGAAACTTTTGACGCTTCAAGGTACCAATCGGCTAGATCGTGCCAGAGGAACGAATAGAGCGCTTGCCCAGCGGACGAAAAATCATATTTTTCAATCCCTTTTTTTGTGACCAAGCCAATAGTCTCGTTCAGCCGGAATTGAATCCAGTGGTCCGCCAAAGACAGTTCAGATTTTTTTGTTGTAGCTGGCGTGGCGAGAATATAGCGAGCAATATTCCACAACTTATTTGCAAAATTTCGGTAGCCCTCAATCTTTTTTTCATACATGCGGAAATCTTGACCCGGCGCGTTACCGATAATCAAGCTCATCCGAAGCGCGTCCATGCCGTATTTGTCAGCGATCGGCAAGGGGTCAATCCCCGTTCCTTTTGACTTCGACATTTTCTTCCCGTGCTCATCAAGAATAAGGCCGTGAAGATAGATGGTCGTGAACGGAACCTCTTTATGGAGATAGAGGGACAACATCACCATCCGCGCAACCCAGAAGAACAGAATATCCCAACCCGTTTCCATAACATTAGTGGGATGAAAACGTTTCAAGTCAGCGGTCGTTTTTGGCCAACCCAGTGTCGAAAAAGTCCACAGCCCCGAGGAAAACCAGGTATCAAGCGTATCTTCATCTTGCACCCAGCCCGGACCAGGGTGTTCAATCGAAACCCTTGGATGATCTTTCTTGGTGTCAGAGAGCTGATACCAAACCGGGAGACGATGGCCCCACCAAATTTGTCGAGAAATATTCCAATCGCGAATATTTTCTAACCAGCGAGAATACACCTTCGTATATCGTTCCGGGACAATCGAAATTTTACCGCTTTTGACCGCTTGCAGGCCCAGCTTGGCGAGCGGCTTCATTGTTACAAACCACTGACGTGAGGCGAGCGGTTCAATCACGGTTTTTGATCGCGAACAATACCCGACCGCGTGAGTGTAGGACTCTTCCTGTACTAATGTACCAGAGGCTCGGAGCGCGGCGAGGACAGCCTCGCGCGCCTGTTCGATCGATTGGCCGGCGAAGGCTAGGCCAGCGGCAACCGTCATTTTTCCATCAAAACCAATCACCTGGATTGACGGCAAGTGGTGGGTTTGGCCGAGTTCAAAATCTAATGGATCGTGGGCTGGCGTAACCTTCACAGCACCAGTCCCAAACACCTGATCAATACGGTCGTCGGCGATAATTGGAATATCACGCCCGACAATCGGTAAACGGATAGTTTTTCCGACGAGCGAGGCGTAGCGCTGGTCGTTCGGGTGAACCGCGACGGCCGTATCGCCCAACAAGGTTTCAGGTCGAGTCGTCGCGACAACGATCTCTCCACTACCATCAGTTGTCGGGTAACGCAGGTGCCAAAGTGTTCCTGGGGTTTCTTGATGATCAACCTCGAGATCAGAAATTGCAGTTCCGCACGCGGCGCACCAATTAATTATTCGTTCACCACGATAAATAAGACCATCTTTATGAAGTCGCACGAACGCCTCCTGAACAGCAGCCGTCAGTCCTTCGTCCATCGTAAACCGTTCACGTGACCAGTCAGCCGACGCACCCATCCGTTTGACCTGGGCGACAATGCGGCCACCATACATTTCTTTCCATTCCCAAACCTTCTGTAAAAATTTTTCTCGGCCTATCGCGCGCGGTTCAATTCCCTGCTTTCGTAAGTCGCGCTCAACCAACACTTGGGTGGCAATTGCTGCATGGTCCGTTCCTGGTAACCACAGGGCCGCCCGTCCGTTCATACGGTGATAGCGAATCAAAATATCCTGAATCGTCATGCCGAGGGCGTGGCCAAGGTGGAGTTCGCCGGTAATATTCGGCGGCGGCATGGAAATCACAAACGGCTTACGTTTTTTCGCATTCGGCAAGGTATCGGGATTAAAAAACCCCGAGTCTTCCCAGCGTCGATAGATGTCAGACTCAACTTCGGACGGAGAATAGGCTTTTGGGAGCTCAGACATAGGCGTAGACAAAACAGATCACTGATGAGTCAGGACCCTTACTTTCCCACAACCCGATCGGGGTAAGCAATATATAGGGTGGTACCACCTGATTTGCCGCTTGTAAATTTTCAGCGGCCACTTTGTCGTGAGCTCTACTTCCGCCTCCAGAGACGCTTTTCTTTACCCAGGGCGGTGTCTGCTCGTGCTCATCCGGCGACATGACTCCGGAATCACAGCCAGATAACTTTACCACAGCCCTAATCCCGGTCAAGGTTGACCAATGTCGCTGGAAGGTATACAACCCAAACACTATCAAGCTCTTTTAACCTTTGCCAAGGAGGGGGTGTGCGACGAATAGCGCTTGTGGCCGGAGCTATAGCAGTGCTCATTGGTTTGGGTGGGGTTGCACTGGTTTGGACGATGCTCTTTCCGCCCACGCTCACTGAAAACCAGCGGGCAATTCTTCGGCGAGCGAGAGCGGGACTAGAACTGTACTCGACGACTAGTCCAACCGCCGCCTCGTTCGCACGAGAAGTGCGGGAGCAGTCACAATGGATGACCTCGCCGATTGTTTTTCCGGCTGGAAAGTCTACGGCCCGAAAAACCTTCAACGTTTCGGTGATGAGCGCGAATCCACTGGATCTCATGGCCTTCTACCTCCATCCCACCGAATCAGTCTGTTTTATTGAGGCTAGTTGCGACTCGCTTGGGCCACTAGCGCTTGGACTAACCTATGCCCATGAGCTGCAACATCGTCGTGACTATCATCGGGGGCTGATAACAAACCAGGACGTGCTAAACACTGATTTGGTTATGGCGACCGAGGCGCGAGCAAAACTGGTCGAGCTGACTATTTTGGCCGAATACACCAACGGTCGATGGACCGCCGCGGTTAAAAAATACCGCGAACGGTATTCCCGCGAGCCGGCGACTCGCCGACGACGATTTGCGCTGGGCGATCGCTTGTTCATCCAGGACGACCAGTGGCTCAGACAAGAATTTGGCCATCTATCCTGCCACGATCGAGCTGAGTTGGTTGGACAATTCTTGTTTGCTGCGAAGCTTCAAGCAGCGATGCCACAAAACGCTACACCAGCCGATTCTGTCGCCGTCACCACTGCACTGCTCTCTAAAAAATAACCTTTCATGCGAAAGGTTTTTTCTTACAAAACATACATCGTCAACAGGGTCTGATTATACCAATTCCCAGTTCGGGTCAGCCGAAATTTTTTGCCAAGGTGTAAAATCTTTTTTTTGGGCCCGATAGGCACCAGCGATAGCAATCATCACGCCATTATCCATACACACCGCCCGGTCTGGGACTAAAAACCTGACTCCTGATAAACGTCGCTCAACCATGGTCAAAAAATCCTGACGAAGCAAAGCGTTTGCGGCGACACCGCCAGCCAAAACAATTGTTTTGGCGTTTATTTTTTTGGCCGCGAGATATGTTTTTTCTAATAATGGATCGAGGGCGGCTCGCTGAAAACTTGCACACACATTGTTGATGGTTTGCTGGGTAACCCGCGGCAGCTTTTCGACGGTGTAGAGGACGGATGTTTTTAAACCGGAATAACTAAAATTCAGTGAATGTTTTTCTAACATCGCTCGGGGGAACGTAAAGGCTCGCGGGTTCCCGTGCTCAGCGCGTCGGCTCACTTCTGGACCGCCGGGGTACGGTAAACCAAGAATTTTTGCGACTTTATCAAACGCCTCCCCGACCGCGTCATCCTGTGTTCGTCCAAGGAGCGTATAGCGACCAATGTCAGTCATATGGATGAGCTCGGTATGGCCACCGGAAACAACCAGGGCTAAGGCAGGAAAACGAACATCGTCGGCGGCGATCGAAGCCCAGGCGCTTAGAATATGGCCTTCAATATGATTGACACGGACGAGTGGTTTTTTTAACGAATAACTCAGCGTTCGAGCCGCTTCGACGCCAACAACCAATGCCGTGTTCAGCCCCGGACCGGCGGTGACGGCAATTGCATCGATTGCGGCCCAGGTTTTTTTTGCTTGCCGTAAAGCGCCAGCAATAGTTGGGAGAATAGTTAGGGCGTGCTCACGGGCGGCGACCTCAGGAACAACACCGCCGTATTTTCTATGCGTTAAAATTTGTGACGCAGTCACTTGCGCTTCAATAACAATTTTTCCTTGCTTGAGCGTCACGATGCCGACGCCGGTATCATCGCAAGAAGTTTCGATGCCAAGAATTCTCATAGCACTAGACTACCCAAGAATTTGGTTTTGGCCAATAGATAAATAACCCAATCTGGATAATCGCCATAATGCCAAGAATGACCCAGCGCCAAAAAGTGGAAATTGGTGCACGAGCAAAACCGAGATACAGTGGAAACATGACCAGAAAATACCGTGGCATACTATAAATTCCCGAGAACAACGGAACGAGCAACGAAATCCAGGCCCAGGATTTTTCAGGAACAGTCAGATATTTTCTGAAGAGGATGAGAAATAGAGCCACTAGAATAACTGAGCCAGCCAATGCCTGGTCGTAAAAATTATCCGCCCGCAAGGCCGTCATCAAGGCGCTGATCGGATCAGTCGCACCGCGCCGCCAGGCGGCTTGAACGTGGACAAAATTTAACCAGTCGCCGGTGAGTAGCTTGTTATACCACGACCAAATCGGTAACCCAATCGGAATAAGGAAGACCCACAGAGCCTTTCGATCTATTTTTTTTACCGACCACCCACGCTGGCGGAGATATTCGAGGCCGATTGGCAGGGCAATTAAAAAACCAACTGGTCGAGCGAATGAGAGCGCGACACCTAAGAGACCGGCCAGCCACCACTTCCCTCGGGTGGCGGCCAAGAATGTCCCGAGCGCAATCGCGAGGTAGAGTGATTCGGTAAACATGCCAGACAGCACGAAGGCGGCTGGGAATGAAACCAAGGCGCCAACTGCCCACCATCCTCGTCGCCGATCTCCGGCGAGCTTCATCAAGATCCAGCAACTGATAACAAGTGAGACGTTTGAAACCGCCAACCCTATCGGAAAGTGATGTCCAAAAAACTCGCCAAGAACCCGAACAATTCCAGGGTACAGTGGGAAAAAAGCAAAACCAAGTTGTTGTGTTCCGGAATACCACTCCGTCGCGATCCGATAGTACCAGCCGGTGTCCCAGAGACCCCAGACGTTGAGCCAGACGTGGCTAGAAAGTGGCCCAGGCAGGGCCCAATCTTTTGTGAAGGAAAACCACTGGGTTCTCACCAGCGAACCGATCAGAGTTAAGGCTAGGCGCGAGACAGTGAGTAAGCCAAGGACGAACCAAAAATCCTTGGGAACTCGCTGTACCCACCGCTGTAATCTTTTTTCCATATCCGTACGATGAAATTGATTTGGTAGCCCCACGGAGAATCGAACTCCGATTACCGGCTTGAAAAGCCGATGTCCTAACCGTTAGACGATGAGGCCGAGAAGGCCGAAGAGTGGCCAAACTGCTTTGGCCACGTGCCTTCGAGGCGGGGCGGTCCATGCTTCCGAAGGGAGCGGGACCGACCCAGTGCAGACACGAGGAAAAGCAGCGAGACTATAGATAATTTTTTTATTTCAGTCAAGCCTGCTGCTTGAAAGTGGCCTTATAATATGGTATATTCCGCCCATGGCAAAAAACCAAAAACCCGAAACGTCAGTCGATGATTACTACCAGCAACTGGCCCAACTGACGACCGAAAACCGGGAGGCGAATCCGTGGTTAAACGAGGATTTTTCCGGCCAACTTGCGGTCGATGTGTATCAGGCCGATGATGGCTACACTATCCGCGCTGCGATTGCCGGCGTGGCGGCTGATGATATTGATATCTCGGTCAACGACGACATGGTGACCATTCGGGGCATCCGACGAGTTGATGACGAGGTCGCCAGTAGCGATTTTCTCTATCAAGAATGTTACTGGGGTGGTTTTTCCCGTTCGATTATTCTTCCAACCGCGGTTGACCCGGATCACGTAACCGCCAATCTCAAAAACGGCATTCTTCGTGTCCACCTCCCAAAGATTGACGGGCCAAGTCGCGCCTCGATCAAGGTCATTGATGAAGACGAGCCAACCGAATGATGGTGACCATTATTACCGCCCATCCATCAGTCATCGTGGTCCAAGCCGGTGATCGGAATTTTGAAGTACCAGCCGATAGCTTCCCGGTTCCCCCGCAGAGCGGTCAGGTTTGGGAGCTTACCCTTCAACACCGACCTACGAACGACGAGCAACTAGCCGACCTGAATGACCTCCTCAGCGACCAGTAAAAAAACAACCCCGGTGGCCGACAAAGTCCCATCGCCCACCCCGCGTCGTCGGTGGTGGTTATGGGTTGGGCTTGGGGTTGGTGTAGTGTTCATTACCGGCGTCGTGGTAACGGGGATTGCCTACGCGGCACAGAGCACGTCGATTGTTAGGAACACAACGATTCTTGGGCAGCCAGTCGGCGGACAAGATTCTTTACGAACACTCGAACAGGTAACAGCAAACTGGGAGGCGGCGAAAAAAACCGGACTCGTTTTTAGCCTCAACAATGAAGAATACCGGGTTCCCATTACCGGTTCAGCGAGTGATGAAACAGTCATCCTCGATCTTGTTCGTTTTACGTCCTCAAGCGCGGTTGATCAAGCCTACGCTTTTGGTCATGACGGCCCACTCTGGCGCCAGGCCTGGCAGCGGCTCAGCGGCTATCTTGGTCGTCGCCACGAGTTCGGTGAGCTCGCGATCAGTGAAAAAGACATTCAAGATTTACTACGCCAACAACTGGGTGAAATCGAAGTTGCCGCGGTTTCGGCCGGTCTCGCCTATGACGTGGAAGATGGTTTTACGGTCACCCCAAGCGCGAGCGGGAAAACCATCGATTACGGTAGTGCAATTCGTGCCGCCAAGCGACAACTCCGC
>CAYGGC010000004.1:48169-82712 GCA_964349465.1 uncultured Gammaproteobacteria bacterium
GAATTTTTAGCGACCATAAAGAAAGATATTGAAATCGCGCCAAAAGACGCAAAATTTTCTTTAATTGACGGGAAGGTGACTGAGTTTCAAACCAGTCAAATCGGGAAAGTGATTGACGAGGAAGTGACGCTCGTTGGACTCGACCTTGCTTTGCAACAGCAACGCAGCACCGCCGAGCTTGTCGTAACCGAAGAACGGCCAGTCACCGACACGATTGGCGCAAATAATCTGGGGATTGTGGAATTAGTGGCTGAAGGCAAAACAAATTTTAAAGGCAGTCCAACCAACCGTCGTTATAACTTGACCTACGGTTCGGAAATTCTCAATGGACTACTACTAAAACCCGGCGAAACATTTTCCTTAGTGACCGCGCTCGGCCCAATCGACGGCACGCATGGCTGGAAACCCGAACTCGTCATCAAGCAGGGCGGAAAAATTACACCTGAGTTTGGCGGTGGATTGTGCCAAGTCGCGACCACTCTTTTCCGTGCGGCGCTCTACGCCGGTTTACCGATCGTCGAGCGTCGGAACCATTCCTTGCGGATCAGCTACTATGAACCGCCGATTGGGCTCGACGCCACCATCTACGAACCAAAACCCGACCTGCGATTTACAAATGATTACGATGGCTATCTCCTACTCCAAACTGAAGTGATTGGTGACGAAATGACCTTCCGTTTTTACGGCACAAAAGACGGACGAACAGTCGATCTACCCGAGCCAAAAGTCTATAACAAAACCGCTATTCCGGCGACCGTTACGATTGAAACCACTGAGTTGAAACCGGGCGAGAAAGTTTGCCAAGCACCAGGCCATCCGGGCGCTGACGCGACCGCGACGTATACCGTGACGAAAGCGGACGGGACAACAGTCACCCAAGTTTTTCAAAGTCACTACAAAGCGATCGGCGTGATTTGCCGGGTTGGGAAAGCAAATAAGAAAAAGTAGAACAAATGGCAAAGAGATTACCGTTTCGTATTGGCCGCCACTACCCCTTGTTGGTGGTTTTTGGTATTGCCGCCACCGGTATACTACTTTTTCATCCTGGGCATTATTTTGCGTCCTCTGATGGGATAAGTTATATTTCGGCAGCAGAAAGCCTGGTTCACCAGGGTCGTTTTTTGATGGCCGATGGTAGTGATTATTCGCTTTGGCCGCCACTTTTTCCAATGCTCATTACCCCAGCCATCCTACTCAACATTACCGTAGCAGGATGGATTGCGGGTTTAGCTGGACTAGCTATTGTCGGGATCACGTGGTTTACCTACAAGCTTTCCTACAGTGTCACAAAAAAACACCCACTCAGTTTGGCGATTTCGGCGGTAATGGTTTTTCAGCTCGGCTTTGTGCCGACTACTCAATATGCCGTCGTAGACCTTGTCCACCTAGCGTTGATACTCATGGGCTGGTATTACGTATGGTCCGTCGATGCCGCCAAGTTCCCCAGAGCGCTTATCGTCCTTGCAGCTCTTGTGCCTCTGCTTCGTTACATTGGAAATGTTATCGTTTTATCTTGGGCACTTGGCTTATTTTTACGTGGTCAGAAGAAATACGCGGCTTGCCTGATTGCGACAGCAACCATAGCGACGGCGGCCTGGGAGTTGCGTAACGCACAATTAACAAATGTAATACTCCAGCGCGACCCCCATTCATTTTTTATTGAAGCTGGTTGGTTGGAAAGATTAGCCAAAACCCTATCGTCATATGTGTTCGTTGTGCCTAGAAACAATCCGTGGGTAGATGTAAGTATTACGCTAGCGATTTTTATTTTTGGTGGCTGGCTACTCACCCGTTATTATCGCCGAAAAACCGGCATTCAAACCCAGCTTCCATCATTGATTCTTGCTACAGCTGGAATCTATTTCGTTTTTCTCAGCCTCGCCCAGGTATTTATCGACCCAACTCTTCGTTTTGACGATCGTCTCTTATTACCAACCACCTATGCATTCGCCCTAGTGGTTGCTTGGATTGTGGGTGATTGGTGGATACATAGTC
The DNA here is from genome assembly GCA_964349465.1 of uncultured Gammaproteobacteria bacterium. GTDB lineage: Bacteria > Patescibacteriota > Patescibacteriia > SBBC01 > CAIJZX01 > CAYGGC01. Next base: position 50,165 of record CAYGGC010000004.1, read on the forward strand.
AGCGCATAGTCCGGGTGTTTGTGGTTCTAGCTTGTATTTTTTGGTGTGTGCCACAAGCAATATATATTGCCCATGGAATACAGAATAGGATACCGCGCGATCGCGCTCGTCTAAATAATCTTCGGATGCTCATCGACCAACATCCGAACATTGTTGGGTCCAATGGGTTTGGTGAGTACTTTATTGTTTCGGGCCGTCGAGTTCCCAGAATTCCGCCCCCAACTAACCAAAAAATAACCGACCTGTGGATTGACAAAGAAGTTGTTTACCAAGGAATAGTTCAATCAGTTTGTGTAACCGGTGGCCCAATACTTATCCAAGATCCTCAGGCAAGGATTTCAAAAATTCAACTAAAAATCCTGAGCCAATGGTTTACCCTCACTCCGATTGAGACGCGTGATTTGTTTACACTGTATCAACCAACGGCGCGCCCAGATGTGTGCAACAGATATACCGTGGCCTTGGACACAGTGGGACAGTGGTAACACACGCATTCTCAAGTCACTACAAAGCGATCGGCGTGATTTGCCGGGTTGGCAAGGCGGCGCCGACAAAAAAGAAGTCCTAAAAAACAACACCCCGCTCTTGCAAGCAGGGTACGAGCCAGGCGAAGCCTAGGTCGATTTTTGATGACGGCGGGCTACCTACCCGCGGTTAAAAGGTTCGTAGGAGGCGCGCGCCCGGCGATAGTTCTCGGCGCGAAGCCAGAGCAACAGAACTAAGAGAAACAGGATCGTCGCGATCAGGTTGTAGACCGAAGGCAACTCCTCGGCGAGACTGATGTTCAGGGAGACGAACAACACCAGTCCGGCCAGCCCGCGAGCGATATTCACCAGAGCCTTCCGCATATTCACCTCCGTGTAAGGTACGACAATGTGCCCGAGATCCCTCTCGGGCCCCTCCACCATTGCCACTTGCAACGATGGATCTGTGGGCAAGAAGATTGCTCCTTGGCGAGGTCGAGGAAAACCCAGACCAACCAGAGAATAATCTCCATGCTTGTCGTGCCCACAGGTCTATCGGCACAAAAACGGCTCGTGAACGGCGAAAGAACGTGACTGAGGAGGGTATCATGAGAACCGATTTTTGTCAAGACTTAAGCCGAAAAGAGCCTGAAAAGGTTGGATTTTTAGCCTAAAAATGCTATTGTTAACTCATGGACGCCCCCGACGAAGCCCACATTCTCGCCTCGCATGGCCAAGGCGACGACGCCGAATTGGACGATAACCTGCGCCCCCAGCGCCTCGGTGAATATGTCGGCCAAAAGCAGATTAAAGCTAATTTGCAGGTTTTTTTGGATGCGGCGAAAAAACGCGGGCAGTCGCTCGAGCATGTGCTCTTGCATGGCGCGCCGGGCTTAGGGAAAACTACCCTAGCGCACATTATTGCCAAAGAAATGGGTACCGATATTCGGATCACGAGTGGTCCAGCAATCGAACGGGCTGGTGATGTTGCGGCGATTGTCTCCAATCTCGAAAACGGTGGCATTCTATTCATCGATGAAATTCATCGTTTGAACCGCGCTGTTGAAGAGGTGTTGTACCCAGCGATGGAAGACTATCAGCTTGATATTATTATCGGTAAAGGGCCCTCCGCCCGAACGGTTCGACTCGAGCTTCCACGGTTTACCCTCATCGGCGCGACGACTCGAATGAGCCAGCTTTCCTCTCCCCTGCGCGATCGGTTCGGCGCGTCGTATCGATTGGATTTTTACGATGCCGATGAACTCGTCGAGATTCTCAAACGATCGGCGATTATCCTGAAGACGAAACTTCACCCCGACGCGGCTGAGGCAATCGCCAATCGTGCTCGCCGAACACCACGGGTCGCCAACCGACTACTCAAGCGCGTCCGAGACTTCGCGGAAGTAAAAGGCGATGGGACGATTACAAAAGTGCTCGCTGACGAGGCGCTGAACGCGCTCGATATTGATCCGCTTGGCCTTGATGAAGTCGACCGAAAGATTTTAAAGTACATCATCGAAAAGTTTCAGGGTGGCCCGGTTGGCTTGAATACAATCGCAGCAGCGGTTGCGGAAGACCAAGACACCATCGAAGATGTCTATGAGCCCTTTCTTTTACAGCTTGGTTTTATTACTCGGACGCCGCGCGGACGAATGGCGACGTCAGCGGCGTATCACCACCTTGGTTTCCCGGCGCCGAAACCAACACAAACAGACACTGGCCTATGAACATCCCGGGCTACCTCATACTGATAACGTTTGTCCTGGTCTTCCTGGGCTTGGTGGTGATGGCCGTCGTCCATATTTTTCACGCCTGGCGTTTTGGCGAACATACGCCGCTGGCGGCAATTACTAGCGGGATATTCTTTTTCGGGATCGTGGCGATTGTGGGCTTTGCGGTCTATTTTTTACGGGATGTGAATTGGTCGCAATCATTTTCCGTTGAGCTCCCGTTTATTTCGACGAACCCATCGTCAGAAATATTGCCACAATGAATCTCACCGCTCGCTTTCCTGGGCAAAAACCTGACGAAAAAGTATATCTCGTGCTTCATCGGCATTGGTTTGTGTTAGTGAAAGACATCGGTACGTTTTTGGGGCTAGGGCTGTTGCCAGTGGCAATTTTTTTCGTAGCTCAAAACGTGTTGACGTGGGAATTGGCAACCGATTCACTCGGATATGTTGCGTTGATTATGGCCGCTGGACTGTATTACCTGTTTCTCTGGAACTTGGCTTTCGGTTTTTGGCTCGATTATCTCCTTGATTACAATGTCGTGACCGATCAACGACTCGTCGATATTGAACAGGCAGGATTATTTAACCGCACTGTCGCCGAGCAGCCGATCTATCGGGTCCAAGACGTGACGACCGAGGTTCGTGGGGTGATTCCAACCATGATGCGATATGGGACGGTCTTTATCCAAACAGCCGGTGAAAAGCAACGGTTTGTTTTTGAAGAGGTGCCGAATCCGGAAAAAGTCGCGAAGCTCATCCTCACGCTTTCGGAACAACACCCCGAATCAGTACGTCAGGCTGAGGTCGAAAAACCAGTCCCACAGACCGAACAAAAAAAGTAGCCCCAGGGTTGACCAAGAGGCTGTTTTTTGGTATATTCACGCCGTTTTCCCCTCATGACCAACTCCTCTTTTACCCGCGCGATCGGGCGCAATACGATCATCCAGTTCGTCGGTAAGATCGGCAGCACGATGCTGGGCTTAATGACGGTGGCCATGATCCAGCGGTACCTCGAACCGGCCGGCTTTGGCGCGTACACGACCGCCATGGCCTACTTAGGCTTCTTCTCCGTCCTGGCCGACCTCGGACTCTATCTCCTCTTAGCTCGCGAGCTAGCAAAACCCGGGACTGACCCCGACCGTGTCGCCGGGAATCTTCTGGGTCTACGCTGGGTTTCGGTTGGGACGATTCTTGGTCTCGGCGTGGCTTTGGTTTTTGTTTTTCCGTACGACGAGAATATTCGTCAGGCGGTCGTGGCTGGTGTGTTGGCTTATGTGGCAATTGCTGCGACGCAGTTGCTGATCGCGGTGTATCAAAACCGCTTAGCCATGCGGCGCGTGGTAGTTGGCGAATTAATCAGCCGGGGAATTTGGTTAGCCGGGACGTGGCTGGTGGTGGCGACGGGTCGCGGACTGCCTGAATTTATGGCAGTGATTGTCGTGGCGAATATTATTTTTTTAGCAATTCTTTGGATCTCGGCGCGGCGGTTTGTTTCACTTCGCCCGCGGTTTGAGTGGACCTATTGGCGCTATTTGTTAGCAGAGACGTGGCCGATTGCTGTTTCGGTAGTTTTGAACCTGATTTATTTCCGCGCTGATACGTTAATTCTCGCGTGGTTACGGCCAGCCTATGAAGTTGGACTCTATGGCGCGGCCTATAAAGTCCTGGAGATTCTCAATACGTTTCCACTGATGTTTGTTGGGCTCCTTCTCCCCGCTCTCGGACTAGCCTACGCCAGTCATGATCGCGAACGCTTTATTCGTTTGTACCAACGCGGCTTTGAGTTGCTGGCCATGGCTGCTCTACCGCTCGTGGTGGGCGGATGGATTCTGGCTGAGCCGATTTTGGTTTTTATCGGTCAATCCGGTTACGCGCCCGCGGCGCCAATTCTCCGTCTGCTCCTGATCGCGGTAGCGGCGCTGTATTTGAACTCCCTCTCTGGGCATGTCGTCACGGTCATTGGTCGCCAGCGGCAAATGGTCTGGTCCTATTTCAGTGTGGCGATTATTGGTCTCGCCGCCTATTTTATTTTGATCCCACTCTATGGCCCACGTGGCGCCGCGATTGGCACAATTATCACCGAATCGATTACTGCCCTCGTCGGCGCGATTATGGTTTTTCGGACCGTTGGATTCCGGCTGGCCTGGGGCGTGGTCGGTAAAACCATCAGTGCGACGATTGTCTTGGGCATTACAACGTGGTTCCTGCGCGAACAATCACTCATCGTCTCGGTGCTAGCCGGCGGTGTAGTCTATGGTGCCGCCCTATTTGTTACCAAGGCGTTATCAGTCACTCAGCTCCGGGAGATTTTAACACAGCGGCAAACAGCAACGATTGAACCACCGCTCGCATGATGCCGGATATTTCAATCATCCTCGTCAACTATAACGAGCGCGAATATCTTCAGCGCACGCTCCGGGCCTTACAGACCGAATTTCCCAGCGGACAAGCTCAGATAGTGGTCGTTGATAACCAGTCGACTGACGGAAGTTATGAGATGGTGGTACAGGATTTTCCTGAAGCGACGGCGCTCCGACCCGAACAAAATCTTTTTTATGGTAAAGGAAATAATTTCGGCGCCGCGCGAGCGACGAGCGACTGGTTACTTATTCTCAACCCCGATGTTGCTTGGGAACCCGGAGCCTTACGACAGATGCTTGCCTGGGCGAAGACGAAACCCGGGGTTTCGATTGTCGCACCACGGTTGCAGTATCCGGATGGGCGAACGCAAATAAGCGCCCACCGCCGGTTTCCAAATCTCGCGACGGTTTTTATTGATTATTGCCTTCCGGTTCAACAGCTCCTGATGCGGACCGGACGCCACCCGTATCAACTATCACCAGTCGAACATCAACAAACCAAACGCATTGCTCATGCGACTGGTGCTTGCCTCCTCTTCCGTCGGGAAGTGTGGCGTCAGGTTGGTGGGTTTGATCCTAAGTTTTCATTATATCTTGAGGAAACCGATTGGCAGATGCGAGCAACTGATATCGGGTTTACTGTTTGGTTGTATGCGGAGAGCGTGATGACGCATTTTGGCTCAGCCCAAAAAACCTTCGCCCAAGCCTCGCGTCACTATCTCTGGGGGTTGCGATTATATGCGGTGAAACACTGGTCAGTTGCCCCTCGCCTGATGCTCGTGCCCGTTGTTTGGTTGGCGACGATGCTTTCCTTTCTAGCTCTTGGTGTTGCGGCTTTACCAAGCTATGCTCTTGGGACGGCTGGCCAACGCCTTCGTCACTATCTGCACACATACTCCTTCTTGATTGGCGCGCTGATTGTCTGGCCACAACACTCGCCTGAATAGCCTATGTCGTATTCACACAAATCACTTCTCATAAGCGTAGTTGGTATCGTCACTGCTGTAGCGCTTGGGGTCGGGCTGGCCCTAGCCGGGCCAACCGGTTTTTTGTTGTTCGGTGCGGTGGTCGCCTTGGGGGTAGTTATTTGGAAGCCAGAAGTGGCATTTTTTATCAGTCTTTTATCAATGATTGTCGGCCAGCTGATTCGCCTACCGTTGTTTGGCGGAGATAACGCCGTGATAATCAACGATTTACTCTTACCACTATTGATTGTTGTCTGGAGTGTCCGGCGCCTCTTGTCTGGCACCTGGACGTTGCCGCGACATAGTCTGACCTTACCGACACTGGCGGTAATGAGTTGCATGGCCCTGTCTCTCGTTATTAACAGCGCCACATACTCATTAACCGAAGTGCTCTCAGGGGCGTTGTATCAAGTCCGATGGATCGAATACGCGGCTGTCTTAGCCATGGGCTTTGATTTTTTTCGGGTCCCGACGCGGGCCTGGGCCTATCTCAAAATCCTTGTCGCGGCTGGGGTAGTTGTTTCGCTCCTCGGTTTTATTCAGCTCCAGGTTTTTCCGGATTTTACGTCAATGGTTCCGCAAGGCTGGGATCCACACGTTGGTCGCCTGCTCTCAACCTGGTTCGACCCGAACTTTTTAGCCGGGTGGTTGTCGTTTTTAGTGACCATCACCACCGCGGTAGCCTTGTCGCAACCGTGGCGCCAAGCGAAGTGGTGGTGGATTGCGAGCGTTGTGATGACCATGGCGATTATTCTGACTTTTTCGCGCAGTGGATACGTGGCGCTGGTGGCAGGGGTTGGGATCGTGACGCTGTTTCGCTCGCGCACACTCTTACTCATTGGGTTGATCGGAATGGTCATGACGATTATGTTTGTTCCGCGGGTTCAGGAACGCGTGATTGGCATTCGGACCGTTGATGAAACCGCGCAGTTACGGATTGTGTCTTGGAAAAATGCGTTCGAAGTGATTAGCGATTATCCGTGGCTCGGAGTTGGGTATAACGTATACAAGTATGTGCAAATCGATTATGGGTTTCTCGATAAAACGAACGAGCACTCCGCCAGCGGTTCTGACTCTTCTCTCCTCTCGATCTGGGTCACGACCGGAATACTCGGCCTGTTGTCCTATCTTTGGTTATTTGTAGCGATGCTCCGTGAAGCGTGGGTGACCTGGCACTCGACTCACGTATCGAAAGCCTGGCGTAGCGTTGGGCTGGGCATCTTCGCTGGATTATTTGGACTCTTACTCCACGCTCAATTTGTGAACAGTCTCCTCTATCCTCATATTATGCAAACCATCTGGCTCAGCCTCGCGATGATCATTATGATTCGCCAACCCCATGCTCGGACTTAGCCTCGGACTCGCGGCGATTATCTTTGGATTGACCATCCGTCGATCGGCGTTGGGAGCGAGCGCGCTGGTGATGGTCTTGCCTGCCTACCTCCTTCGGACGGAAATAGTAGGTATTCCGACGACGGCGCTCGAGCTCTCCATCTTCGTAGCCGCTGCAGGGGTACTGGTGAGTCTGTGGCGCAAGAGACTACCCTGGCATTGGGTCCGAATGACAAAAACCACCTGGTGGCTCCTGGGAGCCTGGGTGGTCGCGTGGGTGGTCGCGACGGCTCTAGCCGACGACCGGCAGGCGGCGCTCGGCGCCCTGAAAGCCTGGCTTATTGATCCCCTGATCTTTGTTGGAATTCTGGCGGTCACGATCAGTACCGCACGTGATCGACATCTACTGCTTTCGGCCGCACTCTTGAGTGGCTTTCATGTCGCGGTCGCTGGGTTGGTTCAGTTTGTAGCGTTTCGAGAAACGTTGCAGGAAGGTCGCCTCAGCTCCTATTTTGCGCCCGTGGCGAACTACGCGGCGATGTATCTCGCGCCACTCGTCATCCTTCAGGCCGGCCTCCTCTTGCACGGCGAGCGCCGCGGAAAATTTTGGTGGAGTCTCTTCGGCGTAACAACTTTGGCGACTATCGGAACTTTTTCTTTTGCTGGATTTTTATCGCTGGCGGTTGGTGGAATTGTGCTTTGGTGGAAGTTACCGACAGGTCGGCTTAAAAAAAATCTCTTGATGACCGGAGCTATCGTTGGAGTACTTGGGGTACTGGTGCTCACGCAAACAAAAAACTTCAACCAGCATTTTAATTTTTCCGATCGCTCTTCTGGATCGGTTCGGCAACAAATTTGGGTGACGTCATGGGCGCTCGTGAAAAAAAATCCAATCGTCGGCATTGGGCCAAATAATTTCGAAGCGGCCTATCGGACCGAACTTCCTCATCACTACTTCCCGCCGCTCGAATGGCTCGTTGCTCAGCCACACAATTTAGCCCTCGCGCTCTGGCTAGAAACCGGGCTCCTCGGACTCCTCGCGTTTACCGGGCTCTTCCTCTATCACCTCGTCATTGTTTGGCGGAAATTTTTGCCCGAGCCACAGGAACGGGCGGTAGCAATCGCTAGCCTCGCAGCCTTGATCGCGATCATAGTTCACGGCCTCTTCGATACACCATATTTTAAAAATGATCTCGCTCCACTTTTCCTGTTGATAGCGATTCTGCCCTGGCTGGGTCAAGAAAAAACACTCTAACATAATAACAAACTAACCCACTCAGGTTGCAGTAGGTTAGTTTTTTCGTTTGTGTCTTTGAGAGACCGACTTAGCGGCGCTTCGAAGCTTTGCGCTTGGTGGTCTTCTTGGCTTTACGGGTCGTCTTTTTCTTCGCAACCTTCTTAGCCGCTTTCTTTTTCTTTGCCATGGACAACACCTCCTTTCTTTTGTGTCGTCTCGATATCGTTTTGATCAAGACGCTCGTCTCATGAAAAATTATTTTTAACGGTGCGTTATCCACAATTCATGGTGAGCTGAATTATACCATTTTTTCTCGTCAACAACAATGGAATATAAACCCCCCTTGCTTTGTAAAATATTTATTTTTGCTAATCTTAGCCCAGTATTTTTTATATTCTGTTGTTTGCGTAAACACAAAAAGAAAAATTAATATTCATTTCATACCACAAATTATTTTTTGTCAAAAAAATGCTGTAAAAAATTTTTCGTTATTATGCAGCTGCATATATTTTTTTACTATTTGCCTACGACAAAATTATTTTTCCCTCGCGCTCCTTACTTGCGTAAGTTTTATCAATGCGTTTGTCTACGTTAAAACTAGCAAACCCTTCGTGGGTGCAGCGTGACCTTGTAAGTATCCCCCCGGACCGCGACCTGGATGACGCGCTCTATCCCGGGCGTTGCTGTGCCGTTGGCACATCGCGCCGCCCGTCTCGTCCCGCACGAAGCCAAGAAGTTGGCTTCGCTTGTAGACTCGACCCACCTGAGCAACACAAACAAGCAAACTCTTGGTGGGCGCGGATGGACTCGAACCATCGACCTCGTCATTATCAGTGACGCGCTCTAACCACCTGAGCTACGCGCCCCCCAAGAGTTTACTTTATAGTGACCACAAAACGTTCGTGAGAAACGTGAGTAGGGTACCAAAACCCAGCTATTTTTGCAAGGGTAATACAAAACCGCCTCGCGGCGGCAGTGTTGTTGACTGCTCAGAACGTGGTAAGAATACTTCGTCACTTTGAAGTGTTTGCTCGATTTAACCTTCGAGCACTTCCCGACGCATGTTACTGCGCCGTGAAATTTTTTAGGCTGTATCGGTTCACGATACCATAAGTTCAATCCTGTTCACCATGCATTCTCCAAAAGGAGAAGATGATGAGTGTGAGGTGATGAACGCGACCATCTAGGCTTTATCCAAGTTGTCGCGCAGAGCGCAGACAAATTTGGAACAATAGCTATCCACGTACACCGCGAATAGTAGACCCATGTGTTACCTAAGTAACAGATGTGTTCTCCCTAGAAAGGAGGTGATCCATGCACAGCTTCCGCTACGCATGCCTTGTTACGACTTAGCCCCTATCATCGAACCCACCTTATTCCCCGTAAAGGGCTTTCGGGTGTTTCCGACTCTCTTGGCTTGACGGGCGGTGTGTACAAAGCCCGAGAACGTATTCAATGCGCCATAGCTGATGCGCATTTACTAGCGATTCCAGCTTCATGAAGGCGAGTTGCAGCCTTCAATCCGAACTTGGGGGTGGTTTGGTGGGATTGGCTCCACCTTGCGGTTTGGCAACCCATTGTTACACCCCATTGTAGCACGTGTGTGGCCCAGGTCGTCTAGGACCATGCTGACTTGACGTCATCCCTTCCTTCCTCCGGCTTATCGCCGGCAGTCTCGAGCGAATATTTTAACACTCGACAGGGGTTGCGCTCGTTAGAGGACTTAACCCAACAGCTCACGCCACGAGCTGACGACAGCCATGCAGCACCTGTGTAGCACCCTCGAAGGCTTCCCTAGTTTCTTAGGGCGTGCAGCTACATGTCTAGACCTGGTAAGGTTTCTCGTTTATCGTCGAATTAAACCACATGCTCCACCGCTTGTGCGGGCTCCCGTCAATTCCTTTGAGTTTTAGCCTTGCGGCCGTACTTCCCAGGCGGGATGCTTAACGCGTTAGCTTGAACGAGACTGAGAGGGTCGAAACTCCCAATCCCTAGCATCCATCGTTTACGGCGTGGACTACTGGGGTATCTAATCCCATTCGCTCCCCACGCTTTCGTTCGTTGAGTGTCAGGTGCGTACCAGCAAGCTGCCTTCGCCTTTGGTGTTCCTACCGATATTAACGCATTTTACCACTACACCGGTAGTTCCGCTTGCCTCTTCCGACCTCGAGTCTGGCAGTTTACCCGGCAGCCTCACGGTTGAGCCGTGAGATTTGACCGGGTACTTACCAAACCACCGTTGAACGCTTTACGCCCAATAAATCCGGATAACGCTCGGGGCCTTCGTATTACCGCTGCTGCTGGCACGAAGTTAGCAGCCCCTTATTCCTTGAGTACATTCAGAGTTAGTCTTCAAGAAAAGCAGTTTACACCCCGAAGGGCTTCTTCCTGCACGCGGCGTCGCTCCCTCAGACTTTCGTCCATTGGGGAAGATTCTCGACTGCAGCCTTCCGTAGAAGTCTGGGCAGTGTCTCAGTCCCAGTGAGGCGGGTCGCGCTCTCACGCCCGCTATCCGTCATAGGCTTGGTAGGCCATTACCCTACCAACTACCTGATGGACCATAGGCCCCTCCCACAGCGTCTTACGACTTTCTGTTCCGGAAAGAATCCGGAAACCACATCCAGTATTAGCGAATCTTTCGACTCGTTGTCCTGAACTGCGGGGTAGGTTACCAATGTGTTACGCACCCGTTTGCCACTTACCGAAGTATTGCTACATCGGTTCGTTCGACTTGCATGCCTAAAACACGCCGCCAGCGTTCATCCTGAGCCAGGATCAAACTCTCAAAAAGAATCTAGTGTCTCTTGCGAAACAGTAAACGCAATTGAGGTTAGTCGCGGATTACGTTCCCAAAACGGGAACTACGCGATAGCTCTATTATTGCTGTGTCATTTTTTCACTTGGTTGACGTCCAAGTTCAAAGATATATTGACGTTGTAGTCGTGTCACGCAGGGGCTTGAGGGTTGATCAAACGACAGCGCTGGCAGAAATATGCCACGGTCGGATCAAGAGCCCTCGAGTCCCCACGTGAACGACGAATCCATCTGGCCTTGCGGCCAGCGTGATTCTTCTTACCACGTTCTGAGTTGTCAACGGACAAGTAGGTCACTGGTTCCTCCCGAACCACAGTGGGTTCGAGGATCATCTGTGAGATGAAAAAAACAGTGAGGTGCCGATTCATCCTGAGCTAGTCGTAGGATGACGTGGCGCCTCGCTGTTCTTAAAATTCCGAAGGTACAACTGAATTGGAGGTTATCGTCGGCCGATAGTGGTTTCCTTAATAATCAGGACCTAATATCTAGCCGTGGAATAGTAGCAGAAATCTCAAGAGTGTCAAGGGAGGGTGCTCCGGGGATAAACTGGGGATAGAAAAAAGGTTTTTTTGGCTAAGGTAAAGGATTTTATTCGTTGTAACCGAGGATGGCCGCGGCTTGTTTCCAGGCCCCAGCCCGATGGCTAATAGTATTACGTTCTTCAATAGTCATTTCGGCGTACGTTTTGTTGATCCCATCCTGTTGAAAAATCGGATTCCACCCGAACGCCGAGGCCTGTCGCGGCGGGACAATCCGACCGATCCGTTCGGTCGTAAAGAAGGTTGGCGCTTGCCCGGGCCGGGAGAGTCCGACCGTACAGCGGATCGTCGCTCGATCATTACCAAGCTTGGTTGTCAGTTCATAAATCCCCTGCGGACCAAGCGTTTTCACAAACCATTTAATCATTGTACCAGGCAAACCATTCAGGCCGGACAAGCTTAACGAAACATCCTCGACGGTAATAATCCCGTCGTGATGCTTCCGAGCCTCGGCGAGTTTTGCGGAGACAATTTCCTCCGGGTCAAGCGATTGAATTTCCGGAAGTTCGATATCAAGCTGATGAATACCGGGTAGGAGTGCCGCGACCTCTTCGGCTTTGTGCTTGTTTCCAGTAATGAAAAAAACTTCAGGCACGAAGGGATTTTTTCATCTTCGCGCGCCACACCGCGATATCTTTATGATTACCAGAAAGTAACTCACGCGGAACCTGTTTTTTTTGAAACACTTCTGGCCGCGTGTATTGCGGATATTCAAGCACCCCTAATTCAGAGTGTGACTCATCGTGACTGGATTCATCTTTTCCGAGGACGCCGGGGAGCAGTCGCGTCACCGCGTCGGCGATGATCATGGCTGGCAATTCTCCACCGGTGAGCACATAACTCCCAATTGAAACCTCCTCATCAACGTATTCAAGTACTCGCTCATCAACGCCTTCATAGCGGGGGCAAATGATGGCAATCTGGGAATACTTTGATAAGCGTTTCGCATCAGCCTGAGAAAAGGTTTTCCCTTTGGCGGACATCAAGAGCACGCGGCGCTTCTTGTTTTTTGGTAGGGCTTTCAGCGCTTTATAGATCGGTTCGACTTTCATGACCATCCCCACTCCCCCACCATATGGTCGATCGTCAACGGTACGATGTTTATCGCTGGTGTAATCGCGTAAATCATGAAAACGGAAAGTCACCTTCTTACTTTTTTGGGCGCGCTTTAAAATACTCTCGTTCAGGTAAGAGTTAAATATATTTGGAAAAATTGTTATAAAATCAAAACGCATAGGGAAAACACACAATGGACCCGGCGGAGCCAGGTCCGGCTTTACCGGAGAAGATGGTGATTAGGTCGAAGCGCATAGTGACCTAAGTATATCAGGTTTACAGAGAACAATGTATTGCCTTGACCTGGAACATTTTCTATGTTTATATGGGCAAAGTTCTTTACTCTCAAATCAGTTCCCGTCCCAGTCCTCTGACCAGGAGCTAAACATGCACAAACTAGTCGTTGCTCTGGCCGATGCTGTTGCACCGCTGATTGGCTTGATGCTGATCTTTACCCTGCTCATTATGATCATGGGTTTGATCGAAGCGATTCGTACTCAGTTGGCGGCTGGAAGCCGAAAACGCAAAGAGGAAGCCGAAGAACAGCAGCGCTTGACCAAACAGCTCGAAGCCGCCGCCGCCCAGGCAGAATCGGATTACTACTGGGTGCTCTGCCAGAAAGCTGAGCAATTCATGGACATGCCATTAACCGATCAAGAGTTGGACTGGATTCGAAGCTACGTGCTTAAGATGCGCTCTAGAGCGGGAGCGTGACACCTGAGGACTAGGCCTTCATGCTTGGATCCAGTTGTTCCATCAAAGTAAATCAAACTCCGCCAGATGTATACTGTCGGAGTTTTTTGTTGTAAAAGATGGCACTGGATATGGCAAACAGAATTTAGTATCCAGGCAATACGGAAAAATATCTCGTTAGCCCGGGCCGAGTGATTCCGAACCCACTATTGATTACACGATAGTACGTTGCCATTCAGGTTGACAAAATGAACGGCTGTGATAGAACCACGGTACGTACCGTCCTTTTTTTATAGGAGGTGCCATGCGCTACCGTATCCGTACACTGATGTATGAAGGCCCGTTCATCGGCGAAGCGGTTCTGCAAGATGAATTTGATGCTCCGTCTGACGAAGCCGCAATACTGTATTATGAGTACGAAAGTCGGCGTGGTTTCTTCGATCGCATCATCCTGCAACGGATTGATCAGCCGGAGATCGTTACCGAACTGGCGCAAGCCGAGATGGAGTAGCTCTGCACATGACCGCGGAGCTTTTTTATACCAAAAATCCCGCCATCCTTCGACAGGCTCAGGACGGGATTTGTGGTTTTAAGAGTAACGTTAGATTTTCAGATCGTCGCCCATGCCGTCGGTGGCCATGGATTCAACTGGGGCCGCGACCGCGCCGGCTTCCATCGGTGCATCGGTCCGAGGGGCGTGCTTGCGGTACCCTTCTGGTTCGTAGATTTTGAGGTTGACGCGGGCGTGATTCTTCGCGCCGACGACGCGGAGGAGCGTCCGAAGCGACTTGGCGGTCTGGCCTTGACGACCAATCACCTGCCCGAGATCCTCTGGGTTTACCTTGAGCGTGATTAAAACACCCATTTCATCGACGGTTCGATCGGAGGACACATCTTCCGGTCGATCAACCATCGCTTTGACGACGTATTCAACGAATGCTTGGTCCTGTTCCATAGATTTCTACTGCGCGGTTAATAATCTAGCTTAGCCCGCGCGTCCGTGACCACTGGGACGGCGACTAAGGCGTAGGTTCAAGGATAGCAGGTCCATTTCAGGATGCAAGTTTTTTTCAATTTTCCTCGAAAAACAAAACCTCCGCCCTGAGGCCCTGAGCTTGTCGAAGGGTCGAAGGGCGGAGGTAGAAAAATCGTGGTTAGGCGGCGGGTTCTGCTGGAGCTTCAGGGGCTGGCGCAACTTCGGCGGCTGGGGCTGGCGCGGGTTCAGCTGGCGCCTCTTCTTTTTTACCGACGGCGATCACGCGCTTTGGTCCGGTGACGAGACCTTTTTCAACGAAAAGATTGTAGACACTGTCGCTGGGCTGAGCGCCAACCGACAACCAGTGCTTCACGCGATCTTCTTTCAGCACAATCGTCGCGGGAGTTTGGTGGGGGTCAAAGGTGCCGACCTGTTCGAGGTAGGTGCCGACCGTGTCCTTCTGACGATCAGAAACGACAATCCGGTAAGTCGGGTGATTTTTCTTGCCGAGGCGGGATAAACGAATAGCAACCATTGGTGTGATCTAGAGGAAAAATTAGCAGGAACACCGTACCATGTCGGCCTAACACTGTCAACTCTTAGGGCTGTTTTTGGGGCAATGAATGAGATTGAGTGATGATTGTGGTATACTCATAAGCGCTATGGCGAAAGAACAACCGGTCGACGAATCCCAAGGCATTATCGTAAAACTGGTAACCAATTTGGTTCGCCTGGCTGTTTTAAATAACGCCTCCGATATTCATATTGAGCCTGACCCGGACCGGATTCGGATCCGTTTTCGGATTGACGGCATTCTCCGCGAGGTTGAGTCACATCCGATTTCACTTCACGAGCCCCTCGTCAGCCGTATTAAGGTCATGTCCAATCTCGACCTGGCCGAACGGCGTAAGCCACAAGATGGCCGCTTCCAGATGACCGCGGATGAGAAGCAACTCGACGTCCGGGTCTCAGTTTTTCCGACCGTGTACGGAGAAAACGTAACTTTGCGGGTGTTGAATAAAACCAACATTCTCCTCGGCCTCCCCTCCCTCGGATTTCAGCCGGACATGCTTGAGCAGTTTAACGCCATGATTCATCAGCCCTACGGAATTATTTTCGTGACTGGGCCAAACGGATCGGGTAAAACGACGACCCTGTATTCGACGCTCAATACCATTAACACGACCGATAAAGACATTGTGACGCTCGAGGACCCGGTTGAGTATCAATTACCACTGATTCGACAAACCCAGGTTGATCCCGATACTGGGATGACGTTCGCGGCCGGCCTTCGTTCGCTTCTCCGCCAGGATCCGGATGTTATTCTCGTCGGTGAAGTTCGCGACGCCGAAACGGCCAGCATTGCTGTTCGCTCGGCGCTTACCGGTCACTTAGTGTTAACGACCATTCACACGAATGATTCGATTGGCGCGGTCGCGCGGTTAACCGATATGAACATCGAGCCGGTCTTAATCGCTTCCGCGACAGTCGGCATTTTGGCCCAACGCCTTGTGCGGGTGCTCTGCACGACCTGCGCCGAATCATACGAAGCGTCCCCAACGCTCCTACGTGAACTCAGCCTCCCTGATACCGAAAAAGTAATATTCAAAAAAGCCGTTGGGTGTGAAACCTGTGGGTATACTGGCTATCTTGGTCGGACCGGAATTTACGAACTTCTCGGACCAGATAAAAAAATCCGCGCCTTGATTACCGATCGGGCGAGCTACCAAGAAATAAAAACCTACGCGACACAGACATTGCACATGCGAACGTTGCGTGAAGACGGATTACTAAAAGTCCGGCAAGGCATTACCAGTGTCGAAGAAGTTTTGCGCGTTACCGCTGGCGAAGCCTCAGATTAAAAAGTAGAGCACAACCTGACTTGACTTTTCGGTGTTTTTTTGATATACTACAGGAAATAAAACAAACATACATGTATAAAAATATTTTGGCCTCAGCGGTTCTCGTTGCTGTCCTTCACGGCAGTTTTGCGTTACCAGTCGATGCGGCGACAAAAAAAACGGTTAAGAAAAAAGTGACGTACGCGGCTCGTCGGCTTGATGGGGTGCCGGATATTTCGACCGTAGCGAATCGTTGGCCGGTCGCCGCGATGATCGATAATCACACCGCGGCGCGGCCGCAAGCTGGATTACAAGAAGCCTCGGTTGTGTATGAGGCCTTAGCCGAAGGCGGTATTCCGCGTTTCATGGCTATTTTTGCGCAGTATGAGCCGAAGCTTATTGGCCCAATCCGTTCTGTTCGTCCATACTTTGTCCGCTATGCCGCTGAATATCCGGTCGCGCTCATTCACGCCGGCGGCAGTCCAGATGGTCAGGCGTTGTTGAAAAAACTGAAACTCTTTAACATGGAGGGAATAAAAGGTCCGACGGCAAAATATTTTTTCCGACAAGGCCTCGGGACGTCATCTCTCTTCACGCGTGGCTCGTCAGTGAAAACGATGATCTCGACCGCGAGTTATGTTAAGAAGACGCCTACCTATAGCCCGTGGAACTATGGCGCAGAAGCAAAGCTGAGCAAGCGGGTAAAAGGAGCGCATGGCGCGCGTGTTGACCTTGGAGCGGGGCGTAACTATACCGTTGAATACAAATATGATCGGACGAGCAACTCCTACCTTCGTTTTACCGGTGGTCGGGCGCATACGGACAAGCTGACACGTAAACAAATTCAGATTAAGAATGTGATCCTCTTATTCGTGCCGAAAGAAAAAGTTGTCGATTCTAAAGGCCGAATTGAACTAAAAACCGTCGGCAAAGGCAATGCGGTCTTAATGAAAGACGGGAAATCAATGACGGTGCAATGGTCAAAACCTTCTGACCGCGCCCGGACGAAGTTTACCGATAAATATGGTAAAGAGGTAAAACTCAACCAGGGCAATACCTGGGCGACGATTGTGCCGAAGGGCCGCACGTATAAGGTCTACTAAAAACTTGATTGCAAAAGACAACGGCCGCGCGATGCGCGGCCGTTGTTTGTAATATATAAACCGAATCCCAGCCCTCTTACCGGTTCCCGTGCTGTTGAATAATCTTTTCTGCTTCGTCCATGTGGACGGATAAGAGTTGTGAAACACCATCTTCGCCCATCGTCACGCCGTACAGCAACTGCGCTTTTTCCATGGTCGCGCGGTTATGCGTAATGGTGATGAACTGAGATTTCTTGGCGAGGTGATCAAGGATCGCAGCGAAGCGTTGTGAGTTCGCTTCATCGAGCGCGGCGTCGACCTCATCAAGTGTGACGAACGGCGATGGGTTGTTGGAAATAATGGCACAGAGTAAGGCGATAGACGTCAGCGCGCGTTCCCCGCCGGACAGCATCGCAATGCCTTGTAACTTTTTTCCTGGCGGCGTCGCTTTAATATCAATTCCGACAACCACCTTTTCGCCTTTCGGCGCGGGTGCCTCGACGACGTCATCCTCGTCTTCATCGTCGTCATCTTCATCATCCCCAGCCACCTTGGCCTGCTTCGGTGTTTGCGGCACTTCTTGAATCAAGGCTAGTTCAGCTTTTCCGCCGCGGAACAGTGTTCGGAAATACTGATTAAAATCTTCGTTGATTTTTTTGAAGGCTGTATCAAACTTTTTCTTTATCGTTGTTTCTAATTCAGTCACGGCGCTTTCGAGTTGGGTAATTCCAGCCCGGAGATCTTCGGCTTGTTTATTTAAGAATTCCCAGCGCTCATTTGTATCCTGGTATTCTTGGGTCGTCTGTTCATCGATGCCGCCGATGAGCTGGAGTTGATGAGAGAGGTGACCAATTTCTTCGGCCAGGATTGTGACGTCGCCCTGGAGCGCGGCAGTCCCGCTCATCACCTCTTGTGCGGCCGTGTCGTCCATAGCTTGCGCCATTTCGCGGTGAAGGTCATCGCGGCGTTGTTCCAACCGCGCCAGCTTGACCTGTAACTCGTTCACCTCGTGCGCGGCATGGTTGAGATGCTGTTGCGCGTCGCGGAAGGATTTCTGGAGACTAAATAATCGCTCTTTCTTTGCACTTTCGGCCGAGGTAAAGTCGTTCATCTTGCTACGCGCGTCGAGCAGTCGCGCATCAGCGTCGGCGACTGCGGCGGCAATCCGTTTTGCTTCAACCGCGTAGGCGTCCTGAGCTTGGTCCGGGTGTTCGCTGGCGAGAGTTTCGAGCTTCGATTGTTCTTCAGCATGGGTCAGCTCGGCCGCTAAGCGATCATGTTCTTCGGCCTGCATCCCGGCTCGGTGCGTAATGACATTCACTTCGCTCTCATGGCGCATAACTGTCGTTAAGGCGTCCTGACGCCGTTTCGCGACATCGACGGCCCGTTGCTGCACGTCCATTAATGATTGTGGATTAGCGGTATCATCACCTGTTTCTAGTCGTTTCACCAAGCTCTCGAGTTCGTCGCGTAAATGTGAGGCCTGGGAGCGAATCGTCGCCGGATCAAATTCTTCTTGCTCATGCAGGAGTGCAACAAATTCATGATACTTTTCGAAGAAGGCGCTGACGGCAGCTTGGGCTTGCGGCCAGGTAAAACTCGTTTCCCATCGCTCTTTTACCGTTGCGATGGTTTTTTCCAGTTCCGCAAATTCAGCATCAATGGTTTGCAAGGCGTCGCGCTCGCGCTGATGTGCGGCGGTGGCCCGCTTGAGTTCTTGCGTGGTCAGTTCCTGGTCCTCGGCTAAACGCTCTAGTGTCCGGCGGAGCTGATCAACGCGCTGTTCATAGACGAGCGAGCCGGCGTGCCCTTCATTTTTCGCGGCCAATTCTAATTTACCTTTGATGACGGCTTGTTCCTGCAGCAGTCGATTCTTTTCGTCGAGAATTGTGTTATAGGTTTTTTGCAAC
Source organism: uncultured Gammaproteobacteria bacterium (assembly GCA_964349465.1). Classification (GTDB taxonomy): domain Bacteria; phylum Patescibacteriota; class Patescibacteriia; order SBBC01; family CAIJZX01; genus CAYGGC01. Next base: position 69,166 of record CAYGGC010000004.1, read on the forward strand.
CCGATAAAAATTTCTGAGGACGATCGTTCTTTTTCAATCGCGTCCAGCTCAGCTTGAATAATCGCCAACTCTTTTGCGATTTGGTCGTGACGACCTTGGGCAGTGGTTTGTAGATTTTTTTCGGCCGCGAGCTCGGCTTGCAATTCTTGCCAGCGGATACCGAAAAAGAGTCGTTGTTTCGTGCGCAGATCTTTTTCGATTTCATCGCGGCGTTCTAAGCGCTTGACCTGACGAGTTAATGACCGGAGCCGCGGTTCAATTTCTTGCATGATCGCCTCACCTTGAGCGAGGTTTTCTTTGGTTTGGAATAAACGGCTTAAGGCTTGGTCTTTTTTGAGTTGATATTGGCGCACACCAGCCGCCTCATCAAAGAGATGTTTCCGTTCTTGCGGTGTTGAGAGTAAAAACGAATCGATCATCCCTTGGGCGATGACGGAATAGGTTCGTTGGCCAAAATTCGCTTGGGCGAGGAGTAACTGAATATCTTGTAATCGCGCCGGCTGACGGTTGATGAGATACTCGCCTTCACCATCACGATAGACCCGGCGGGTAATCACAAATTCGGCGTAGTCCACCGGCGCGCTATGATCCTCATTATTGAGGTAGAGCGAAACCTCGGCGACGCCGAGGCGAGATTTTTTATCCGAGCCGGCAAAAATAACATCGTCACTTCGCTTCCCGCGCAGGACTTTTAACGATTGTTCGCCGAGGACCCAACGGATCGCGTCGGCCACATTCGATTTTCCGGAGCCGTTTGGTCCGACGATTGCGGTGATGCCGCGTTGGAAATCGAGTTTAGTATTGTTGGCGAAGGATTTAAATCCTTGGATTTCGAGTCGGGAGAGATACATACCAAAGCGGCTGAGGCCGTACAAAAAAAGCGGTGATAACCGCATTATTGTACCATATCTCGCCCAAACAGACGACTAGATCTTGCCCTGGAGACGGAGAATGAAAACACCGGTCATGGCGACACCGGCAATCAGCTTCACTAATGTGCCGCCCATAAAGGCGACAATCGTATAGTTTCCGGTTTGGTAGGAGTAGACCTGGTCCCGGCCCCGCAGGAGCTCGAAAATGAGCGCGCCAGCAATTGGGCCTGTCAGGTAGGCGTGAATCGGGCCAAACAGCGACCCGGCAACTCCACCGGCTACCGCGCCCAAAATGCCCCAGGGGCCCGCTTTGAGCCGCTGGGAGCCGCTCCGGCTAAGAGTGTAGTCGAGGACGACCGTGGCGAGGGCGATGCCGCTAATCAGCAGCATGTAGTTTTGTCCAACCGTGGCGAAGTCTTGGCTAATCGCGTAGACGAAAATTCCAAACCAAATCGTAATAATTGGTGGTGCGATCGGAAAAATAATCGCGATAAATCCGCCGAGGATGAGTAGGCTGGAGATAATCGTAACGACGGGCGCGAGCGACATTAGGTTGACCAGCCTTTGACCTTTAAACCATTCGCGGCGGCATCAACCTGTGCCTCTTGTTTCGAGGCGCCCTGGCCAGTCGCGATCTGTTCAGCGCCAACAAACAACGCGACTTCAAAATTCTTTTCATGATCCGGACCCCACTCGCGGAGCACTTTATAGCTTGGGGTAATTCCGAAGACGGCCTGGCTCATTTCCTGGAATTTGCTTTTTGGATCGACGTACAGTTCGTTCGCAAGAATCGCGGCTAAGCGGCTAATCACGCGCTTATCAATAAACTGTTTAGCGGGAGCCATTCCCCCGTCGAGGTACATTGCGCCGATCAGCGATTCGATTGCGTTGGCGTGAATATTCTGTCGCGCTTTTGATTGCTTATCCTTTGCTTCTCCGCGGCTCATCAACAGCCACGAATCAAGATCAAGGTCCTTCGCGACATCAGACAGTGCTTTCGCGTTTACTAAACTCGCCCGCCAGTTAGTCAGGTCGCCTTCAGGGTTTGGATAGTGATGATACAGGTAGTCGCTGACGACCAGTTCTAAGACAGCGTCACCAAGATACTCCAGCCGTTCGTTGTGGCCGAGCGGAAAATCAGGATTTTCATTCAGGTACGACCGATGAACAAGAGCCTGACGGAGTAAATCCGGATTCTGAAAATGATGTTCGAGGATATCCTCAAACGCGCTGTAGTCGGTCATGCAAAAAAATTACTTGGCTGGTTCGGTCGGAGCTGGGACCGTGGAGGCAGGGTGAACGCCGGCGGCTTGGAGGTCGCGATAGACTGCGCCGAGGACGCCGTTCACGAATTTACCCGAAGATTCTCCACCAAAACCTTTGGCCACTTCAATCGCTTCATTGATAGCGACCTTCGGTGGAACATCGGTACTAAATTTCAGTTCAAATACCCCGATGCGTAGAATGTTTCGATCGACGATGGTGATTTGATCAAGCGGCCATTCCGGCGCGTATTTGACAATTATGCCGTCGATCTCATCGGCATGAGCCATCACCCCGCGGATCAAGGCTTCGGAAAATCCATCATCGGAAAAATCAGGAGCGAACTGCTTCTGATTATCCTTCAACAGCGCCACCAGGTCGGTTGGTTGCCGGCCATTGAAGTCCCATTCATACAGGGTCTGCATGGCGATGGTCCGGGCCAGGTGGCGGTTGGACATAGATTGTCAGGGTTGAGGTTACTTTTTCTCTTCTTTGGTCGCCGGTTCGGCCTTTTCCGTCTTAGCGGTTTTTGTCGCTTTGACCTTCTTCGCCGACTTGAGTTTCATTTTGACGACTTCACGGCCTTTATAGTAGCCACAATGTGGACAAACTTGGTGCGGGCGGATCTTCCGTTTGCAGTGGCTGCAAGTCGCGAGGGTGAATTTTTTGAGAGCAAAATGCGCTGCGCGTTCGCGCTTGCTCTGCTTTGTACGTCGTTTAGCGGGGAGTCCCATCGGATTCGGTGCTTAGCAATCAAATAACAATGTACGTAGTATAGCAAAAATCAGCCTGTTTGGCAAGGGTTTGCGTAGGCAGATCACAAAACAGCGCCCCGCCGGCGGCGGGGCGCTGAAGCTGAATCGGGCTTTCTAAACAAAGGTAACGCTCGCAACCAAGTCCTTCTCTTCCGAGAAGCGCATAATCCTGACACCTTGCGTATCTCGGCCAAGGACGGAAACGGATTTCAGTGGGGTGCGAATAACCTGACCTTTTTGGGAGATGATGATGATATCGTTTTCCGCGAGGGCAGCGTTGACGATGAAGGCGGCGACGGCCTGTCCCGTTTTGTCGGTAATTTTCGCCGTCCGAATACCCGAGCCGCCACGACCTTGGATTTTATAGTCTTTGAGTGAGGTTCGTTTGCCATGGCCATTCTGCATGACGACGAGGATCTGTTCATTCGCCTCGGCCTTACCTTCGTGGACCAGGTCCATTCCGGCTACTTCGTCTTTGCCCTTGAGGCGGATACCGCGGACGCCGGCCGCGCCGCGACCCATCGCGCGCAAACCAGCTTCCTTGAAGCGGATGGCTTGGCCAAGCGACGTGACGAGCATGATGTCGTCTTTGCCAGTGGATGGCTTGACCCACTTCAACGAATCGCCGTTCTTCAGGGTAATCGCGATCAGGCCCGAGCGGCGAACGTTTTTAAAGGATTCAATATCGACTTTTTTAATCACACCGTTCTTTGTGACCATGACCAAGAATTTGTATGGCTTGAGATCCGGCGTCGAGAGAACGACGTTGACCTTTTCTTCGGTTGGGAGTTGCAAGAAGTTGACGATCGCTTGGCCCTTACTGGTCCGCGACGCGACCGGAATATCATAGGCCTTGAGCTCAAAGACGCGACCACGATTTGTGAAGAACAAAATGTCCGCGTGCGTCGTGGTACTTAGGAAGTGCGAGACCATGTCTTCTTCCTTGGTGGTCAGACCAATCACGCCTTTTCCGCCGCGACCTTGGGTTTTGAATTGGTCTGGGGCGACGCGCTTGATATAACCGTCGCGGGTAATCGTAACGATTGTTGCTTCGTTCGGAATCAGATCTTCTTGCGAGAACGAGCCAACGGCGCCGGCGACAATTTCTGTTTTTCGTTCATCGCCAAATTGTTCTTTAATTTGCAATAACTCATCTTTAATCACGCCGAGTATTTTTTTCGGCGACGAGAGTAAGCCCTCGAGCTCTTTAATCAACGCTAGTTTTTCTTTATGCTCCTGCTCGATTTTGAGACGTTCGAGGTTCGCAAGCTGTTGCAAGCGCATTTCGAGAATGGCAGTTGCTTGCAAGTCGGTTAATTTAAATTTCGTAATCAAATTCACCTTCGCCTCGTCCTTATCTTTCGATTTTTGGATCGTCCGAATAACATCTTGGATGTTGGCGAGGGCAATCAGTAAGCCTTTCAGAATATGATCGCGATCCTTGGCTTTTTTGAGTTCGTATTCGGCGCGGCGTCGAACGACGACTTGGCGGTGCTTGAGATATTCCTCGAGGACCATCTTGAGGGTCAACACGCGTGGCTGAATCCCATCGACCAAGGCCAGCATGTTGACGTGGAACGTCTCCTGTAATTGGGTCAGGGTAAATAATCGGTTCAGAACTTTTTTCGGATAGGCATCCTTTTTTAGTTCAATCACGACGCGGACACCCTCTTTGTTCGATTCATCGCGTAAGTCGCGGATACCTTCAAGCTTTTTTTCACGGACCAATTCGGCGATGCGTTCGATCAGCGTGGCCTTGTTCACCTGGTACGGAATTTCGTTGACGATGATATTGAATGAACCGCCGCGCGCTTCAACAATATCCGTTTTCGCGCGCATCACAATTGCGCCCTTGCCGGTCGCGTAGGTTGATTTAATATCGGCCTTGCTGTAAATAATGCCGCCGGTCGGGAAATCTGGACCTTTAACGAATTGCGTGAGATCATCAACCGAAGCGTCGGGGTTTTCAATCAGGTGTGTCACCGCATCGATAATTTCGGTGAGGTTATGCGGCGGAATGTTTGTGGCCATCCCGACCGCAATCCCGACCGTGCCGGTCAGCAGGAGATTGGGTAGTTTGGCCGGCATAACTCGTGGTTCTTGATGCGAGCCGTCATAGTTTGGCACAAAGTCGACCGTATCCTTATCAAGGTCGAGGAGGAGTTCCGAAGCGATTCGAGCTAACCGGGCTTCGGTATACCGCATGGCCGCCGGGTTATCGCCGTCCATCGAACCGAAGTTTCCCTGGCCGTCAACCAACGGGTATCGCATCGCAAAATCTTGGGCCATCCGGACCATCGCGTCATAGACGGAAGAGTCGCCGTGCGGATGGTATTTCCCGAGCACTTCACCGACGACGGCCGCGGACTTTTTATATTTTGCCCCGGCCCGTAGGCCGATATCCCACATGGCATACAAGATCCGGCGGTGGACCGGTTTCAAGCCATCACGAACGTCCGGCAAGGCACGCTGAACAATGACGCTCATCGCGTAATCGAGATACGACTCTTGCATTTCGGTTACGAGCGGCCGGGCTTCAATCGTGCCGATCGCGAACGAATTTTTTTCTTGGCCCGGCTTGGCCGGTTTCTTGTCGTCAGCCATACAGATGCGATGATTCGATTACTGAAATTGAGGGAAGACTTGTTGTTCGAGTTCGCGGATTTCTTGTTCTTGAGGCGTGATTGGTTCCGGTTCCCACGGCCAGCGGACATTCCGGATTAGTTGCGTGACATCGCCGAAGAAGGTTGGGGCGGTCCCGCGAAGTTGGGCCGAGAAGACACTGATCCAGATCAGGATAATCATGAACGTCCCGACGCCAACAACGATCCACATCATTCGTCGGCGGTGATGGTCGTTCCAGGTTGGCGTCATCGGGGCTGGACGCGTCGGCGGCCGATACGGAACCTGCGGGGTCGGCGTCGAAGCGGGACGTGTTCGGCGTTCAACCACGACGGAAACTGGAACCGAGCGTTGTCGTGATGATGACCGAGCGGCCATACCTATTCAATCGTTAAGAGAACGACCTGCGTATCTTCGGCTGGTAAATCCTTTTTTTGAATTTTCCATTTTCCGACCGGTTCATCTTGCTTACCACCAAGATCTTTCAGGAACGCGTCAACCGAACCGTAGGCGGCTTTGCCCGCGCCGGCTTTGTACTGAATCGGGATGACGACGCGTGGCTCGATCTGGCTAATCATCTCAGCGGCCCGAGCCGGCGTTAAGACATCACCTCCACCAACCGGCACGAACAACACATCAACTCCTTCGAGCTGAGCTAGTTCATTGGCCTCAAGACCGTGTTGGAGGTTGCCAAGATGGCCGAAGCTCATTTCCTCCGCCTCAACACGCCAGTGGACATGGTGCGGTTCTGAAGGGAGGCCAAGTCCATAGACGAAAATATTTTTTCGTTCATATTCGCCCGGAGTTTCGAGGAGCATTGGCTCGCCGCCAACCGCTTTCGGATCGCGTCCCTCTTTACGCGTCACCGCGACAATATCAGCCGCCTGCTTCGGTGTACGAAAACCCGTCTCCTGACTAGGTGGATCTATAACGAGGACTGCGTCCTTAGTTTGGAATCGAATGCCGGCGTCGCCGAGCCATGATATGACCATAGGAAATACTGCGGTTACCCGTGGGTAAGACCTGTTCAGCATACCAAAAAAAGCCAGGCCTGACAACAGGCGGTCTGTGACGCTTTTGGTCTGACCTTGGCCTAAAACGGCAGGCCCCGATCGATGTTTGTTGTATCAGGCAAACTCACGTCGTTGGCCGGCGGGATGGATTCGGCAATGGCCTGGTTTTCTTCACTGATCGGGTCGTTGGTCGCCGCGACGACGGTTGGTGCGTCCGGTTGATGATCATCGTGCTCATGTTGGAAGGAAGACATTCCCCCACTAACCAGACTGACCGGTCGATTGACGCTTGGGAGAGGCGCGACTGGCAACGGCTGAATCGATGGCGAGCTCGGCTCGTGGGCTGGGCTAACCGCTTCGGAAGAATTTGCCGCTAGACCAAGGCGCTGACGCATCGCGTTTAGGTCTTGATGGTGGGCGCGATGCGCTCGGAGGGCGTCATGAGACTCAGTTGGTTGATTGGCTTTTTCTTCGGTCGCCACAAGCTTCTTCGCGACGTCTTTTTCCGTACCGATATTGTATCCACTCCGGAGCTTCATCCCCTCCTCACGAGCGGTTTCAATAAAGCCTTCGCCAAAATCCTGAACTTCGGATTTTTTTGTTAACGTGTGCCCGCCCTGGCGCGCTTCTTTGGCAAAAAAACGCATTTCTTTGGAAATCTCATGCTCAACGCCATCCTGATCAATGAAGGTTTTATCTCCTCGACCAACCGCATGGACAATTTGCTCTTCGAGGCCTTTCAATTCTTTTTTTACCGCCTGCGGCAAGTACGAGCCAACGGCGCGAGTAATCATTTTTTCTTTCGCCGGCCGGGTGAGTCGAAAGCTTTGATGCCGTGGCGAAGTCGGGCCGCTCCGACTTGGACGCGAAAAACCGGATGCCGCACGACGGCCCAAAAAGCGGTTGGAAAAGGATGGAAGACTACCCATATCAATATTATATCACATTTTATCAGTATTGTCAATGAATCTATCGCTCCCCCTTGCAAAGAGAAGGAAAATGCGGTAGAGTCGGTCGGTCTTATTTCATAGAAAACACTCATTCAATCCCCCTGACGCCGAGTGTCGTCGGGACCACGACAAAGCTGTCTGGTTAAGACAATCCAAGAGTTCATGAGTACCCTCCCCACCCCCCAAACTCCTCCATCAGAATTGGAGCAGTTGTTGCAACACGAATCGCTCCCGCGGATTCCGCAGGTTGGCGATATTATTCAAGGAAAAGTTATTACCGTCTCAAAGAATGAGGCGTTGTTAGATATTGATGGCATTACGACCGGAATCATCCGCGGTAAGGAACTGATCGATGAATCTGGTGAAACCGCTGACTTGAAAACCGGTGACATCGCGCAAGCGACCGTCCTGGAACTAGAAAATGAATCAGGTCAGATGGAATTGTCGTTCCGCTCGGCTGGTCACCAGAAGGCTTGGGACGAATTGACTCGACTGCTGAACAGCGGTGAAGTTATCGACACCGAAGTGATTGATGCAAACCGTGGTGGTTTGATGGTCAAAGTCGGTCGAATCGAAGGGTTCTTGCCAGTTTCACAACTTACACCAGAACATTACCCACGCGTCGACGGCGGTGATAAGCAACGCATTCTCGAAATCCTCCAATCCTTCGTCGGGAAACTCATGCGGACGAAAGTGATCGACGTCAACGAGGCCGAAGAAAAACTGATTGTTTCTGAGAAAGCGGCCTGGGCGAAAGAACACGCGGCGATGGTGGCGGACTACAAAGTCGGCGACACGATCGAAGGGAAAGTTACCGGCGTGGTGGACTTTGGCGCCTTCGTCGAATTCGGTACCCATCTCGAAGGGCTAATTCACATTTCTGAAATTGCTTGGCAGCGCGTCGATAACCCGCGCGATATCTTGAAAGTCGGCGACCAAGTCAGCGCCCTGATTATCGGGATCGAAGGGACAAAAATCTCACTCTCACTCAAGCGCTTAAAAGACGACCCGTGGAAGACCGCAGTGGAACGCTACACGGTCGGTCAAATCGTTAAAGGCAAAGTGTTGAAACTCAATCCGTTCGGCGCTTTCGTTGAACTTGATGAAGAGATTCACGGCCTCGCCCACATTTCCGAATTATCGAAAAAGATGATTCACTCGGCCGCCGAAGTTTTGAAGGAAGGCGAAAACCGAGAATTCAAAATCATCTCGATCGAACCGGATTCACATCGTCTCGGGCTCTCACTCAAACAACTAGACGACGGCGCGCCGGCCACGGCTGACGGCGAACGCGTAAGCGACCCAGCGCTCGCTGGCGTCAGTCTCGAGGACGAACCGGCGAAAGATGCTGAACCGGCGACTGAAGAAAAGCCAGCAGCCTAACGATTACCTCTGATGAAGTTCAACCGACCACTCCTGCAACACATTGCCGGGTGGTCGGTTTTGGTATTCGTACCGCTGTTACTATTTCTTAAACCGATTATACGTGGCGAAAGCTTAGTGCCAACTGATATCTTGTCGGTGATTGATGATGTTTGGGCTGAGAAAGTTACTCCGAAGAACCCGTTACTCTCCGACGTGCTCCTGCAATTTTATCCGTGGCAAAAATTTGCCGTTCAAGCGATCACACGAGGAGAGTTTCCACTGTGGAATCCCTATCTGATGGCCGGCGCACCATTCCTGGCGAATGATCAGAGCGCTATTTTTGAGCCACTGAAGTTCTTTACGCTCGTTACCCGATTTCCAGTTGAGCATAGTTTTCTTTTTCTCGCGGTCAGTCGACTTATTCTGTTCGGATTTTTTACCGCTTGGTGGCTGCGCGTTCGCGGCTTTTCCGCCTCGGTAGCGGTTGTGATAGGCGCGGCAGCTTCTCTGTCGGCGCCAGCGGTTGTGTGGGTTTCATACCCGCTGTTTGCTACGTTTGCATGGCTTCCGCTCCTTCTGGTTGGGCTTGAGTATCTGGCTCGGCGCGAACGACGCGGCTGGCTCATAACCGTCGGCGCGGTTGCGGCGCAGTGGTTCAGTGGTAACATTCAAATTTCTATTTTTCTTTTACTTTTTTCTTCGGCGTATACGCTGGTTGTTCTCCGGCCGGGTTGGCGCCAAGCCGTATCACTCGTCATAGCGGTGATGCTCGGGACCAGCCTTGCCGCAGTGCAACTTCTGCCAACCGCGAGCTACATCCGTCAAAGCCCGGTCTATGAAACGGGACGTGGCGGATACGGAGAAACAAATCTTTTCGTGGCCGTGCGTGATGGTTCGTGGCGCGGCTGGAGCTCGGTGAAGGACGCGCGGCAATCTCTCGAGCGGCTCTTGCCAATGCTCAGTCCGTTTGTGAACGGAAATCCGGCGAGCGGAAAATATCGATTTCCGGGCGGCGATGTATATGCGAATATGAATGAGCTGGCTGGATCAGTTGGGGCAGTGACGCTGTTCTTCGCGATTCTTGGATTGATCACCAGCTGGCGCGAGCGACTAGTGAAATTTTCGGCTGGCGCATCATTCATCGCTCTCGGCGCGATGGCGCATGCGCCAATCTTTGAGCTCGTGAATATCTTGCCACTTCTCCAACAAACCCAAACCGACCGACTACGATTTATCGTTGTCTTCTGTTTCTTGATTTTCGCGGCGTACGGCGTAGGCACTGTACATGATCGACGAGTCTCGTGGAAAAAATGTACGATCGTTAGCGTATTTCTGCTTGCCGTCATGACGCTGATTGGTTGGAAGCTCGGTATCGGTGTAGATTGGAAAACCGAGCTGGTCTTGGCCGGCGCGGGCCTGGGCACGTTGTTCATCGCGTTATTGGTACAAGCATCGTCACGGTGGATGGTCGGTGTGGTTGGTGTGGCGATGCTGGTCGGGCCGCTCGTGCTTTGGCAGAATTATAATCCCTCATTCAGTGCTGCCGAAAAACCGACGACAACGCCAGTCCTCGAGTCCTTGACCGCACGCCGATCGAGCGACAGCCGGATTGTGAGTTTTGGACTTGGTCGCGGGCGGACACCACTCGAGCCGAACACGGCGATGGTCTACGATCTGATGGATGTTCGTGGGTACGATGTTGTCCGTTTGAAGCGTTACGATGAACTGGTTGACGGTGTACTCACGCGCAGCGGCTCGCATCTCAAAGGCGCGACGAAACCAGGTGAAATTCTGAACAGCTTATCCGTTCAATATGGTTTGGTGGCCACCCGTGACATTGCTCTCCTGGATCCAGTCCTAACCAGCGACGGCTGGACTATGATCGCAGAAGATACAAAAGTTCGTATATACGAAAACGCGAAATGGCAACCTCGGGTCTGGTTCACGACAAAAATTCAAGAGGTGCCTGATGCGGCCGCGAGTCTCCGCGCGGTTCGGGCGGAGACATTTTCCGCTGACGTCCCGGTGATTGAAACCGGAAAAAATATTCCGGCTAGCGGTGAAGCGGTATTCGCTCCGGTCGTCATGAAGTTTTCCAAATCGAATCAGGTAGTGTTACGCGTGAATGCGCCGCAGGCTGGTGTTGTGATTCTGGCCGATGCCTACGCGGAAGGTTGGCGTGCGACGGTTGATGGTGTTGAAACAAAGATTCTGCCGACCAATCACGCCCTCCGCGCTGTCCCCGTGACCGCCGGTGAGCATGAACTTCTTTTTACCTATCAGCCGCGAGAATTTTTCTGGGGCTGGTTACTAAGTTTTTCCTCAATTGTGGCCCTCGGACTCGTTCTCTATTGGCCGCGCCAGAGGCTGGTTACGACATAGACGAGGGTGAAGTTTTTTGGTAAACTCAGGGCGCTATGTCCCTGATTTCCCTGCAGCACATCACCAAAACCTTTCAGAGCGGTGAAAGCGATTTTCACGCGCTTGATGACATCAGTCTTGATATTCAGTCGGGCGAATTTGTCGCGGTTATGGGGCCGTCTGGGTCAGGTAAATCAACCCTCATGAATATTATCGGCCTCCTCGATCGGCCGTCGCGCGGATCCTATACCTTAAACGGCAAACCAGTGTCACTCACTATGTCCGATAGTGAGCAAGCGAAGCTACGGAGCGAGGTTATTGGGTTTATTTTTCAAAACTTTAATCTGCTGGCGAATGTTGATGTTGTAGCAAACGTTTTACTGCCAAACAATTATCTTCGACGGCCGAACGGAAAAGCAAAAGAGCAAGCGATGGCGTTGTTGAAGCAAGTTGGTCTCGAACATCGTGTCCATCACAAAATTCCAAAACTCTCAGGCGGCGAGCGCCAACGGGTCGCAATAGCACGAGCGCTCATGAATTCACCAAAAGTGATTTTGGCCGATGAGCCGACCGGGAACCTTGATTCAAAATCGGGCGATGAGGTGATGAAAATCCTGATGGACTTGAACGCTTCGGGAACGACTCTTGTTATGGTTACGCACAGCGAGGAATTAGCCGCGAAGGCCAACCGAACTATCCGTATTAAAGATGGCCATATCGTCACCCATGCTTAAACAAGCCTTCTTCACTGCACTCCGTTCGATTTGGTCGAAAAAAACCCGGTCGGTTTTGACCATGCTTGGTGTTATTATTGGCGTGGCACAGATCATCGCTTTAATTGGTCTCGGACAAGGGATAAAAAAACAAGTGTCTTCAGAAGTGACAGAGCTCGGATCGAATTTGGTGTTTATCGCCTCGGGACAGATTCTCGATAAAGATGGTAACCCAAACCCGGCTGCATCGGCCGGCGCCTCAACTCTAACAGACGAGGACGTTCTCGCGCTCCGCGAACTACCCGAAATCACCGACAGCGCAATTTTATCTCTTTTAGCAGGATTAGCCACTGTCGACAATCGTTCAGCGATTGGCGCAACAAATCTGGCCGTCGAACCGAGTTATTTTGAATTATTTTCAACAGCTAAGCTTGCTGCTGGCCGACTCATTGATCAGAACGATCTTATTGAAAAACGGAAAGTCATGGTGATTGATAACGGCCCTCGCGCAGCATTGTTTCCTGGGGCATCGTCGGCCGACGTCATTGGTCGTACCGTAAAATTCGGAAAAGAAGATTTTGAAATTATTGGTTCGCTCGAAACACCAGCTTCAACTTCAGCTTTTGGTGGATCGGGTTTTTCTAATGCTCTTTTTGTTCCGTATACAACCGCAAAAATCATTAATGAGAACACGCAAATCTTTCGAATCCTCCTGCAAACAAATCCGGACATCGATGTGAAGGAGGTCGCGAAAAAAGTCAAAGCAGTGATGCTCGAACGACACGGCAGTGAAGACTTCTCGGTTTTAACGCAGGATGACTTACTTGGGGTTGTCAATCGTATCTTGACCCTGATTACCTCAGCGATCGTTGGTCTAGCCTCAATTTCACTCATCGTCGGAGGAATCGGGATTATGAATATCATGCTGGTTGCGGTTTCTGAACGAACGAAAGAAATTGGCCTCCGTAAAGCCTTAGGCGCAACACGGGCGAGTATTCTAACGCAATTTCTGACCGAATCAGCCTTCATTTCCCTCCTCGGAGGGGTGATTGGCGTGCTGATTGTCTTCTTAGCTAGCATCGTTGTATCAGCGAAAGCGAATCTGGAAATCGTTATCAATCTCCAATCGATTCTTATTGCAACTGGATTTTCGTTAGCGGTTGGAATTCTCTTTGGACTTCTGCCGGCGATCCGCGCGGCAAAAAAAGATCCGATCGAAGCGTTGCGCTACGAATAATATTCTCGACTTGACTCCCCGTACTCCAAGGAGTAGGGTATTTTTCTGCACCTTTACTGAATCACGGCCAATCTCTCACACCGGAGGGTTGAATGACGACGTCGTCGCCAACATTTCCCGTTCCAGAGCTTTGCGCGCATCTCCAACAACTGGTCGATGATCGCGGGTATCGTTTCGATCAGTCGCGCGGCCATTGGCAGGTGAAAACCTGCCTGAAACCGACGAACAAGGTTCTCCGCGACACCTGCAGCAGGCTCGTGCCGGTCGATAGTCCGGAGTGTTTTTCCTGCCACGGCACCGTCTTCGGCCCGGTCACGGACCACTTCATTGAGTTGACCTCGTGTCACTATCGGTGTGAGCGTTGCAAAATGGTGACACCAGGATGCGGGGTCACAA